>JAEZRB010000009.1 GCA_023412975.1 Bacteroidota bacterium | reverse complement strand
TAACTGCGCGTCAAAAGAGTTATCATTGGCAGCGGCAGTTTCCCTTGCATTCAGGTTGGCCACAAATCTTTTTTCAATACGCTGGTAAACTTTGTGAATCCTGCGTGAAAAAATGATCAGCACAAATATGGCGATCGCGACCGTGGCAAAGATGGCCACCTGGGTGGATACCAGCTGATCGACCCAAATACCCAGGAAAATTAAACCAAGCACGTTCCGGATGATCTCGACGATCAGCAGGGGACCACGGTTATATTTTTTATCCAGCCAAAGTTCCTTATAGGCCTGGTTGCTGGGACGCTTTGCCATAAACGCCCACATAAACGGGGCGCCTGCCCCAAGAGAAACCACCAACAGGATTGTTGTTCTCAAACCTTCATTGGCGATATTCTCCTGGAGGAATGGGGCAAAAAAATTAGTGGTTAGCAAAAGCAGTGCAAGCAGCACAATACCATTCGTAATAGCTATATAGACATAGGATTTCAACACAACTTTCCACTCGCTTTCGGCTTGTATACTCTGGGTACCTGAAGTATAGCGGTTCAGTTTCACCACCCATTTCTCTGGTAATATCTTCGAAATAAAATTATAAAACGGCTCGGAGTACTTGATAAGATAGGGCGTGGTGAACGTTGTTATGGCAGATGCACCAACAGCAACTGGGAACAGGAACTCGGAAATCACACCAAGTGAAAGACCCAGGGTAGCCACGATAAATGCGAACTCACCTATCTGCGCCATACTCATACCCACCTGCACAGACTGTTTTAATGGCTGTCCCGATAACAATGCGCCTATCGTGGTACTGAATAGTTTTCCAAAAAGCGTGAGAAGGGTAACCAGTAATATAGGTACGGCGTATTCCACCATCGCGGCGGGGTTGATCATCATCCCTACCGATACAAAGAACACAGCTCCGAAAAGATCTTTCACAGGTTTGATCAGGTGCTCCACTTTTTCCGCGGAAGTGGTTTCGGCAATGATGGAACCCATCACGAACGCGCCGAGTTCCGCGGAGAACCCAACCTGTGTTGCCAGCACGACCATACCAAGACAAAGACCCAGCGACAGGATCAGCAGGGTTTCTTCATCCATGAGCTTTTTGGCTCTTTTCAAAAAAGTTGGCAACAGGTAGATGCCGGCAATAAACCACAATGCCAGGAAAAAAAGTAATTTCAGAATGGTCAGCAACATGCCGGTGCCTTCAAATTGCTGGGTTACTGCGAGGGTCGATAGCAACACCATCAACAGGATCACTACGATATCTTCTACGATCAGCACGCCGAATACGATACCCGCAAATTGTTTTGTCTTTACACCCAGTTCATCAAAGGCACGAAGAATGATCGTGGTGGAAGAGCTGGCCAGCATACCACCCAGGAACAGACTGTCCATGGTAGTCCAGCCCATCAGTTTACCGAGGAAATAACCACTGACCGTAATAAAAATGATCTCTACAAAGGCAGTTACCGATGCGGAGCCACCGACACGCATCAGTTTTTTAAAACTAAATTCCAGACCAAGACTGAAAAGCAGGAAGATTACACCGATCTCGGCGAATGTTTCAATGTTGGCGGTATCGGCTACGGTTGGTACCAGCTTAAAATATGGCCCCACAAGGAAGCCGGCGATAATATAACCCAGGACCAGCGGCTGTTTGATTCTTTTGAATAAGAGTGTGATCAGCGCACCAGCCATTAAAATCAAGGCTAGATCATGTATCAGATCCGGTAAGTGGCCCATGCAGTAGTTCCTTTTTGAGAGAAAAATCCTGGTGCCGAAGTTACTTAAAACATGCGCACCCATAGTGTCAGTGGTGATTCAATCTTTTAATCAAAAAGCCGTTTCTTTGTGAATATGGCGCAGGATCAAAAGCGGGAAGCAATTATTGAAGCAGCGATCAAACGCTTTGCGCATTTTGGGGTCGCAAAAACCACCATGGCTGAGATCGCTGCGGACCTTTCTTTCTCAAAAGCCTCCCTGTATTATTATTTTCCCGATAAATTGAACCTGTATGCCGAAGTACTGGCCACCATCGCCAAATCAGGAACCCAGTCATACGAGGAAGAGATGACCAGGGAAAACGATCCTTTTAAGGCTATCCAGAATTTCCTGCAACTAAGGACTGATTTCATAATCCGATACCATAATATATTAGAGTATGTAAGGAGTTTTACCCGTTCCAACCTTCCGGTCGAATTGCAACCGGTATTTGCCCACTTTAAAAAAATTGAATTACAGCGGATTATCGCCATTTTAGAAAAAGGAATCCAGACCGGTGTGTTTAAAATAAAGGACACTAAAAAAAAGGCGGAATTGTTTTTTGACTTTATGGAATCCTTCCGGATCGTCCACCTCTCCCAATCCGCCAGCCTGATGCCCGACAAAAAAGAATTCCAGGCCATTTTAAAGCGTGAACAGGAATTTGCCCTGGTTTTTTTCAATGGTTTAACAATTAAAAATTCCTGAGATTATTTTTTTTGTCTTACTTTTGACTTTTCATTCAATAAAGTCAGTTTATCAAATAGTCAAACTATGACGGAAAATCCCACCATGCAGACCCAGATTGTAGAAGCTGCTTTAAGGCGCTTCGCACATTTCGGGATCAGCAAGACCACGCTTACCGAGGTGGCCGAAGACATGGCCATCACCAAACAGGCCCTCTCCTATTATTACCAGGATAAGCAATCGCTGGTAAATGCCACGGTAGAAAAACTAACACGTGAATACGGTGAACAGCTGAAAAGTGAAATGGAAGCCTCGGCTACTGTAAAAGAAGCATTATTGAAACTCACCGAGGTAAAAAGCGTGTTTTTTGAAAAATATTATATGCTGCTCACGCAGGCCGAACACATGGAGATCGTGAAGCATAACGCTTTTCATAACTGGAAAGAATACCTGGTAGGAAAAGAAGCAGGCCTGGTGACACAATTGTTTGAAAAAGGTGTTCGCTCGGGCGAATTAAGACCGATCGATACCCAAAAAACCGCTGAACTCCTCCTGGAAACGCTTCGTGCGATTTCTTCCTGTGTGAGAGAAAAAGGTGCGCTGCCTGTCGAAAAGGATTTCCGTGAAGCGCTCTTCAGGCAACAGGAACTGATCAGGATATTCTACCAGGGAATTATGGCAGAAACTAACGCTAAACTAAAGAATTAAAAAGTTTAATATAATAAAGAAGAAGATAGATGAAAACTGGTATCACAACTAAACTACATCAGAAAACAAAACAGGGCCTGTTGTTTTTGGGGATTGTGCTTTGCACCCTGTCGTCGACAGCCCAGGAGCCTGTGTCACTCGACCTGAAGCATGCACTGAATTATGCCCTGGGGGCAAACCAGTCGGCGCGTAAATCAAAGCTGGATCTCGAAAACAGCGAGTACCAGATAGATGAAGTGCGAGCACGGGCACTGCCCCAGGTAAACGGATCAGCCGGACTCACCTACAACCCTTTGCTTCAAATGAGTGCGCTGCCCAATATTTTTGGCCCCACTCCCAATCCGGATGAAACCATCCTGGTGGCATTCGGTCAGAAATGGGGCGCTAATGCCGGCGTCACTTTATCGCAGGCATTGTTTGACAAATCTGTTTTAACCGGGCTCGACGCTGCTAAAGCCTCCAGGGAATTTTACCGGCTCAGCTCACAACTGACCGAAGAGCAGGTTATCGAACAGGTGGCGACCAACTACTACCAGGTCCTGGTACAACGTCAGCAGGTTGGTGTACTGGACTCCACAATTCAAAACTCCAAAAAGATATATAGTGTACTGAGGGGGCAATATGAAAACGGGCTGGCGAAAAAAATTGACCTGGATCGTATTGCCGTGAATATCTCCAACCTCGAAAGCCAGCGCCAGCAATTAATAAATGGCGTAACACTGCTTGAAAACCAGTTGAAGTTTTTCATGGGCATGCCGATCCACACACCGATCAGTATCTCGCAGGATGAAATTAACTCCATCCAGCCGCAGGCTGTAGCCATGGGTGAAACCATCAATATGGAAGACCGTACTGAATTGAGGGTGTTGAAACAGCAGGAAAACCTGCTGCATTACCAACAGGAAGCATACAAAAGTGAATACTATCCCAGTCTTTCTCTTTCGAGTAGCTATAACTACCAGGGAATGGGCAACAAACTGCCTGTGTTCAAAGGACAAAGCAGTGGTGTCAACTGGTTTGACGCGGCCTCTATTAGTTTAAACCTGCGAATCCCCATCTTCAATGGCGGGGCTACAAAGGCACGGATAAAACAATCGGCCATCAGCAAGAAAAAACTGAATGAAGATATTGAAAACACTTCGCTGGCGCTGAACCTGGCTTATGAAAATGCGAAAACACAGATCAACAATAGCATTATCACCCTGAATGCCCAGCAAAAGAACGTGGAACTGGCAAAAGAAGTTTTTGCGAATACTCAAAATAACTATAACAATGGGCTGGCTACATTAACAGACCTGTTGAATGCGGAAACCTCGCTTACAGAAGCGAACAACAATTATTCATCTGCATTGCTGAACTATCGTGTAGCGGAAATTCAATTGATAAAAAGCCGCGGCCAGTTAAAATCATTAATCAACTAAAATACCTAAACATAAAATGAGAAAGAAAAAAATAGTAAGAACAGCTATCACCGTTTGTGTACTGGCAGGTTTATTTGTCCTGATCGGATCTGTACTGGCCAGCAATAAGAAAAAGAACGCGGAAAAAACAGCCGTAGTTGCACAAACCGCGAATGGAAATGTAGCAGTAAGGACCAGTTCGGTATCCAAACAATCTATTGCGCTTGAATTCTCTGCCAATGGAAATTTTGCCCCGGGGCAGGAACTTAAATTCGCGGCGGAAAACTCAGGCCGGGTAGTTAGTGTATTGGCCAAGGAAGGAGACTATGTTCGCAAGGGTCAAACCCTGGCGATCATCAAGACCGATGTGTTGAGCATTGATGTTGAAACCGCGGAAGCAGCTTATCAAAACGCCCTGCGTGATAAACATCGTTATGAAAACGCTTTCAAAACCGGTGGTGTTACACAGCAACAACTTGACCAGGCCGTTTTATCGCTTGAAAATGCGCAGGCCAGGCTGGCACAGGCAAAGATCCGCGTGAGTGATGCCAATATCAAATCTTCAATCAATGGTATCGTCAACAAACGCTATATCGAACCAGGTGCGGTAGTAAGTCCCGGTACACAGCTTTTTGAACTGGTAGATGTATCACGTCTTAAACTGGCGATCACGGTAAATGAAAACCAGGTTGCGAACCTTAAGAAAGGAGATAAAGTGAATGTAAAAGCCAGCGTATTTCCTGACAGGAAATATGAGGGTACTATTTCCTTTATCGCACCCAAGGCGGATGCAGCGTTGAACTTCCCCGTAGAAATAGAAATCGCCAGCAACCCCGGCAACGAATTAAAAGCAGGCATGTTTGGTACTGCCTTCTTTACCCCCGGCAATACCACACCTGTGATCACTATTCCCCGTACAGCATTTGCCGGTAGCGTAAGCACCAACAAAGTGTTTATTGCCGAAAAGGATTCCACTGCCAGGTTACGCGACGTAATTGCGGGTCGGGTGTTTGGCGACCAGGTTGAGATCCTGCAGGGATTAACAGAAGGTGAGACCATCATCACCAGCGGGCAGGTGAACCTTGCAGATGGAAGTAAAATTTCTGTGATCAAATAAAGCCAACAGGCAAACAAAATATTTACAGATGAAACTAGCAGAAATATCAATCAAACGCCCCACCCTTGTCATCGTACTTTTTATTGTACTGATCCTGGGTGGATTGCTAAGCTATTCTTCGCTGAATTATGAGCTCCTGCCCAAATTCAGTCCTTCCGTTGTGTCCGTAACGACGGTCTACCCAGGCGCTTCACCAAGTGAAGTGGAAAATACGGTTTCGAAAAAAATTGAAGACGCTTTGTCTTCGATGGAAAATATCAAGAAGATCGATACCAGGTCTTTTGAAAGTATGTCCTCGGTCATCATTACCCTGAACAGCGGTACCGATGTTGACTATTCGTTGAATGACGCGCAAAGAAAGATCAACGCCATTTTAAAAGACCTGCCGGAAGATATTGATCCGCCCTCTTTGAATAAATTCTCACTCGATGATCTTCCCATCATGACGATGTCGGCTTCCGCCAATATGGATGAGGCGGCTTTCTTCGACCTGATGGACAAACGCATCTCACCCATCCTGTCAAGGGTGGAAGGTGTGGCCCAGATCAACCTGATCGGTGGACAGGAAAGAGAGATACAGGTCAGCATTGATGCCGACCGCCTGGAAGGATATGGTCTTTCCCTGTTGCAGGTTCAAAGTGCAATCCTTTCTTCCAACCTGGATTTTCCTACAGGTAGTGTGCAGACAACAGAGCAAGATGTACTGATCCGCCTGGCTGGAAAATATAAAACCGTAGAAGAGCTGAGGGAACTCGTGATCGCCAATCAAAATGGCGTACAGATCAGGTTGAAAGATCTTGCCGATGTACAGGATGCGCAGAAAGATGTGGAGAAACTGGCCCGTGTAAACCAGCAAAGCGCGATCGCGGTACAGGTGCTCAAACAATCCGATGCTAATGCAGTAGGTGTAAGCGAACAGATCCGCGCAACGATCGATAAACTTCATAACGATTATGCTGCGCAGGGTCTTGATATCAAAGTGGCGAATGATAGTTCAGTGTATACGCTTCAGTCTGCCAACGCGGTGATCTTCGACCTTATGCTGGCGATCCTGCTGGTAGCCCTGGTGATGTTATTCTTCCTTCACAGTGTTCGTAACGCCCTGATCGTAATGGTGGCGATCCCTGCATCGCTGATCGCAACTTTTATCGGGATGGCTTTACTTGGTTATTCGCTTAACCTGATGTCATTGCTGGCGCTCTCGCTGGTGGTAGGTATACTCGTGGATGACGCGATCGTGGTTCTGGAAAATATTTACCGGCATATGGAGATGGGAAAAAACCGGGTACGTGCGGCATACGAAGCCACGAAGGAAATCGGTTTTACCGTTACCTCTATTACCCTGGTGATCGTGGTGGTGTTTGTACCCATCGCGCTGAGTACTGGTCTCGCAGCGGATATCATCAAACAGTTCTGTGTGACAGTATCGATCGCTACTTTGTTATCGCTTCTTTCCTCTTTCACCATTGTACCCTGGTTATCGTCCAGGTTTGGGAAACTGGAAAAGATAACCAACAAGACTTTCTTTGGGAAGATCATCATTGGTTTTGAAAATGGATTAAAGCGTTTTACAAATTGGGTGACATCGATACTGAAATGGTCACTTAATCATAAAAAAACAACCCTTGCAGCTGTATTCACCATGCTGATCGCATCATTCTACCTGCTTGGTGCGGGATATATTGGAGCAGAGTTTTTTGCCAAGAGTGACCGTGGTGAGTTCCTGGTACAGATAGAAATGCCAAAGGATGCGTCGATTGAGCAAACCAATGCCATGACGCAAAAAGCCGAAGAATACCTGAAGACCAAGAAAGAAGTCACCAAGCTGATCGCAACGGTAGGTCAGTCCAGCGAAGGCGTGGGTGCTTCGCGGGCAACGGCTTACAAGTCGGAGATCAACGTGCAATTGGTAGAGAAAAAAGACCGTGAAGACGAAGCTAATATCTATGCGGCGAAGATCAAAAATGAATTACAGCCCCTGCTGGTTGGTGCCAAAGTGAAAACCGTTCCCGTGAGTATCCTGGGCTCCGCTGAGCAGGCACCGCTTGCGTTGATCGTCACAGGTCCTGAATTGGATAGCGTGATGAGCTTTGCCAAAGCGGCTATGGAAGAGCTGAAAAATATCCAGGGCGCCACCGAGATGAAACTTTCAGTTGAAGCGGGTAACCCCGAGATCAATGTACAGGTCGATCGTGATAAAATGGCTTCGCTTGGATTGTCGATGTCGACCGTAGGCGCCACCATGCAGACTGCATTTAGTGGTAACACAGATGGCAAGTTTCGCCAGGGTGAATATGAGTATGACATCAATATCCGTTATGCCAGTTTCGATCGTCGCAATATTAACGACGTAAGCAACCTTTTATTTGTAAATGACAAGGGTGAACAGATTCGTTTATCACAGTTTGCAAATATCAGGGAGAGTTCGGGTCCGAGCCAGTTAGAAAGAAGAGACAAGAGTACATCGGTGACGGTGCAGGCACAGACGGTTGGTCGTCCTACCGGAACTGTTGCAGCCGAATGGCAGGCCGCTTTTGATAAGTTACCCAAACCTACCGGTGTTGGTTATGTATGGAGCGGTGATATGGAAAACCAGAGTGAAGGTTTTGGATCGCTGGGTATTGCTCTCATCGCTGCGGTTGTTTTGGTTTACCTGATCATGGTGGCTTTGTACAATAGTTTTGTTTACCCGTTTGTGGTTTTATTTTCTATTCCACTTTCGATCATTGGCGCCCTACTGGCGTTGGCGTTAACCAATAATTCGCTCAACCTGTTTACGATACTTGGATTAATCATGCTTATTGGCCTTGTGGCTAAGAACGCGATCCTGCTGGTGGACTTTACCAACCAGCGTAAGGCAGAAGGGGCCAGTACTTTCCAGGCCCTGGTAGATGCCAACAATGCCCGTTTGCGTCCGATCCTAATGACTACCATTGCGATGGTGATCGGTATGTTGCCGATCGCCCTTGCATCAGGTGCCGGTGCCGAGTGGAAGAATGGACTGGCATGGGTTATCATCGGTGGCCTGATCAGTTCGCTGTTCCTGACCCTGGTGGTGGTACCGGTGATGTATTCAATTTTTGATAAGTTGATAGTGAAAGTTCGCAAGGGCAAAAAAGAACAGCCCATCACTGAATTGATGACGGCAAACTACCAGCTGGCAACGAATGAAACGGGACCAGCAACACATTAGTAAGACAACCCCGGGATAAACCCGGGGTTTTTTATTTTATGCAATAGCAGGATTGATAAAAACCACGACAATAAAAACCACGACATTAAAAACTATTGATAACAACTGACGACTCCCTGCTGTCACCCCGGGCGGTGCACCTAATAAAATTTGCAACGAAGAAAACCAGACCCGGGGACCTTCTCTTCTTTTCTAGAAGTCCCCTTAGAGAAAGATACCGGCTCAGGGCCGGTATGACATAGCAGGATTGATGCCAGCCCAAGTTGAGCTATTATAGCAAGAGCTTCACTACAATAAAAACTACTGACAATAACTTACGACTCCCCGCTGTCACCCCGGGCGTTGCACTTAAGAAAATTTGTAACGAAGTAAACCAGACCCGGGCGGTGACTTTTTCTTCATTTCAAATTAGTTTAGAGAAAGATACCGGCTCAGGGCCGGTACGACATAGCAGGATTGATTCCAGCTCAGGTTGATCTATTATAGCAAGAGCTTCACTACAACAAAAATTACTGACAATAACTGACGACTCCCCGCTGTCACCCCGGGCGTTGCACCTAAGAAAATTTGCAACGAAGAAAACCAGACCCGGGGACCTTCTCTACTTTTCAAATTAACTTAGAGAAAGATACCGGCTCAGGGCCGGTACGACATAGCAGGATTGATTCCAGC
>JAEZRB010000264.1 GCA_023412975.1 Bacteroidota bacterium | reverse complement strand
GCTCCGACCAGTAACGAGACTGGCAAACTTGATTTTTTTATTTCATCAACCCGGATATTCCGGAAAAGCAAAAAGCGGGCGATCGGTATCAACATCAAAGCTCCCAATATCTTTTTATAAATAAACGCATCTACGTTTATTAATCCTCCAATAAATGCCATGGGAACCGAAGCGATCGCGAAGGGGAGAAATAATTTGAAGTTAAAATGTCCACCACGGTAAAACTGTATGAAGGAAGTAAGGGATACAAAAATATTGAGCAATAAGGCCGTGGGCTTCATAACATCTGGCGCAAACGAGAAAATAGCCATCAGCGCCAGGTAACCACTCGCTCCACCGTGGCCGACCGAGGAATATAAAAATGCCACAAGGAAAAGCAGAATATAGAAAAGGATAAAGATATCCATGCAGCAAATTAAGGTATTAAATGAATTTCAACGATATCGCCCGCATTGCAAACGCTTACTTGTTCTTCTATCCTGATCAGGCAATTGGCATCTGCAAATGAACTAAGCCGGAATGATTCCTGCGCGGAAAGTGGAACGGCAGACTGCCCATCATAAAACCCTTTTAAAAAATGCGTCAGCCCGGGTGCTTTTTTAAAACCCGTCAAAAGCGGGACACGGATACTCCGGATGGCGGAATTCAACCTGGCCATCTTTTTTAAAGCAGGTTCTACATATATGTAAAAGCAGCTCATGACCGATGCCGGGTTGCCAGGCAAACCAAAAACAAGCTTATTCCCTTTTTTACCAAAATAAAAAGGTTTACCTGGCTTTTGTTTTATTTTATGAAATACTTTTTCTACTACCAGTTCTTGTGCTGCTGCTGCCACAAAATCGTAGTCACCCACGCTTACGCCACCTGTTAAGCATATGACGTCTGATTCAGCAAGTGCTTTTTTCAAAGTGTCCACAACCGCCCCGAGTGTGTCTTCCACGCGATGCAGGTTTGTTTCCCTGATATGCATCTGATGTAGGGCAGCCTGCAAAGACCAGGAATTGGATTCATATACCTGTCCAAATCGCAGGGCTTCACCGGGCGTTTGGAGTTCATTACCGGTGACGATAATACTTAGTTTTGGCAGTGGGTAAACGGAGATATGTGTAATTCCGATTCCAGACAGGAAGCCAACGGCGGCAGGCGTTAGCAAACTGTTTTCTTTAATCGCCAATTGTCCTGATTTAATTTCGGCGCCTTTTACCCTAATATTAGAACCAGGCTGTAACGATGTATCCTCGATAAACAGTAATCCTTCTTCGATCCTGGTCTTTTCCTGCATCACAACCGTATCGGCACCATTGGGTACAGGTGCGCCTGTAAATATCCGGGCTGCTGTACCCGGTATTAACTCAAACTGTGCTCCCGTGCCGGCTGCCATTTCACCCATTATTTTCATGGGGTGATTCATCTTCCAGTCCTTAAATGAAAAGGCATAGCCATCCATCGATGACTGGTTAAAATTTGGGATGTCGACAGAGGAAATGACATCTTCGGCTGATACCAGGCCAGCCGCATCGAGTAGGGAAACCGTCTTAGGTGTTAAAGGCAGGGCATAACGAAGTATCGTCTCTTTTGCTTCGTTGGCGGAAATCAAATCGGAACCTGGCGATTGCAATGTCATTTTCAAACTAAGATTTATTGAATATTCTATTGTTCAATGGGACTCCATTGTATTATTCGCCTGACTTCTTTAATAGCAATGTTAAAATACGAGGAATAGTTGTTCTATCATTGTTATCGAAATACTCGTAAAGCGCTACAAGTTCAAATCCATGATTTTTTGCAGCATTTGTAAAATCAGAAATATTGTGGTTGAAACAGGTTACTATTTGCAGGCCGCTTTCTGTTTCAAATCTTGCTTTCGTTCCATTATATTGTTTGAATGGGTGTAATTCGCCGATATACACGTGTCCATGGGTGCTTACAACTTGGCTTAGTTTTTTAAAGATGTTGTCCAAATCCTCTATATGTTCCAGCACCAAACTGAATGAAGCTAAATCAAATTGTTTATTATTTAGAAAATCCCATTCCTGATTTATATCTGCCTGTATAAATTCGACTTTGTCCGACTGAATTTTAGTTTTGGCCTTTGTCAACATTTCATCGGAAACATCTACTGCTGATATTTTCCCGGCTTTGGTGACTAGCCATTCAGTATTTTTTCCTGTGCCGCAACCGATCTCAAGACAACAATCAAAGTGAATATTCGACAAGACTTTCCTTAAGGCAATCCCTTCGAGGTCTCTTGTCTTATTTTCGTTTGTGTCGTATTGTTCTGCCCAGGTGTTGTAAGCTGATTTTACGTTCATTTTATTTTTTCTCTAGAAAAGATATGCTAGTGTAATATTTTTGGTGTTAGCCGCCTATCGTGATCATACTCCTGTTGTCGATCTCTTCAGCGTGGAGCTGTTCAAAATTGCTTGTAAACTGTCCTCCCAGTTCCCTGGATTTCGAAGCAATACTTTGGCGGATCAATGGTTCAATATCTTCTCCATTTCTAAAGGCCGTGAGCAGGTCAGTCTCTTCTTTTGAAAACAAACAGTTTTTTACTTTCCCATCCGCGGTCAGCCTGATCCGGTTGCAGCCACTGCAAAAAGGCTCACTCATGGTGCTGATCACAGAAAATGTTCCGGCATGTCCAGGCACCTGGTAGGCTTTGGCAGTATCATGCACATCATCCTGTAACCTTTGAAAAGGGTATTTTGTTTCTATAAGCGAAAGCATTTCCTTGTGCGTGAAAACTTTGTTACTGGTCCACCTGTTACCGGTAAAAGGCATGAATTCGATGAACCGTACATGTACCGGCTTGTCTTTTGTCCATGCTACAAAATCGTTGATCTCGGTTTCATTAAAACCTTTCATCACCACCATATTTACTTTCACATGAAAGCCACGATCCAGCATGGTACTGATATTATTAAATACCAGGCTAAATTGGTCCCGCCGGGTTATCAGTATAAACTTTTCGGGCTGCAGCGTATCCAGGCTGATGTTAAGGGATTTTATTTTCGCCTGTTCCAAAACATCTACAAAATGATGGAGCCGGGTCGCATTGGTGGTGATTGTGAGCTTTACTGGTAATTTAGAAAGCGCCATGATAATATCGGCAGCATCTTTTCTGACGAGCGGTTCACCACCCGTGAGTCGGATCTTGTTAACTCCCAGTTGCACAAATACTTTCGCGATTGATTCGATCTCACCCAATTGCATGAGCCTGGATGCAGGGGTGAATTCATACTCTTCTTCAGGCATACAGTAAAAACAACGAAGGTTGCAATTATCTGTAAGCGAGATCCGGAGATAATTATGAACCCTTTGAAAGCGGTCGGTCAGCATGAAGTAAAGTTAGGATAATCAGGGACAAAGGGCAAAGTGTTGGTGACGAATGGAAACTGCGCCCAAGGTGTTATTTAAGCGTTTTATAATCTTCTTCGGTGTCAATATCTATTTCTCCGAGGGGGAAAGCTATAGTGGCGAGTTCAGTCGGGTATTTGTCTATAATTTTTTTCGCGCCCTTGTCGCCTTCCAGTTCCAACAGTTCGGCGAACATGGACTTGAAAAATAATACCGGGGTACCCATTGTATCTCCATAGCGGCTGGCCACAATAGGCTTACCGGTTTTTTTCTGCGTATCGATCAATTCGTTGATAACTGAGGTATCTATATGCGGTTGGTCGCAGACCATCAGGATCACAGCATCAGTCAGCAGGGCTACGCGTTTTAATGTATTTAGTCCGCAGCGGATCGAAGAAGCAATTCCTTCCTGCCATTCTTTATTTTCAACAATATGCAATTTTTTTTCGTCGATCATTTTCTCCAGTTCAGCAGCCCCTGCTCCCAGTACGACGATAACCGGACTGGCATCGGAATCATTGGCAATGTCTACCGCATGTTCAAGCAGGCTTTTACCCTGGTAGGGAAGAAGTTGCTTGGGGCGGCCCAGCCTAGCGGACGCGCCAGCGGCCAGGATAATAATTGCGCAATTGCTCTTAATGGTATTTTCCGATGCCATCATTCTGACATTAAAGAAATCGCTTCCCATTCATCCCTTGCATGTATCGAACCGGTATTCGTATGGAGAGACAATCCCTTACAGCCGCTCATCACTGCTTTGATCTCTGATACAATGGAGAGGGCAATCTCTTCAGGTGTTTCTGCGCCCAGGTCGAGTCCCACAGGACTATGAATAGATGCGAGCTGTTGCTCATTGAGAATAATACCCTGATCCTTCATTTCTGATAGCATGCGTTCCAGCTTTTTCCGCGGACCGAGCATGCCAATATACCTGGCATTTTTCTGAACCAGGCCTTCCAGCATGGCCCGGTCATAATTATAGTTATGGGTCATCAATACAAATACGGTGTAATCGTCAATCTGAAGGTCTTTGATCACCACTTCAGGCCGGGCTAGCATTACCTGGCAACCGCTTGAAAAACGTTCTTTCCTGGCAAGTGCCGGGCGTCCATCGATTACGGTTGTGTTCCAGCCTAGGATCTCCGCTATTTGAACTAAGGGGACTACGTCATTTCCCGCACCGGCAATAACCAGCGATACCGCGGGTTCTATTAATTCTATAAAAGCTGACTGGCTACGCGTTCCTGTTATATAATTTCTGAAAAGCGATTGCCGTTCTGACAGCACCCGTAGACCATCGGCCAGCAACGCATCCTTGTAAACGATATCGCTTTCTCCAATTAAAGTGTTATTCTTTATAGCCAGGCAGGTGCCCGTTTGAGGTGATGATTTATCAGCGAGTGAAAATAAGGTGATCAATACAGCAGGTGTACGTTCATCTGCGACAGTTTTTAAAAAATGGATAGGGTGGTGGTGATTATTGATATCGATCGGTTCGATCAACACGCGAATAATGCCATTGCATCCAAGCCCGAGACCAAGGGTAGCATCATCTTCATCCATCGTATCATATGTGACGAGCATGGTCCGCTTTTCCATCATCACGTGCCGGGCTTTTCTAAGCGCGTCACCCTCCAGGCAGCCGCCACTGATGGCACCAGTTAGTTCACCGTCTTCGGTGATCAGCATACGGGCGCCTGGTCTGCGATAAGAAGATCCTTCTACATGCACCACGGTAGCAAGTGCGGCCTGCTTTCCTTCCCGTGCGGCTTTATCAAAAGCGGTGATGATATCGCGTATCTCTTTCATGAACCCCTATACCAGATTAAGCAGTCTAATTTACATAAACTAAATGGTATGCTGAAAAGGGACCGGGATTGTTATGATTGCCATGATTCATTATGATCCGTTCCTACTAATTTGAGATGTCGAATAAGGTTGAATGTGGTTGAATGTAGTTGAATGTAGTTTAATATTGTAATACGACGTTAAACAATGTTCAACGATCTTCAACAATATTCAACTATTTTAAACCTTGCATCTTAGAACTTCACACATTCATCAAGTTCCTTTTGCGTATAAGCGAGGTTGTATTGCTTCAACACTTCATCCGGAACGCCATTCCATTTGTTAGGCGCATTGCCGACATAGCCAATATCCTTTACACCGATCTCGGATGTATAGAATCCGGACATGGTGAGATTGCGCATAAGACTAAAGAATGCTACTCCCTGCTCCATTCCTGGTTTTACCTTGCCCTTGGTCACTTTATTTCCTTTGTCATCAGTGTATTCTATCACTGGATAAGCGATTTCATCTACCACTTCAATTTGTTGTGCGGAACTGCAATCTTTAAAAGCTTTTTCAAACCGTTTGAGGCAATGCATATCCAGCCAGCGGAGACCGCCCCGCATGGGTAACTGGTGTTGTGGCATATCCCTGACGATAAAGTCGATGAACTCAGGCACTTTAGCATCGGAAGCACTGCCACTGACATCGTCTTTGGGTATGATAATATCGCCGAGTACCGTGATCGTGGCCATCTCATGTGGCGTAAAAAACTTTCCCTGGTCCAGCAATTTTTTTTCATACGCCAATTCTTCAGCGTTGCGGTCGATGTCGATATTCGCGCCGTTTGCGTTATCCGCTGCTTTCTTGTCATCCGTATTGCAGCCTGCAATTACCGCGGGTACTGCTACTGCGCCGGTGGCGATCAGTTTTAATGATTGACGTCTATCCATTGTTTATCGGAATGATTTGATCAATAATTTTTTTCAGATATTTTAGTCGCTGCTAAAACATTAATCAGGTTAAATATTCTGTTTTTTCAGTTCATCAACAATATATTCTGACGCTCTCATGGAAAGCGCTAAAATCGTCCAGGTGATATTCTTATCCGCCTGGCTTACAAACTGACCGCCGTCTACACAGAATAGGTTTTTACAATCATGTGCCTGGCTCCATTTGTTCAATGCGGAACGTTTGGCATCATTACCCATCCTTACAGTACCACCTTCATGAATGATCTCGCCGGGTTTAGTGAGTCCCCAATTGTTCTCTGCACTGTCATTCGCGCCCCAGGTGATGACGGCGCCCATATTATGCATGATCTCCTTAAAGGTCTCCTTCATATGTTTGGCCTGTTTGATCTCATGATCGCTCCATTTCACATTGAACTTCAGAACAGGGATGCCATATTTATCGACCGTATTGGGATCAATCTCGCAATAATTGCTTTCAAGTGGAATGGCTTCTCCGCGGCCCGCCATACCAACGCTGGCGCCAAAAAAGAAACGGTTATCTTCTTTAAGTGATGCGCCATAGCCTCCGGGTTGTTTTTCTTTACCGTTTACGAGGTACTTTCCATTCAGACTTTCAACGCCCCAGTTGAATCCATAAGATGGGTTACCCATGCCACCCCAATATTCAATATGATAGCCACGGGGGAAATCAAGTTTTTTATTGTCCAGCCACCATGGTGAGTACACATGCATACCACCCACACCATCTTCGTTATATTTTTTACGGCCAAATAATGCGGGGATCACGCCCCCAAGTTGTGCACCGGTTGAATCATGCAGGTATTTACCCACCACGTTGCTGCTATTGGCAAGCCCGTTGGGATGACGCGGTGATTTGGAATTAAGCAGGAGTCGCGCGGATTCACAGGCACTGGCGGCCACGATCACTACTTTTCCTTCCACCTGGTATTCCATCATATCGTCTTTGTTCACGTACGATACTCCTGTTGCAAGACCTTCCCTGTTGGTAAGCACTTCACGGGCCATGGCATTTGAAACAATGTCGATATTACCGGTTTTCATAGCCGGATAGATCAACACGTTGGGTGATGAGAAGTCCGCTTTATAATAACTACAATTGCGGCCGCACTGCGCACAAAAAGCGCAGGCCGCACGGTCCTTGTTGTCGGGCAATTGTTGTGTAAGAATAGAAAGTCGCGAAGGAATAACGCGAACACCAGCCTGAACGGCGGCTTTTTTAATAAAAAGCTCATGCAGTCTCGGTTTAGGTGGTGGAAGGAAAAATCCGTCGGGATCATTTTCCAGGCCTTCATTAGTGCCAAACACACCGATCAGTTTATCAACACGATCATAGTATGGTTTGATATCTTCATATCCAATAGGCCAGTCTTCACCAAGCCCGTCGATGCTTTTGCGTTTGAAATCCTTAGGTCCGAATCTCAACGAGATCCTTCCCCAGTGGTTTGTTCGTCCGCCGAGCATCCTGGCGCGAAACCAGTCCCAGTCTGTACCTGGTGCTTTGGTATAGGGTTCACCCTCCAGTTTCCATCCGCCATAGCAGGCGTCAAAATCACCAAATGGTCGTATCGTAGAAGCGCCGCGGCGCGGGGATTCCCATGGTTTCTTGAATTGTGTAATATTTTTTACCGGGTCATACAGAGGCCCTGCTTCGATGATACAAACTTTTAGTCCTGCATTGGCAAGAATATAAGCTGCCATACCGCCGCCTGCACCGGAACCAACAATGACCGCGTCATATTTTTTCGGTTGCTTTTTGATCTGGAAGTCTCCCATTAGCGAAGAAGATTATATGCTTAAAGAATTAAGCGACAATTTACAGGTAAACATTCATTTAGCGAAGATTTTTTTAAGGGGAAGAGTAGGTGGATTGCCGGGAAGAAGGGAAGGCGGGGAGGAGGTGTTTGAATTGTTTTTGCGTTCGGTCTGCACGTCTTAAAACTTACACGACACTTCGATCAATTACTTTTTATTTTTTTAAGGGGAAGAGTGGGGATTTGGCCGGGAAGAAGGGAAGGCGGGAAGGAGGTATTGGACCTGTTTTTCGTTTGGACTTATTTCTTAAAACTTACAAAACATATTGCCCGATTATTCTTTATTTTTTTAATGGGAAGAGTGGTGGATTGCCGGGAAGAAGGGAAGGCGGGGAGGGAGTATTTAGTTAGTGGTATAATTTATTCATCCCACCTTTAAATCCATCATATGAGTTCGGCAAAAATTTATTTTTTCGGAAGAAGTATAAAGAGTTATCAAAAACCGTCGTAGTCTTATCTTCCCGCCTCCCGTCTCCCCGGCCACCAGTTTGCACAAGTACAATTAATTAAAGATATTTAGTCAAAATATCCCGGGATGAATAAAGCTGTTATGGTAGCGGCATTAATATTTCCAGTTTTTATAAAAGCACAAATAAAAGAGTTTGCGAACTATCCTGTGTACCAAGGCGATGACCTGGGTCTCCGCTATACACCCCAAAGTTCTGCATTCCGGATCTGGTCGCCTGTGGCAGAACAGGCACAACTATTATTATATAAAGAAGGATCGGGCGGTGAAGCATATAGAACAATATCGCTTGAAAAAGGTCCACAGGGCACATGGGCAACCACGATACCCGGTGATCTGAAAGGAGAATTCTATGCTTTTAGAGTAATGATAAACAAGATTTGGCTGAATGCGGTACCTGATCCCTATGCAAAGTCGGTTGGGGTGAATGGAAGAAGAGCGATGGTAGTTGACCTTGATGAGACCGACCCGCCTGGCTGGGATGCTGATCGCGGACCCGAACTCACCAGCCAGACAGACGCGATCGTATACGAGCTGCATGTACGCGATGCCAGCATAGCCGTAAATTCTGGGATACGCAACAAAGGAAAATACCTGGGGCTGGCAGAGGAAGGAACGACAAACGAGGCCGGTATGTCAACCGGGCTTGATCATATCAAAGAGCTGGGAGTCACCCATGTTCATTTTTTACCTTTCTATGATTATTTGTCGGTCGATGAGACCAAACTGGAAACAGCCCAATATAATTGGGGGTATGAACCATTGAATTATGATGTGCCGGAAGGATCGTATGCCACAAATCCATATGACGGTAAAACGCGGATCAAAGAATTAAAGCAGATGATCCATGCCTTTCACAGGAATGGACTCGGTGTGGTGATGGACGTGGTGTACAATCATACGATGCTCACCGAAGATTCTTATTTCAACCAGCTGGTACCGGGTTATTATTACCGGCAAACGGCGGATGGAAAATTCTCGGACGCGACTGCCTGTGGTAACGAAACGGCCAGCGAAAGGCCGATGATGCGTAAGTTCATGATCGAGTCGCTTAAATATTGGGTAAAGGAATATCATATTGACGGATTTCGCTTCGACCTGATGGGTGTTCATGATATTGAAACGATGAATATCATTGCTGCAGAGCTTCGTAAGATCAGGCCTGGGATCTTATTATATGGCGAAGGCTGGACGGCCAAAGAATCACCCTTGCCTGAAGAGAAGAGAGCGTTGAAAAGATTCGCGTACAAACTTGACAATATAGCAGTCTTCAGTGATGATCTTCGGGATGGCTTAAAAGGAAGTGTATTTGTAAATAGTGAAAAAGGGTTCGTGAGTGGCCGGCAAGGTATGGAGGAGAGCATCAAGTTTGGCGTGGTTGCTGCTTGTAGGCATCCGCAGGTGAATTATGCTAAGATAAATTATTCAAACGCACCTTATGCAAATGATCCTACTAATACAGTAACCTATGTAGAGTGCCACGACAATCATGTGCTTTGGGATAAACTGGCGCTCTCGGCATCGGGGGCAGGTGAGAAAGAAAGAAAAGAAATGTATAAACTGGCGTTAGGGATCGTACTGACTTCACAGGGAATATCCTTCCTGCACGCAGGATCTGAATTTTTACGAACTAAGAACGGCAATGAAAATTCTTACAATGCCGGCGATGTCACCAACGCGATCGACTGGTCGCTTAAAACTAAAAACAAGGATGTATTTGACTATGTTAAGGCGTTAATACAACTTAGGAAAGCACATCCCGCATTTCGATTGAGAACAGGCAGGGAGGTGGCTGAATATATCCATTTTACGGATGTACCCGTCGGCGTGGTAGCTTACACGATCGACGGCAAAGTTGTTGGCGATCACTGGAAACGGATCATGGTTATCTATAACAGCCAGCCGCATAAAGCTAAACTTAGTCTGCCTGCCGGCAACTGGCAACTTTTGTCGTTACCTGGTCAGCATATAAAATTTTCCGCGGGCAAAACTTCAATCAAGGTCACGCCAATAAGCTGCGTAATACTTTTCGAAGACTGACTTAAACACTACAAGTAATTATTAAGTATTAAAGGCCCATGAGACATGGTAAATTTTCCCGTGTCCTCAGTGTTTCCTCCATACTCTCCGTGTCCACTTCCCCGAACCAGAAAAATTTCGATTAATGCAGTAACCATCCATGCCATTCATGTTCATTTTACAGAAGTAATCCACCACGTATTTCCAAATGGGTCAGTTACCCCACAGGCACGACCATATTCTTTATCGGAAGGCTCCTGGCCAGGAACCGTCACCGCACCAGCTGACAAAGCTTTTTGATAGGTTATATCCGCATCTTCAACATAAATAAACATCCCTGCATTCATGGGTGTAAATTGTCCTCCAGCCTCGGCAAACATTACCACGGCATCTCCAATCCTTAACTCACCGTGCATCACGGATCCATCTTCGGTGGGAACCACCATTTGCTCCTTTGCATCGAAGACGGCTAACATGAATTTTCGAAACCCGTTACTGTCTTTTAAGATCAGGTAAGGCATAAGCTGGTTATAGGTTGAGGGAACTTTCATATCAATAGTATTAACGTTTATAAAATCTATACGAAATAAAAGAAAGTGGCAACCCGATCGCCACGATCAGTATTGAGACAGCGATACCTGCCTGCAAAGGATCGAACTGCCCTGTGACAGCCCTGCTCAGCGGAACAACCACCCTTGTCATGATAACCCAAATAATAATGCCATAAACTATGCCGGTAATAATACGGTTGAAGGACCATAATTTAAATTTCGGGTAAATCATAAAGAAAAGTATCGTCCAGCAAAAGGCTACCAGGTAATGAAATAACAAGCCATACACAGCCATCGCAGGTCCCGACTCGTAAGCATCACGGCCAAAAATGGCACTGGCAACATATTTCAGAACATTTACCGGGTCTTTCCCCGTTTTAATATAATAATGTGTCAATGCTGACAGTATATCAAGGCTGCCTACCAACAGACCCGACCAGGCAATCGTTTTCCAAATATTTTTCTTCAAGACTATTAAAATATGAGATTCAAATTAGTTGAAATTTTGAAAGGATGATACTTATGCTGGAGATGAGCGGTTGATTTTTGACTGGTAAAGCCGATGAAATGCAAACTATATGATAAATAATACAGCTTTCTCAGTACAAAAAGCTATCTTTGCATTCTTATATGTTATTTCTCACCTGTTTTGTTTAGATCTGAAGTTCGCGGATCGTTCTCTCAAATATTGTGATGGCTTAACGTAAGGCGGGTAAAGTATCTACAGAAGTTGATAGCCTTACCATATTTTTTAATCTAATTTTATTCAATTGTCGTTTAACAATTTGCAGCTCATTGAGCCTGTGCTCAAAGCTTTGTCTAAAGAAGGCTATACAAAGCCTACGCCTATCCAGGCACAATCCATCCCCGTCGTATTAAAACAAAAAGACCTGCTTGGTTGCGCGCAGACCGGTACCGGTAAGACAGCAGCTTTTGCGATCCCGCTTTTACAATTAATGTCGCAGCAACGGCAGCATGACACCCATGGTCATCGTAATATAAAAGCCCTTGTATTAACACCCACCAGGGAGTTGGCTATACAGATCGAGGAAAGTTTCAAATCTTATGGCCGATACCTTGACCTTAAACACCTGGTAATTTTTGGCGGCGTATCACAAGTGCCACAGGTAAATGCGCTTCGCCGCGGAGTGGATATATTAGTTGCCACACCTGGCCGTCTGCTCGACCTGATGAACCAGGGACAGATTTCATTACGCGATATCAGGTACTTTGTATTGGACGAAGCAGACCGGATGCTGGATATGGGTTTTGTACACGATGTAAAAAAGATCATTGCAAAACTCCCTGTAAAAAGACAGACCCTGTTTTTCTCTGCTACCATGCCACCGGAGATTCAGCGCCTCGCGGATGTTTTATTAACCGACCCGGTAAAGGTGGAAGTTACACCCGTGTCATCAACAGCCGATACCATTCAGCAGGAATTGTATTTTGTAGAGAAGCAAAATAAAAAATCGCTGCTTGTTCACCTTTTGCAGGACCAGGAGATCCGTACCGTCCTGGTATTTAGTCGCACCAAACATGGCGCGGATAAGATCGCGAGGGGTCTCAATGCAGAAGGCATCAGGTCGGAGGCGATACATGGAAATAAATCGCAGAACGCAAGGCAGCAGGCTTTGTCAAATTTTAAGTCCAGGAGAACAAGGGTATTGGTAGCAACTGATATCGCTGCCCGTGGTATTGATATCGACGAACTGACACATGTTATTAACCACGATCTGCCTGATACTCCCGAAACCTATGTTCACCGCATTGGTCGTACAGGCAGGGCAGGGGCCAGTGGTATCGCCATCTCATTCTGCGATGCGGAGGAGCGGGAAGAGTTGCGTGATATCCAGAAGCTGATCAATAAAAGTATCCCGGTGGTATCAGAGCATCCTTATGCTGTAACGCATACCAGCCCGGTGGTTAAAAGACCTTTGGTACAGCGTACCAGGCCGCAGGGCAGAAGGCCACATCATCTTGGCCCGAGACAGGCACAAGGTCAAAGGAATAGCCGTCCGTCTTTTTCCGGGCGTTCTTAAACCCTGATAAAACAACTTTAATAGATATGTAGAAGTCCCGGTTATCCATGCATAGCTGGTAACCGGGACTTTTTATAATATTCAGGAAAGAGCTCCCGCTTCAGCTTTCAAAGGTTTGATATTTTGGTTCACACTGAATAAGTTTTCAGGATCATATTTTGCTTTTATCTCGGCAAGTCGGTTGTAGTTTTCTCCGTAAGTAGCCTTTATCCGGTCTTCACCTTCTTCCATCATGAAATTGACATAAGCACCACCCGCTGAATATGGATGATGCTCATTCCAGTAGTTCTTCGCCCAGTTAGTGATCTTCTCCTTATTGGATGGGTCGGGATCTACACCAACGATAACAAGTGCGTAGTTTGCATCACGGTAACTCCACGCCGTTTCGGTTTTACCCGGTTTTGAAGCAGCACCATTCACGGGGTACATATGCATTGAGCTTAATGGTGTAGGTAATTCATTTGCATATTTTATATGTAAGTCGATGGCTTCCGGCGTCACGTCTTTTACAAAATCCGCTTTCCAATACCAGAGTAGACCGGGTGGGTAAAGCCCGTCAAAAAGGGTCTGTAAAGCAGGTACAGGGATTGGGCCTACGAAATCCAATGCTGGTGTTTTATAGGCACGTATAGGATCAAATACTTCCCCGGCTTTATCCAAGTCGCCGGTGTAACACCATACTACACCGCACATTTTTTTCAGATGCAGGTGTTCGGGAAAGGGAGCGACAGGAGGAACCGTCATCGTCGCAAAAAAGCCATACACATCATTTGGCGCTTTACTGATAAAGTCATGGTACCAGGTTAGCATTTCTTTAGTTTCACTAAAATGCCACAACATAGGCCCGCCATATACAGTGTGCACCGGGCAAAGTTTAAAAACAAAAGATACCACCACGCCAAAATTCCCGCCACCACCTCGCAATGCCCAATATAAATCCTGGTTTTCCTTTGCAGATGCATTTACCAGTTTACCGTTGGCCAGCACAACCTCTGCTTCCAGCAGGTTATCAATGGAAAGACCGAATTGCCTGGTCATATAGCCGAGACCGCCTCCCAAGGTGAGACCGGACACACCAGTTGTTCCGAAAATGCCAGCCGGAACGGTCATGCCCACTTCATGTGTGGCTGCATCCATTTCTTTTAAAAGGCAGCCGGCCTGTACTCTGACAGTCTTAGCCGATGCATCAATTTTTATTTCTTTCATCGATGAAAGGTCGATCACCAGTGCGTTGTCAGCGATACCCAGTCCTCCTGCATTATGGCCTCCGCCTCTTACTGCCAGTAGTATATCGTTTTCTTTTGCAAAACTTATACAGGCAACTATATCGGTAACATCCCTGCAATAAGCGATCGCAGCAGGATACTTATCGATCATACCGTTGTAGACTTTTCGGCTTTCCTCATATGCGGGGTCTGTTTTCAGGACCAATTTCCCCTGTAAAGTATTTTTTAATGTTCTGAAATCCTTTTCCATAATTAATTATTTAGTTGAGTTTTTTTTGATACACGATTGCGCTGAAATACAATCACCTTTGGCAAAATTTTAGTTGGCTATAGCATATAGCATCCCTTATGGATCATGGTAAATCCAGTTAAAGCTACAAACAGGAGACGCCTTCAGCCTATCAATTACTGTTCAAAGAGTAGCAAAATTTGATCAGGCCAGGGGTTAAGCGAGCTTCGTCAACAGGGATGGTTTGCACCCATATTTTTCAACAAAGCATTTTGTAAAATAAGAGGGACTGTTAAAGCCGGTCTGAAAAGCGATTTCAGTGATATTGGCCTTTTTTTGTTTAAGCAATGCCAGGGCTTTGCTCATGCGCAGGTCGTTAACGAAATCATTAGGCGAACGGCCGGTCAATGCTTTTACCTTGCGGTATAGTTGCGGCCTGCTTACACAGATTCCGCTACTCAAACTATCGAGGTGAAAATCCTGCTCTGACAAATTTGCTTCCGTAATGCCGAGTAATTTGGTTATGAATTCTTCCTGGGATATACTGAGCGAACGGATATGGTT
>JAEZRB010000235.1 GCA_023412975.1 Bacteroidota bacterium | reverse complement strand
GCCGTACCTGCAATGGTGGCAAGGTTTTCCCGGCTGATATCAATAGAATAATTTTTTTCTCCGGTGTTCCGGTATTTTGCCTGGATCATTAAAAGCGCGTCGGCAACTTTTTTGCGCAGGGAGTTATATGCCAGCCTGAGCAATTGGTTTTCTTTATCGGATATGTTCCTGGCAAGCAGTTGTATGAACTTGCGGGCAATCTCGGGATTCTTATTGATTAGTGCATCAAAGTCTTCCCTGGGAACGACAGCAAGCTCTGTTTCTTCGAGTGCTTCGGCGGTGTCATTGTATTGGGTTCCTTCCAAAAGGGCGATATGGCCCACAAAGTCGCCAGGGCTGAACAGCTCGGTAATCAATTCTTTTCCATCCTCATTGGTCTTATAGGCTTTTACTTTCCCTTTTACTATAAAATAGAGACGATTGGGATGATTGCCCTCTGAGTAGATAACCTGTTTTTTTTTATACCGGTTGATATTGCGGTCTAGTGTCAGTTCCCTCAA
This sequence comes from Bacteroidota bacterium, assembly GCA_023412975.1. Classification (GTDB taxonomy): domain Bacteria; phylum Bacteroidota; class Bacteroidia; order Chitinophagales; family Chitinophagaceae; genus Terrimonas_B. The sequence continues at coordinate 30,630 of JAEZRB010000235.1, read as the reverse complement.
TGCCTCATTGCCGGAGGATGCATGCAGGAGTTGATCAACTCCGCTCATGTCCGAACTAAGGTCCTTTTTTACCAGGTCCATTTTTTTTAGACGGCTATCTACAGCATTTAGCAGTTCGGTGCCATCAAATGGCTTGGGTATATAGTCATCGGCACCCAATTCCATTCCCTTGCGAAAATCACTGCGTTCGGTTTTTGCTGTCAGGAAAATGAACGGAGTGTTCTTTATGGCATCATTATGTTGTACAGCGTGTAATACGCCATAGCCGTCCAGTTCAGGCATCATGATATCGCAAATAATGAGATCGGGTTTGGTTTCAAGCGCTTTGGCTACCCCTATCTTCCCGTTTTCAGCCAGGATCACATGATAATTGGAAAGTTCCAGTATCTCTGCGGTATTACTCCTGATGTCCTCATTATCCTCCACCAGCAATATCTTTTTCATGTTGATTCGTTTTAAAGGTTATTTTAAACTCAGTTCCTTTATTCAATTCAGTTTTGCAATGAATTGTACCGTTCAACAGTTCCACATATTTGGCAACAATATGCAGACCAAGCCCCGTACCCTTGATATTAGTAGCGTTGGTTCCCCGGAAAAATCGCTCCATCAGGTGTTCCTGATCTTCAGCCGAAATACCCATTCCCCTGTCTTTTATTGAAAGAATAAGTTCCTGGTTTTTTGTTTCAGTCCTTATTTCTATCACACTATCCTCGGGTGAGAACTTACTGGCATTGGAAAGAAGGTTGGAAACAATTTGCCTCAGCATCGTTTTATCAAGCTCAATCATTTCATCTCCTTTATGAAGGTAAACAATTGTTTGTCCCTTTTTCAAAATATTGTCGAAATCATTAAGAATGGATTCGATTATCTTTTTTAGATCAAAAAAGACAGGCTTAACTACTATTCTTCCTTCTTCAATTTTACCTGCGGAAAGAAAATCGTTGAGAACATCGGTTAGGGTGTTCACGGAAGATATAATTCTGTCCAGGTGCTTTTGTCTTTTTGGCTGATCTTCAGTGGTGGTATACCTTGCCATGAGGTAGGTGGAAGAAAGGATAGTGCTTAGTGGCGTTCGAAATTCATGAGAGGCCATTGTGACAAAACGTGATTTCAATTCACTGAGTTCACGTTCTTTTTTCAGCGCTACCTTTAGTCCCTCCCCGGCTTTTTTTAGTTCGGAAATATTCCTGATGATTACTCCTGCTTTATCAATGGAACCATCCTCTTTCAGCAGGGGAAATGCATCCATAACATAAGCCTGTCCTGTAATTGGATGTGGCAGTTCAAAATCGGAGACAACATTTCCAGCGAATACCTGTTCAAGCTGTGACCTTATGATTTGTTTTAGCACGGGCGGAAAATTTGGATACATTTCGCTGCCGATCAGTTCATTGGGGTCAGCATGCAGACGCGAATGCAATTCTCCGCCAGTGTACTCGAATTTGTAGTTGTTATCTATAATACTGATTGCGCCATCGGGATAATTTCTGAGTAAACGCAGAAAAAGCTGCTGTACGCCGGCCAGTGCCTGTTCTTTTTCCTCTGTTTCCTTAACCTGTTTCTCCAGTGCCTTTTCCTTTTCCTCGGTTTCTTTGATCTGCTTTTCCAGTTTTTCAATCGTCATAGCAAGTGCTTCTGTCCGTTCTTTTACTTTTTGTTCAAGGTCCGCATTCAGTCTTCTGATTTCCAGCTCAGATTGCTTTTGCACCGAAATATCATTAATGAAAGAAATTACAAAAGGTTCTCCTTCTACAATATAATTACCAAGGCTCACGTCCACTGGAAATTCGGTCCCATCCTTTTTTCTGCCATACAAATCCAGGCCTAAGCCAAACGGCCGGTTAGGGGGATGTTGAAAGATGTTGCTATGGTAAGATTCGTGGATTTCCTGAAAGCGGGATGGCATGAGGACTTCAATTTTCCTGCCTATCAGTTCCTGCTGTTCAAATTCAAAAAGCCTGAGTGCAAAAGGATTGATCAGAATGATCTCCCCATTTTTATCAGTAATAACAATACCTACAGAGGCATAGTCAAGAAAAGCCTGCGAATGCCACTGATTAAACAATGAGCATTTATCTGTTTGCCTGTTTTGTTGATTCTTTGAAATGCTGTCCATGACGCGGGCGTAAGCTGCTTACAAGTATATTGGATTTGAAATCAGCCTCGATTGACGTTAGTCAGACCAACGACTGACAGTTATCAGCCATTTTGAAAATTATTTCCAACTCGGTCCCTTTATTCAATTCACTCCTGCAATGTATGGTTCCGTTCAGCTGTTCCACATATTTGGAAACAATATGCAGGCCCAACCCCGTTCCCTGGTACACATTGTTCAAATCGGTAGTGCCTAAGATATCTTGCTGCAAGCCCACAAAATAATTTAGCATACCGTATCCAGGAAAAAATAAAGCTTGCAGCAAGGTCTCGAAAACTCAAAATTCCTGGAATGGCTTCCGGCCGGCAACTCCAGGTTAAGATAAAAAAGCGCTTAAATTCAGCTGAAAACTGGCGCACGACAGTGGTCTTCCCAACCTGCCTGGCACCCCTGATAATTAGAGGTTTACGATGTTTTTGCCCTCCAATTCTTCAACTCATGCAGTATATCCCGTAATTAACACCGCGATAGGATAATGATTGATCAATATAGGATAGAGAGAGTAAAGTATGAACCGCTTAAATTTATGTAGAAAGGTTATACTAATTGAGAATAACAACGAACTCAATTGGTAATACAAGTTCAATCGGCTAAAGAAATTAATACTGAAATAGAAAATAAAAAAGATGATCACAACCGGTATAAAATTGAGAAATGGTATTTGTAATAATTGTTCCTTTGTGCCTGCAAAAAAGAAACTTGCAAAATATGCTTATCTTATTTTGTTTCTTTACTTGCTTTTAAATGCTGAGATCCTATATGCACAGGCTGACACTTCTAATAAAGCCGCCATTGCAGCAGTAAAGCAAGAAGAAGAGAATCTGGATGTTTTTAAGTGGTGGGTATCATGGAATGATCCCGGGGGGATGGTGATGAATCATCTCACAAAGCAGGCTGTGAATTTATATAAAAAAAGGAGTGATCAGATTGCAAAGTTGAAAACCAAGGATGACTGGTTGAAAAGACAACAGATCGTTAAAGGAAAGCTTAAGGAAATTTTCGGCACCTTCCCAGAAAAGGGAGCTTTGAATCCTGAAATAACAGGTATAGTACAAAAAGATGGATACAGGATTGAGAAAATAATTTATGAACCATCTCCGGGTTATTACGAAACCGGGTGTCTTTATATACCCGACAGGATTGACGGCAAGGCGCCTGCAATCCTCAATGTAATGGGGCACGACCAGGCATCGTTTAGAGAAGAGTACTACCAGGTAATAATAACAAACCTGGTAAAGAAAGGAATGATCGTATTCGCAATAGACCCGCTTGGTCAGGGTGAGCATGTGCAATATTATGATACCACAGTAAATTTCTCTGCTGTTGGATATTCGGTGAATGAGCACAGTTATCTGGGAAATATTTGTTTTCTTTCGGGGACTTCTTCTGCAGAATATTTTATATGGGACGGCATCAGGGCTATTGATTACCTGTTGACACGTAAGGAAGTGGATTCAGAAAAAATCGGTGTTACGGGCTTTTCAGGCGGAGGGGCTGTAGCAGCATACATAGCCGCGGTGGATGACAGGGTGAAAGTAGCGGTACCCTGCAGTTGGTCTATAGAAAACCGAAGTTTGATTGAAACAAAAGGTGTTCAGGATGCAGAAACCATACTTGTTCATGGTCTTGCAAAAGGTATAACATTTGAAGATTTGTTAGAAGTAAGAGCGCCTAAGCCAACATTGCTTGCATTTACGACACGGGACGAGTACTTGTCTTTTCATGGGGCAAGGAGCGCATTCATGGAAGCAAAAAAGACGTATAAAGCATTTGGTAAAGGCGATAATCTGCAGATGGTTGAAGATGACGCGAAACACGCAATGACTCCCAAGATCAGATTGGCTATTTATGCCTTTTTCCAGAAAAATTTTAATCTACCAGGCAGCCCGGCAGAAGAAAAGACCGACCTGGCTTCAAAAAATGAGCTAACAGTAACGCCCACTGGTCAGATAGCTACGTATAAAGGCGGAAAGATGATTTATGATCTTAATAAAGAGGAATCTGAAAAATTAATAGCGAATCTTCGGCAATCAAGAACAAATACGGTCAAACATCTGAACAAGGTGAAGGTACAGGCAAAGAAAATTTCAGGTTATAATACTCCGTCTTCTGACGGTGAACAACCTGTTATGAATGGCCGGTATAGACGGGATGGGTATTCGATAGAATTGTTGGCTATCACGGGTGAGCAAGGCAATTATGCAATACCGGTCCTTTTATTTATTCCGGGGGTGAAGCAAAAAAATAATCCTGCTATAGTTTATCTCCATTCCAATGGAAAGGCTGCTGATGCGGGGCCGGGGGGCGAGATAGAAAAATTAGTCAAAAAAGGATATATCGTGGCTGCAGCCGATGTATTGGGTATTGGTGAAACCAGCCAAGCTCCGGGATTTTCGTATAGACACCGGGATGGTTATACGGCCAGTTTAATTGGCAGAAGTATGGTTGGTATCAGAGCGGGAGATATAACAAGAGTGGTAAATTATTTGAAAAGCAGGGATGACGTTGACCCACTGAAAATCGGAGCTGTGGCATTTAATGAAGTTTGCCTGTCTTTGATACACGCTGCCGCCTTTGATCCTTCAATTAGTAATATCTCGCTTATCGGTTCGCTGGTCTCTTACCAATCAGTTGTTATGAACAAATTTTATAAAATCGGACTAACAAAACTTGAAGGCCACGACTATTGGCATCCGGTCGATGTCGATTTTTCATGGGGCATCGCTTCAGTATTGACTGCTTACGATTTACCGGACTTAATCGGTTGTATTGCTCCGAGAAAAATTATATTGGCTGAACCGAGAGATCAGATACTTGAGCCTGCTTCACCGGAATTAATCAACAATGATCTTGAATTTCCCCGATCAGTATATTCCTTCAAAAGGATGCCTGAAAATTTCAAAGTTTTAGAGAAAATGGAAGACCTGGGTTCGGCTGTAGACTGGGCTTTTGGGAAGTAGCATTTAATAATATCTTTTGTGCCCGGTATCTTTCATTTATATCCGGCATTTTTTTCATATTCCTCTGCCTAGAAATTATCCTTCTGCGGGTCATATACCTAATAAGATAGCTATTTATCAATATCGGGTAAAAAGCTTTATTTCACCGTTATTAATTTTAGTCAGTTATCTGCGATGTAGACCAGGTAATAAGCAATTCAGTTTTTGGCGTAGCAGAAATAGCAAAGAAGCAAAGCGCTTTTGAAAGTAAAAGCCGGACAAAAAAGAAAGCTTATTCATTTCACTCAACAATTTAAACTGACCCATGATTAAAATAGATGCTGATTTAAAACCGTCGCACCTGAAGGCCAAACTCAATAAGTTCTGGGGTCTTTCAGAAAGTAAAGTGAGGCTGATTGAGAAGCAGTATGATGATTCAAAGGGCTCTCCCGTTTTTACAGTAAATGGCAACTATACAACCCGCGGATGGACGGAGTGGACACAGGGATTTCAATACGGCTCTTACTTGTTGCAATACGATGCTACCGGAGAAAAATCATTCCTTGAGTCAGGACGTAAAAAAACCGTTGAGGCTATGGCCCCGCATGTAAGTCATATCGGCGTGCATGACCACGGCTTTAATAATGTAAGCACTTATGGCAATTTGTTGCGTTTAATGCACGAGGGAAAAACACCTTTCAATGAAGCGGAACGTGATTTTTACGTTTTGGCGTTAAAAATATCCGGTGCGGTACAGGCCAGCCGTTGGACGGTGATTAAGCAAGGAGGATACATTTATTCTTTTAACGGGCCTCATTCTCTTTTTGTTGATACCGTTCGTTCCATTCGCTCAGTTATTCTCAGCTATTCCCTGGGTCATGTACTCCAGGCTGAAAATGATATTAAAATAAATTTGTTGGAAAGGGCGATACAGCATCTTAAAGCCACTGCGGACTATTCTGTTTTTTATGGCGAGGGCCGGGATATTTATGATGTCAGGGGGCGGACAGCGCATGAATCTGTATTCAATACAAAAGATGGAAATTTCCGTTGTCCCAATTCACAGCAGGGATATACGGGTTTCAGTACCTGGACAAGAGGTCTTGCCTGGGCTATGTGTGGGTTTGCCGAGCAACTTGAATGGTTAGATACCGTCGGTGAAGAACATTTCAAAGAGTTTTCAGGCAAAGAGAATAATGTGTCTTTTATGCTTAAAGCTGCAAAGGCCACCTGTGATTTTTATATTGAGAACACACCAGCAGATGGCGTTCCCTACTGGGACACTGGCGCTCCGGAACTTAATAAATTAGGCGATTATTTAAATAAGGCCGCCGATCCGTTTAATGATTTTGAACCGGTGGATAGTTCTGCCGCCGCTATCGGCGCACAAGGGCTGCTCAGGCTGGGAAAATATCTTCTGCAAAAAAATGAAACAGAATCGGGTACCCGGTACTGGCAGGCAGGGCTCACCGTTTTGAATACCATTCTTGACGAGCCCTATCTTAGTACAAACTCCAGTCATCAGGGTCTCTTATTACATTCTATTTATCACCGCCCCAATGGATGGGATCATGTGCCTGATGGAAGTAAAATTCCTTATGGTGAATCGAGCATGTGGGGAGATTATCATGCCCGTGAAGTGGCTTTGTATATGCAACGAATAATTGACGACGGAGTATATCATACCTTTTTTAATATTAAATAGTCCGTGAAATGATTGGAGATTTGTCCAGGCTTTGTGTGCACACCATTACTACCAAACCATGGAAAATAGAAGAGGCTGCAAAAAACTATGCGAAGTCCGGTATTAAAGGCATTACCGTTTGGCGTGAGGCCCTGGAAGGAAGGAAGATCAGGCAAACTGGAGATCTCTTACGGGAACATGACTTAGAAGTAGTGTCGCTTTGCAGGGGTGGTTTTTTCGCTTCTAAAGATCCTGGTAAAAGAAATTTGGCAATAGAAGATAACCGGAGAGCAATTGAAGAAGCTGCTGAATTGGGTACCGCTATGCTTGTGCTGGTATGCGGCGCCGACCCGGCACAGTCTCTTGAAGACTCAAGAAAACAAATCCGGGATGGAATCGCAACCGTTATTCCCGATGCTGCCGCAGCAGGCGTAAAATTAACCATAGAGCCTTTGCACCCTATGTATGCAGATACCCGTTCTGCTATCAACACGCTGGCTCAGGCCAATGATATGGCTGAAGAGCTAAAATCACCATGGGTGGGTATAGCTATTGATGTGTATCACGTTTGGTGGGACATTTTTTTGGAGCGGGAGATAAAGCGCTGTGGAAAAAATGGAAATCTTTCGGCTTTCCACATTTGTGACTGGAAATTGCCTACAACAGATATGTTGTTCGACCGGGGTTTGATGGGCGAAGGTTGTATTCCTGTCAGGCAGATCAGGTCCTGGGTAGAAGAGGCGGGATTTAAGGGATTCAATGAGGTTGAAATTTTTTCCAACGCATACTGGAAAGAAGATCAAGCCATATTTCTGAAGCAAATTGTTGAAGCCTATAATCAACATGTGTTGCCTGAAATGGATTTCGCATTGAATGGAAAGCAGTCTTTGTAAACGTTTTTACCGGAATTTAAAATGGCTGTGATATCTCTGCTGTATAGTAAGACCTGTTTATTTGGGCAGTTGATTTTTTTTAATCCTTAACTTTTGATAAATTAAAATAACATGATACAGAAAGAAGGACCAGTAAGTATTCCCGCCAAAGATGGGGTTACCGGGGGGCAAATGAACGCCACAATAAAATCAGAAAATAAAATGATGGAGCATAGGATAGGGATAATCATGAATGGGGTTACAGGAAGAATGGGCACTAACCAGCATTTGTTGCGCTCTATTGTGCAAATTATAGAACAGGGCGGTGTAAAAATAAACAGCAATGAAACGATAATGCCCGACCCGATATTGATTGGCCGCGACGAGCAAAAGTTACGAAAACTTTGCCTGCTTTCCGGTGTGAAACGGATGGACACCGATTTGGACAAGGCGCTTGCCGACCCTCATAATATCATTTATTTTGATTCACAGACCACAACGAGAAGGGCGGATGGAATCAAAAGGGCTGTTAAGGCCGGCAAGCATATTTATTGTGAAAAGCCCATAGCTGTGAACACAAACGAAGCGATGGAATTGTATAAGCTTTGTAAAAATGCAGGCGTTAAAAGTGGTGTGGTTCACGATAAATTATGGCTCCCTGGTATATTGAAAATAAAAAGGCTTATTCAACAGGGCTTTTTTGGCAAAATCCTGTCTGTACGCGGAGAATTTGGTTATTGGGTTTTCGAAGGCGATTCTATACCGGCGCAGCGGCCTTCTTGGAATTACAGAAAAGAAGACGATGGCGGTATTATTGTTGACATGCTTTGCCATTGGCGATATATACTCGACAATGTTTTTGGAAAGGTGAAGGCTGTTTCCTGTCTTGGCGCTATACATATACCAGAAAGAATAGATGAAAATGGGAAAAGATATAAGTGTACAGCCGATGATGCGGCTTATGCTACATTTGAACTGGAAGGCGATATCATAGCCCAGTTTAATTCATCCTGGACGGTAAGGGTAAGGCGTGATGACTTGCTGACCCTGCAGGTTGATGGAACCAAAGGGTCAGCCGTAGCCGGCTTCCGTGAATGTTATATCCAGCATTATGGCAATACACCCAAACCCGTATGGAATCCGGATATTGCCCAACCGATTAATTTCTTTGAAGGCTGGTCAAAAGTTCCAGACCAGGAAAAGTACGATAATGCGTTTAAGGTACAGTGGGAATTGTTTTTAAAACATGTGGTTGCAGATGAACCATTTCCCTGGGACCTGCGTGAAGGAGTAAAAGGAATACAGCTTGCCGAAAAAGGATTGGAAAGTTGGGGGAAAAGATGCTGGTTAGATATTCCGGAAATTTAATTTTAGATGACAAGATCCATCCGGACAGATTAAAGAATAAATAATATACGGGTGAAAAGAGTAGCGCTAATTACAGGGGGCAGCCGGGGTATCGGTTTCGGTATTGCAGAACAGTTAGCCAGGAATGGCTTTGATCTTGCGATCAATGGCATACGTCCGGAAGAAGATGTGGCGGAGGTATTAATAAAGCTAAAGAAATACGGGAATGATGTGATTTATTGCAGGGCTAATATCGCTTCAGCGCCTGACAGGGAGAATATGATCCGGCAAGTAGAGGAACATTATAAAACCCTTCATGTATTGGTGAACAACGCTGGTATCGCCCCCAAAGATCGAAAGGATATATTGGAAGCAACGGAGGAAAGTTTTGATCATGTAATATCCACGAATTTGAAAGGACCTTATTTTCTTACACAATTAGTGGCCAACCGGATGATCGCTCAAAAAAAACAGGACAATGCATTTACTGGATGCATCATCAATATATCTTCTATTTCAGCAACTGTGGCATCAGTAAATCGTGGGGAGTATTGTATTTCCAAATCGGGCATCAGCATGACAACGCAATTATTTGCTACAAGGCTGGGAGAATTTGATATTCCCGTTTATGAAGTCAGGCCGGGTGTAATCAACACCGATATGACGGCTGGTGTAACTGAAAAGTACAACAAACTTATTGAAGAGGGTTTATGTGTACAAAAACGCTGGGGGCTTCCGGAAGATGTAGGAAAGGCGGTGGCTGCGCTTGCCAATGGTGATTTCATGTATTCAACCGGGCAGGTGATCATGGTGGATGGCGGATTAACGATCCAGCGTCTATAGGTTTGAAGCGAAATTCAACTACCCGTTACTGATGAAAAAAAGAATTCTGATTATTGTTGCCGTAGTGGCGTCCCTGATGTGTTGGATCGCTTCCTGCAATTCCGGGGGATCACCAGATAATAGCGCTGGCACTGTAGACTCCACCGCTATTGCTGCCGGAGAAGTCTTGTTCAATAAAAATTGCGCCAGCTGTCATAACTTCAAACAGGATGGTATCGGCCCGAAACTGGACGGCCTCACAACACTTGTTTCGACCCACTGGATACGCGAGTTTATAAAAAATCCACAAGGCATGATTGCATCTGGCGATGAGCGGTCCAGGCAATTATTTAAGAAGTATAAAACAACAATGCCATCGTTTGCATCGATGAGCGATGGCGAGTTGAATGCCATCGTTGCTTTTATGGATATTCACAAATCATCGGGTCAAAAATCAGCGAAACGGGGCGACGAATTATCCGATCCAATACCCGATACCATTGAGCTTTCAAACCTTGTAGTCGAACTGGAATTGGTTACCAAAATCTCTCCTGCCAGTAGCGGGTCGTGGCCATTGACAAGAATTACCAAGTTGGATTACCAGCCAAATACCGGTAAGCTGTTTATTGTGGACCTTCGAGGTAAGTTGTATATGCTGCAGGATGGCAATGCTATTGAGTATATGGATATGGCTAAACTCCGCCCCAATTTTATAGATGAGCCGGGGCTTGCATCAGGATTTGGAAGTTTTGCTTTTCATCCAGGCTTTTCTGAAAACGGGTTGCTGTACACTACTCATACAGAAGCTCCGAACTCAGGCAAAGCAGATTTTAGTTTACCGGATTCAATCAAAGCCACCCTGCAATGGGTTTTGACAGAATGGAAAATTGAAAATACCGAAGCAGCCGTGTTTTCAGGAGCGGGGCGGGAACTATTGAGAGCAGATATGGTTACAGGCATGCATGGTTTTCAGGAGATCACCTTCAATACAACTGCCAACCCCGGATCGCCGGATTATGGCATGTTATACATTGGCATTGGAGATGGTGGCAGCGCTGAGGAAGGTTTTGATTTTTTATTGAATAGCAAGGAAAAAATCTGGGGCGCTATTCTTCGAATTGATCCTAAGGGCAGCAACAGCGTCAATGGCCGGTATGGTATTCCGCTGGATAATCCATTCGTTAAAATCAAAGATGATAAAGCGTTGGGAGAAATATATGCGTATGGGTTCAGAAACCCTCATCGTATCAGTTGGACAAAGTCCGGCAAGATGCTGGCCTGTAATATTGGCCAGGCGAGTATAGAATCTTTAAACCTTATTATGCCGGGCCACAACTATGGATGGCCGATCCGCGAAGGAAGTTTTGTATCCGGGGATATAGATGAGGGTTGGGGTAAAGTGTTTCCGTTGCCCGCAGATGATAGTATTTATAGAATTACTTACCCCGTTGCTCAATATGACCATGACGAGGGCTTTGCTGTCACAGGCGGATTTGAATATTGGGGATCATCCATACCGCTTTTAAAAAATAAGTATTTATTTGGAGATATTGTATCGGGCAGATTGTTCTATGTTGAAACAGCCGATATAAAGCAAGGTAAGCAGGCTCCTATAAGGGAGTGGGAAATATCGGTTAATGGTACTCCTGCAACGCTGACAGGGCTTAGTGGCACTGAACGGGCAGATTTGCATTTTGGGAGAGATTCCAAAGGCGAATTGTATATATTAACTAAGACAGATGGCAGGGTGCATAGACTGAGGACCGCAAATTTGAAGCATTCAAAAGTTGATTGATTTAGAATTTACAAACTGAAAATTACAAGCTGTGAAGCTGAAATCAGATAAAAAAAATCTATATATCCTTTTGTGTTTTTTGTGTAGCCTTTTACTGGCAAATTCTCTGCAGGCTCAAAATATTGTAATCAAAGCCGGCCACTTATTTGATTCGCGAACTGGAAAAGTATTGAATGACCAGACTATTATAATAAGGAATGGAAGGATAAAGCAGGTAGGCCCGGATTTAAAATATAGTAATGTGGATACGGTTATTGACCTTTCCGGATCATGGGTTTTACCCGGCCTGATAGATTGTCATGTTCATGTTACATTTAATTTTCCTTACAAAAACCCCAGTTATGAACAATTATATACTACTGAAAGCTCGAGTCTGCGGGCATTGAGAGGTGCGTATGTGGCTGAGCAATTTTTGATGAACGGCTTTACAACCATAAAAGAGATAGGAAATGATGCCAATTATGCTACTGCTGATGTTATTAAGGCTATTAAGAAGGGTTGGTTCAGGGGCCCCACTATTTTTTATGCGGGTAAAATTATTGCTCCTTATGGCGGACAGACCGCGGAGGCCAATGTCGAAAATGAACATTTGTGGAATTTTGAATATATAGATGCGGATAATCCTGACGAGATCAGAAAAGCTATCAGAAAAAATATTTATTATGGTGCCAATGTTCTCAAGTTGGTTTCCGGTCAGCAGGCTGGTTATTATGATCTTGAAGACATTAAAGCCGCTGTTGATGAAGCAAAAAAATCCGGATTGAAAGTTACTGTACACGTGCAGGGTGGAACTGCCGCGAGAAACGTGATACTTGGTGGCGCTGCAGCGATTGAACATGGTTTTGATTTGGATGATGACCTGCTTCGCCTGATGAAGGAAAAAGGTACTTTTTTAGTGGGAACGGATGTTCCATTTGATGTTCTTTGTTCCTGGGGCCTGGATTCAAGTTCGGCAAGGTCTCAGGAAAATAATACCATTGAAAGGCTTAAATGAGCATATAGAGTAGGAACAAAAATGGCATACGGGACAGACATTGTTATTGATTTGCCAGGTCAGAATAGGATACAAAGCAGTCTGACGGTGCTTCAGGTATGGAAGGCTGCTGAAATCCCCTCTTCTTATGTTTTACAGGCCATGACCATTAATGCGGCTGAGTTATTAGGGATTGAAAAAAGCAGGGGTATTTTAGAGCCAACTTACTGGGCAGATATTGTTGCTCTGAAAGATGATCCGGTTAAGGATATCGACGCGGTTAAGAGTGTTCATTTTGTTATGAAAGAAGGCAAAGTAATAAGGAAAGATTGATTCCCTGGGTTCTTCTATGACCCTTCCTGCAACCTCTGATTGAAATTGATACGTGGCAGGGTAGTAATTAGTCGATTTAGTATAAGTTAATGATTGGGATTTGGGATAATATTGTCTATCAGAAATGCAAAACAGGAAATTAAATTCCGCACAATACGGAGTTGTAGCCACAGGGTTTCTCAGCCTGTTCTCCGTAGTTGGGATCATGTTTTATGGTCTTCCTTTCTTCTATGATTTTTGGGTGAAGGAGTTTGATTGGTCCCGTGCAACTGTTACTTCCGGTAATGTAGCCGGAAAAGTTATTATTGGGCCACTTTTCGGTTTTGCAGCAGGATGGTTTGTTGATCGGTTTGGGCCCAGACGACTCATGCTTTTCGGTATTATGGCAGCAGGCGTGGCAGTAATGAGCTTGGGTATGATGACTTCACTCTGGCAATTTTATTCATTTTACTTGCTGATGGCATTGGGTTATATGTGTGGCGGGCCTTTACCCAACCAGGTCTTAACATCAAGATGGTTTAGCAAATCCCGTGGTAAGGCGATGGGTTTCGCTTACCTGGGTATTGGTTTGGGAGGTATGCTGGTGCCGCAAATAGCGAGATGGCTCAATATGCATATGGACTGGCGTTCGTCGCTGATGATTTTAGGAGCAATGATGATTGTCATTGCATTTCCTGTGGCCTGGTTTGTCAAAGAAAACCCGGAAAACAAACTAGCGGAAGCTAAAACAGATGAACCTAAAACACCCTTCAAAAGCATATTGAAGAAAAGGTCATTTTACTTTTTAGCGATTGGAAGTATGTGTTCCATCGGGGCAGTAGCAGGTGTAAGTCAGAATCTAAAATTGTTTTTCAGCATTGACCTGGAATACTCACAGGGACACGCTGCCAATATCATTTCAATTGTATTGGGTGCAAGTATTATTGGCCGCTTATTGATGGGATGGCTGGCAGATCGTTTTCCCAGGAAATATGTGATGATGCTGATATATTCACTTATCACCATTTCAATACTGCTGCTTTACTATGCTTCTGTTCCGGGAATGATCTATCTCTTTGCTTTTATATTCGGCATAGGCCTGGGCGGCGATTATATGATTATCCCTTTAATGGCCGCTGAATTATTTGGAGTTAAAGTGCTGGGCAGGGTGATGGGGCTTGTTTTAACTGTTGACGGATTGGGTGAAGCCTTTGGCCCTATGCTGGCCGGCTGGCTTCGGGACCAAACCGGAAGATATACCGTAGGGTTTACTGCATTAATTATTTTGTCCGTAGTTGGTACCATTGCGGTAGCTATGCTCCCTAAAAAAAATAGTGCAACTTAATTATGATATAATTTAAATTTTTGTAACGATGTTTCCAGTGAAGATTAATACGCCATTTTTTTGTATTGCTGTTAGTTTAATTTTTTTTGTTGCCGCATGCAATGTCAGGGATAGCAATGGTAAAATCTCAGGGCCGGTGGAGGCAAAGGATGCACTTTCTACTTTTCAGGTAGCCGAAGGTTTTAAGATCGAAATGATAGCTTCAGAACCACTGGTCACCAGTCCCGTCGATATGGAAATTGATGAGTATGGCCGACTGCTTGTAGTGGAAATGCCGGGATATCCGCTTGATAAAAGCGGTAGCGGTAGAATCATACTGCTTTCCGATACAAATGGTGATCATAATATGGATAAGCGGACTGTCTTCAAAGACAATCTTTTGTTGCCTACAAGTATCATGCGATGGAAGAAAGGGTTTTTGGTAACCGACTCTCCTAATGTGCTTTATCTTGAAGACACTGATGGCGACGGCCAGGCAGATATTACTGACACCATAGTTACCGGCTTTGCACTCACCAATCCTCAGCATAATGTAAACAGCCCGGTATATGGGCTCGACAACTGGATATATATCGCTAACGAGGGCGCCGTAGCTACTACAGCCTACAAAGAGGAGTTTGGCGACGAAGGTTCTGAGATCGTTTTTTATGGACAGCCCGGCACTCCAAAGCTTCCCAAAAATGCAAATGGCCGCTCTGTAAGATTTCAGCCCGATCACAAAAAAATTGAGCTGTTATCAAGCAATTGTCAATTTGGCCAAACTTTCGATGAATGGGGACACCGGTTTGGCTGTAACAACTCAAACCAGGGTTATCAGGAAGTTATCGCAAGCCGTTATTTCGACCGGAATCCTGATTTGCCCATTTCCAATGCTACACAGGACATGTCGGACCACCTGAATGCGGCCGAAGTATTTCCAACAACTACTAATCCCGACAGGCAACTGCTTACCAATGTCGGAGTAATGACATCAGCATGCGGATTAACTGCCTACCTGGGCAATAGCTTCCCAAACCCCTATAACGAAAAAGTAACCTTTGTTGCTGAGCCTGTAAGCAACCTCGTTCATGTAGATGTATTAAAAGATAGCGGTGCGAGTTTTACTGCCAGCCGGATCCTTCAAAGAAAAGAATTTTTATCATCAACGGATGCATGGTCCCGTCCGGTAAATATGTATGTGGGCCCCGACGGTGCATTGTATGTTTTAGATTATTATCGCAGGGTAATTGAATCGCCTGAGTGGATGTCGGAAGAGGCAATAAAAGCAGGGAACTTGTATGATGGTATTGACAAAGGCAGGATTTACAGAGTTACTCCCAAGGATGCAAAACCTGCTGACTGGATGAAAGGCCTTAACCTGGGAAATGAAAGTAATGAAGAGTTAGCGAAGACACTTGCTCATCCCAATGCATGGTGGCGGATGAATGCACAACGATTGTTGGTTGACCGTGCTGATAAAGCTTCGGTGGCTGCTTTGATAGCAATAGCAAATGGCCCCGATCCAATGGGCAGGCTCCATGCATTGTGGACTCTTGAAGGTATTGGACAACTTCAACCTAAACTGATAGAGCAGGCATTGAAAGACAGTGTACCTGGCATTAGAGAAAATGCTATTCAGCTGGCAGAACTTCATCTTAATGCATCTCCTTCACTCGCAAATTCACTTTTGGCATTGCAAAATGATAATAATGCGAAAGTGCGATTTCAATTGTTGCTCACTCTCGGATATATTCATAGCCCGCAGGCAGCTGAAGTACGCAACAAAATACTTTTTTCTGATATCAACGATAAATGGGTGCAAATAGCGGCGTTGTCCGCTTCTTCATCGCAGACTGCGTCATTGCTAAAGGTTGTGTTGAATAAATTCCGTGATGACGTACCTGCTTATGCCTCGCTGGTGCAAAGGCTAAGTGCCATGACAGCAATAGGAGGCAAAGAGGAAGACATCCACCACTTGTTGAATGAGGCTGTAAGCGGAAATAGAGGTCAGGCTGTCAAATATGCATCCCTGCTTCAGGGTTTAGAACAAGGGTTGAAATCAAGAAAATCATCCTTGTTAATTTCCCCCAATGATCAGAGGCTGTTGGTGCAGGCTTTTTTTCAGCATCCTTCAAAAGAGATGAGGGAGGCAGCCTTTCAAATACTCAAATGGAATGGTATCACTGATCCTTCATTGAAGCAGCAGTCTGTTTTACAGGCGGCGGGTTTGGCGAACGACACCACCCTGGTTTCCCAAAGTAGAGCAGAGGCAATAAGGTTTCTTTCTTTTGGCGATATCAATATTTATTCAAACGATTTAAAGAATCTGATAAATACGAAAGAGGAATTTTCGGTACAACTGGCGGCCATGCAAACGCTTGGTATGATAAAAGGAACGGCCATATGTGATTATATAGTAGAACAATGGCCCGTGCTATCGCCTTCTATCCGCGAAGCTGCCATTAGCATTTTCATGGCCGACTCATCAAGGGTTCCCTTGTTGATTGACGCGCTTGAAAGCAATAAGATCAACCCCAGTTATGTAAGTTTTCCAACAAGCGTTCAGCTTATGCAGGTTGACAATGAAAACCTGCGTAACCGGGCAAGGGCATTATTTACAAAAAGCCAACGTGAAGCTAAGAGGATAAACAAAGAATATCAAAAAGCGCTTCAACTGAATGGAGACACTATAAAGGGAAAAGAAGTGTATGTGCAAAACTGCGGAATCTGCCACCAGGTAAGAGGTACAAACGGTGTGGCATTTGGCCCCGATCTCGGCACGATACATAATTGGATCAAAGAGGATATTATGGCTGCCATACTGGATCCTGGACTTTCAATTTCCAGCGGCTTTGACCTTTGGAATGTTGAACTGAACAACGGGGAAACTGTACAGGGAATTATCGCAAGCGAAACATCTGCTGCCATAACCTTAAGAAATAGTTTATCGGTTGACAGAACGATAAACCGGCAGGATATCAAGTCTTTGAAATCACTGAATGTGTCACTTATGCCAACCGGCCTTGAAAAGAAAATCAACCAGCAACAAATGGCCGATCTGCTGGCATTCCTGACAAAGCATTAGACATTTAAATTTTTGGCTAAAAAAAGAAAATACATACATATGAAATACATATTCATATTGGTTATTACAACATGGGTGATTTTTTCATGTAATGAACAAGCAAATCAGCCATCAAGTTCTTCGGAAGACACCCCGCAGGCTATTGATGAAAACAAGGTGGCAGAGAAAAGTGATACCATTAATGAGCCCCGGCTTGTTAAAGCCGGTATAGATGGTTCTGTGTTGTTGACTGCGGAAAATGGTAAGGCCATAGGGCCCGAAATTAAATATATGCCTGAATGGCGGGCATTTGGCTGGTTTACGGCAAATGACAGGGTGGAATGGGAGATAGAAACACATAACCCGAAAGAATATGACGTATATCTTGAGTGGGCGGTTTCCGATGAGGAAGCCGGTAAAGAGTTCATTTTGGAAACAAATAACGGGCAACTAACCGGAATTGTAAAGCCCAGCGGCTCATGGGAGACGTTTAAGAGCGAAAGGATTGGCAAAATAAATTTATCGGAAGGGCGCCAAAAGATAATATTCAGATCCAAAACAAAATTTGAAAAAGGGGCGCTGCTGGATCTTCGTCAACTTAAATTGGTTGCCGGTAAATGACCGGTATTTAATTTTATTTCTGCTCTTTCATAAACTGTTAAAAGATGAAAACTTCAAGAAGGAATTTTGTAATCAATGCGGCGCTGCTGGCAACAGGTGGTGCATTGAGTTGCAAGGTAAACTCGGCAGGTAATCATGATAAAAAAAGACCATATAAGAGTTTATCCAATTTGGAGCAGGTAAAGATTTGCGTTTTCTCTAAACTTTTTCCGGAACTGGGTTATAATGAGCTGGCGTCTGTAGTTGCCGGAATGGGGTTTGACGGAATTGATCTTACTGTAAGGCCCGAAGGACATCTACTACCGGAAAATGTGGAAACGGATTTGCCGCTTGCCGTTGAGGCAGCCAGGAAGTTTGGTCTGAAAATATACATGATCACCACTTCTATTGTTGATGCGGATGACAAGTACACGGAACCTATTTTGAAAACAGCTTCCTCGTTAGGAATCCGGCATTACCGGATGGGACCCAGGTATTATGATGAAAAAAAAAGTATTCCTCAAAGTCTTACCGAAATCAAAGCAGGCTTTAAAAAGCTAGCCAGGTTAAACCAGAAATACAATATCCGGGGTGAATGTCAAAACCATTCGGGCGATGGGTTTGGCGCCGCCGTATGGGATATATGGGAAGTTTTAAAGGAAATAGATCCGGAATGGACCGGCGTTCAATATGATTTATTTCATGCTACCGTGGAAGGGGCTCACTCCTGGCCACTCGGATTTGAATTGCTGAAGCCCTACATTGGCACTATAGATATTAAAGATTTTCATTGGAAAAAAAATGATAAGAAATGGGAGCCGCATTCGGTTACTTTGGGACAAGGAATGGTTGACTATGAAAAGTTCATTGCCCTGCTAAAAGAAAACAGGATAAACGTGCCTTTTTCAATACATAATGAATACTTGTCTGCGGCGGATGATCTGCATTCAAAATCCGAAAAAATAAAAAAAGATCTTACCACTTTAAGGAAATGGTTGAATGAAGCCGGATTATAGTTGTAAGTAAAGTGTGTACTATAAGATGTAATGAAAGAATAGTTGTTTTTATTTACTAGGCTTTATCATAATTTAACCGGTATGCTTTAGGCTGGCAGCCCTTGAATTTCTTAAACTGCCTGTAAAAAAAAGGAACGCTTTCAAATCCTGAGGCGTAACAAATCTCACTGATTTGTTTATCCGTTTCCCGGAGAAGTTTGCAGGCTTTATCTATCCTGTAGCCATTCAAAAAGTTAAAAAAAGATTTTTTCATAATCTTACTGAAAAACCTTGAAAAGTATTCTTTACTCATGTTTACCTGTGCGGCAACTTCTTCCAGAGTGATTTTTTGCTGATAATGCCGTTCGATATAGGTATAAACTATGTGGATACGTTCGTTATGGCCAAGGTCAAGTTCGTTAGAAAATACAGGCTGACCTAAGACACGATATTCGGTGCAATGAGATAGATCATTGAGTATTTTCAGTAACAACATTAATTTTTCCAAAGGAGGAAGTTCAAACAATTTCAAAAAATCCTCTTTAAATTTTAATGCCACAGTCTTGTCAAATTTTATGCCTTTGTGTGACAAGCTCATTAGCTTTCGTATTGCATCGAACTCATAACTCTGCATCCATTCTTTATGAAAAAAGGGCTCCCGGAAATAAATAATGATGGCTCTCGCTGTTTCCTGGCCAGGCGAATTGATCCAGCAATGAGGGATATCCGGGCCTAAAAGCACAAGGTCATCATCAGTATAATTTTCGATACTATTCCCCACATACCGCACTCCCTTATTTGACAATATATAGGTTAGCTGATACTCTGGATGATAATGCCAGGCGTATTTAAATTCTTTTTCATTTCCCAGGATCACCGCTTTAAACAAATTTGACTCGCCAGGTGGAACAGGCTTATACTCGGGCTTCATAATGCATTTTTAAAAATTTCAAGGGTGATTATTTATAGCTTACAAATTCCGACATCAAAGTTATCATAAATAGGTTAAGGAATAATCAAAATAGGGTAAGATGCCGGATAAAGGGATTGTTAAATTCGAAAAGCCTTTTAAGGGGGAATTTAGTGTTTTTTACGGGGAAAATCATTCAAAAATAACGGACTATCCTCTGTGCCCCCGTTATTGCTGATGCGGTTAAAGATGGATATCCTTCAAGGCAAATTTGTCTTACGAGTTTTAACAGAATGGAGGCTGATATGACATTAAATGGAGCAACAGCATGAAATTAGAAAACAATAAGGTATTATTAAAGATAAACTTGCGCGGGGGATCCTATTCTGATTTTCGGTTTAAAGATCTACCATTGAACCCGATCAGTTTTCGTGCAAATGACCCCGACCAGCCTGAGGCGGGAGGACACTTATTGTGCTTTGACCGCTGGGGACCACCGACAGAGGCGGAAAAAGCAAATGGCTTTGGTCACCATGGAGAGGTTAATAGCCAGGTCTGGAAAATGCTAAACGAGCCTCAAATCAAAGATGGCTCAACCATATGTTCAATGATGTGCCGCCTGCCTATGGGAGGGTTGGAGTTGACAAGAGAAATCGAATTACCTGTTGACGAACCAATTTTCTGCGTGACAGAAAGAATTAAAAATTTGAATAAATATGGCCGCATGTATAATATCGTTCAGCATGTAACAATAGCGCCTCCTTTTCTTGATAAAACCACACTAATTGATAATAATACAGAAAAGGGTTTTGAAAATAAAGAGAATGGTAGCCTGAACCAGGAGGAGCCTGTTTTAAATTGGCCTAAAGCTGTTAACAATGGAGAAAAAATAAGCTTGCGAAGTTTTCAGAACGAGTGGCCGAGGGTATCATCATTTGTTTTTAATCAGAACGACAAATATGGCTGGGTCACAGCTTGTAATCCCCAAAAGAAACTTATGCTGGGATATATATGGGAAGTGAAAGACTATCCCTGGATTAATTTCTGGCGTTCGATGGAGGAGGGTGTTCCCCTGGCATTTGGGATGGAGTTTGGCACAACCGGGCTGCACGAACCGTTTCCTGTAGTGGCTAAAAAAGGAAAAATATTTGATCGAAATATTTATGACTTTATTGATGCCAACGAGGTAATTAGTAAATCCTTTGTGGCATTCCTGGCAAAAATTCCGGAAGATTACAAAGGTGTTGACAGCATTGATATTAGCGATAAGGTAATGCTGATAAAAGAGAAAGCAACGGTTTCACGCGATATAACCTATCCTAATAAATTTTGTACTGAAGCATAAACGATTTAAACAATTTATGAAACGAGAATATTTACAGGAGATACTAAAAAAGATAGAGGGATCTAAAATAGGGATAGTAGGAGATTTTTGTCTGGATGCCTATTGGTTTATTGATGATTCCAAAAGTGAAATTTCGCTGGAGACAGGGAAGAAGACTGTGACAGTGAAGGAGCAAAGGTATTCGCTGGGTGGAGCCGGCAATGTTGCCAACAACCTGGCCGCCATGGGGATAAAAAATGTCAGGGCATTCGGGGTGATCGGCGACGATCCGTACGGCCCTAAGATGACCAGTTTAATGCAAAAAGCCGGGATCGATACACGCAATCTGTTGATACAGGAAGATCAATGGTCAACCCATGTTTATACCAAACCCTATATTGGGGAGGAAGAGCAAGGCCGAATTGATTTTGGCAATTTCAATGTCCTCTCAGAAAAAACATCAGATTTACTGATTGGGAATTTGGAAAGCGAAATTGGAGATTTGGAGCTAATCATTGTTAACCAGCAGGTATTGTCCGGTATACATTCCCCTCAATTCCGCAAAGGGCTCGTGAAACTGATTGGACGCTACCCTGCGAAGAAATTTATTGTTGACAGCCGCAATTACATAAGCGAATATGCCAGCGCTTATCGTAAAATGAACGACTATGAGGCCGCACTCCTCTCCGGGTTAAAAAAAGAGCCAACGGATATTATCCTGTATGAAGAAGTTCTGGAGTCCGCACAAACGCTGTTTGACAGGTTCAAAACCCCTGTTTTTATTACCTGTGGTAGCCGGGGCTCAATAGCTATTAATGAATCCGGGATAGTAGAAATACCGGGTTTGATGATGATCTCCAGGATTGACACGGTTGGTGCGGGAGACAGCTACCTTTCGGGTGTAGCCGCGGCCCTGGCTGCCGGGTACAGTATAGAAACCGCAGCTGAACTGGGGAATTTTGTGGCCGGGGTGACGATACAAAAACTTTACCAGACAGGAACAGCTTCGCCAGATGAGATCATGAAAATTGCTGAAGATCCTGACTTCACCTACCGGCCTCAAGTGGCTGAAGAAATCCGCCGCGCAAAATATATTGACGGCACAGAAATAGAACTTGTCACTAAAGTGCCAGACAAGTTGAAAATCCGGCATGCGATTTTTGACCACGATGGAACTATTTCAACCTTACGTGAAGGCTGGGAACAGATCATGTCTCCGATGATGGTCAGGGCGATAATGGGCGACCATTACGAGGATGCAGATGAAGCTTTGTACATGAAGGTGCTGACGCGTGTTAATGATTTTATAGATAAGACTACCGGTATCCAAACCCTGATTCAGATGAAAGGCCTGGTGGGGCTTGTCAGGGAATTTGGACTGGTGCCGGAAGAAAAGATACTGGATGAGTTTGGCTATAAACAAATCTATAACGACGCCCTGCTGCAGATGGTTAATATGCGGGAGGAAAAGCTGAAAAAAGGAGAACTTTCAGTGGATGACTTTACGATCAAAAATGCGGTTGCATTTCTTTATAAACTTCATGAGGCAGGGGTGAAATTGTACCTGGCCAGCGGGACAGACGAAGAAGACGTAAAAAGGGAGGCCGCTATTTTGGGTTACGCCGATCTTTTTGAGGGACGCATCTACGGAGCTGTTGGTGATGTAAATAAAGAAGCCAAAAAAATTGTACTAGACCGGATACTCGATAGCATCAGGCAACAGGCCAAAGACGAGCAGGTCGTCACTTTTGGCGATGGTCCTGTTGAGATACGGGAGACCTGTAAGCGCGGCGGCATTGCCGTTGGCCTGGCAAGTAATGAGCTCAGGCGTTTTGGTCTCAATGTGAGCAAACGTCAACGCCTCATCAAGGCGGGGGCGGATATTGTTCTCCCCGATTTTTCACAATCAAATCGTTTGCTACAACTACTTGGCATTAACATCAGCACAGAAAAAAAATTAGTAAAAATATGAAGAGCCCCGAACAAAAAATTATGACAGCAGATCAAGCACGTGTTTTTCGTGACAGTCTGTATGCGAAAGGACAAAAGTTGGTATTCACCAATGGCTGTTTTGATATTCTGCATAAAGGACATGTAACCTATCTCACATTTGCCCGAAACCAGGGAGATGCTTTGTGTGTCGGTATTAACAGTGATGCTTCCGTAAAACGCAATAAAGGCGAAGACCGTCCCATTAATCAGGAAGAAGACCGTGCATTTGTCCTCGCCTCTCTTGAATGCGTGGATTGTGTCGTACTTTTTGATGAAGATGAACCCTATCATCTCATTGGCCAGATCATACCGCAGGTACTGGTGAAAGGGAAAGACTGGGCCCATTATGTAAGTGGACGAGATATCGTGGAAGCAAACGGTGGCCAGGTAATTTTGGCTGATATGGTAGAGGGGCGTTCAACTACGGGTACTATTGAGCGGATTATAAAAGTCTATGGGGCAAAAAAACAGGATCATGTCTAAAAAAATTATTGTAACAGGTGCAGCCGGATTTATAGGATGCAATGTTGTAAAAGAGCTGAACCTGCGGGGGCATACCAACTTACTTTTAGTAGATAGTTTAGGTATGAATGAAAAATGGAAAAACCTGGTAGGTTTAAAGTTTGACGATATAATCTCACCGCATCAGTTTCTGGAAATCGTCAAAAATGAGGGATCTATTGATGCGGGGGTTTGCATTCATTTAGGAGCGTGCAGCGACACGACACAGCGTGATGCTGATTACCTCCTGGAAAATAATTTTCACTACACGGTTTCTTTGTGTAAATGGAGTTTATCACACAATGTGAGATTTGTGTATGCATCCAGCGCCGCTACCTATGGAGATGGAAGTTTAGGGTATGAAGACCGGGATGAAATAACGCAAAAGCTGAGGCCGTTGAATATGTACGGTTATTCCAAGCACATGTTTGACCTGTGGGCACTTAGCCATAATCTTTTTAATACAATTACCGGGTTGAAATACTTCAATGTGTACGGTCCCTACGAGGACCATAAGGAAGATATGCGTTCACTGGTGCAAAAGGCCTATCATCAGGTGAAAAGATTGGGCTATATCGAACTTTTCAAGTCATATCATGCCGGCTACAAAGATGGAGAGCAAAAAAGAGACTTTATCTACATACGTGATGCCGTTGAAGTTACTTTGCATTTTGCCCTGCACTCAAAAGCAGGAGGGTTGTTCAACTGCGGTACAGGACAGGCGAGAACATGGCTTGACCTGGCGCATGCACTCTTTACATCCATGGAATGCTCCCCTGATATACGTTTTATTGAAATGCCGGATGCTTTACGGAACAAATACCAATATTTTACCCAGGCTGACGCGACAAAACTAAGAGAAGCAGGATACGATAAGCCTTTTACTTCGCTGGAGGAGGGTGTGGATGATTATGTGAAAAGTTATTTGAAAAATTTGACATAAAGTTCGTGTGTAGCACTAAAGATAAATTGACGATCAGGTACGCTGAGCGTTTACTGAAAATAAAATAGAATGCTAATAGAACAGATCAAAGAAAATTTTCACCAGGCAAAAGAAGTGTTGGAAACATTTATTGCTTATCCCAACATTTGGGAAACGATTGGGAAAGCTGGTGAATTGATGGTTCAGGCATTGGAAAATAAAAACAAAATCATTTCATGTGGTAATGGCGGCTCTATGTGTGATGCCATGCATTTTGCAGAGGAACTGACAGGAAGATTTCAAAAAGACCGCATCCCTTTGCCCGCATTTGCAATTTGCGACCCGTCGCATATTACCTGTGTGGCCAACGACTTTGGCTTCGACTATATTTTCTCCCGCATGGTGGAAGCATTGAGCCAGCCAGGAGATATTTTGTTGGCCATCAGTACCAGTGGAAACTCGCAAAATGTAATTTATGCTATAGAATCAGCGAGGCAAAAAGGAATGAAAGTTGTTGGCCTCACCGGAAAATCGGGTGGGAAGATGGCTACCTTATGTGATGTCGAAATCCGGGTTCCTTACAATGGTTATTCCGACCGTGTACAGGAAATTCATATCAAAGTGATCCATTCATTGGTACATTATATTGAATTGGCTATGCAGGAAAAAAATAAGTAAAGCAGCGATTTAAAAGCCCAAAAATTATATGCAACAAAAAAAAATAAACCTCAGTCAGTTTTTACCGGTGATGTTAGGCTTTTTCGTGATGGGATTTATTGATCTTGTAGGGATCGCCTCCAATTACATAAAACAGGATTTTCAGTTAAGCGATACTGTCGGCAATTTTATCCTGATGATGGTATACATTTGGTTTGTTCTGTTCTCCATCCCCACGGGGATATTAATGGGTAAGATAGGCCGACGGAAGACTGTCTTTGCAAGTATCGTGATAAGCGCAATAGCCCTCTTTATTCCCATATTGGTTTACAATTTTGTAACCGTGCTGCTGGCGCTGGCCATGTTGGGGATTGGCAATACCATGCTCCAGGTATCTTTAAACCCCCTGGTGGGTGATGTTGTGCCGGGTTCGAAATTGGCCAGCAGCCTGACTTTCGGGCAGTTTGTAAAGGCCGTATCCTCTTTTCTGGGACCCGTATTGGCGGGGGGAGCAGCGCTTTACCTGGGCAATTGGCGGTACCTGTTTCCATTATTTGGCGGGGTGTCCATTCTTGCAGCAGTTTGGATCAATGTTGTCAATATAAAGGAAACCGAAAATGACGGGGAAAAGCACTCATTTATGGAGTGTTTTCAATTGCTAAATGACCGAACTATCCTCGGATTTTTTGTCGGAATACTGTTTGTTGTTGGGATTGATGTCGGCCTAAATGTGTCTATTCCGAAATATTTGATGCTGAAAGGTAACCTGCCGCTTGCAGAAGCAGGATTAGGTAGCAGTTTATATTTTGCCGCCAAGGCAGCAGGAGCATTCTTTGGAGCAATTCTTTTGTCACGTATCCCCGCTGGTAAATTTTATACTGTGACTGTTATTTTGGCCCTTGTATCACTGGCCTTTACCTTATTGATACCATCATTAACCGGCACTTATATTGGTATATTTTTGTTAGGAATTACTATTGCCAATATTTTTTCAATTATTTTTTCTAAGGCATTACAACACAAGCCGGACCATTGGAATGAGATTTCAGGTTTAATGATGATGGGTATCATAGGCGGGGCAATCGTTCCGTTGGCAATTGGCATTATTTCGGATAATCTTGGGCAGACGGCGGGAATGTTAGTGTTAGGTATTTGCATGGTTTATTTGCTTGTCAATTCCATAAGCAGTAAAAAAAGTTATCAGGTAAGTTGATAGTTAATGGAGATTGCGGGGATACAAAAATCCGCAGAGGTCCGGACAGATTTTTCAGTGCGGCAGACTCCCGGTGCCTATACAAAAAAAGGTAATGAATGATCAATATCGGGTAAAAAGACGGGGTGGGGATTTATTAATTTGAATCTTCTACGATCGATATTTATGAATAGCGGGAAATTCACTTCCAGAAGAAATTTTATAAAAAAGTCATCACTCGGCTTGGGAGCAGGAATCGTGGGTGGGGCCATTCCTTCTGCCATCTCGGCTACTCCTTCCAGTAAAACTGGTAACGATTCAGAAAATAAGAAATTACCAAGGGAAGTACGTGTGGTCAGTGTCGATCTAAGGAGTTATTTGCCCCCTGATGCCACAGCTGAATCGAGAGTAACACGGATTCTCGAAAGAATGGAAGAGGTTGCCGGGATGCAGCCTGATGTTATTTGCCTGCCTGAGTTATTTGCCACGGCTGGTGTTGTGGAACAAAAATCATTAAGCGAAATAGCGGAAGATGAAAAGGTTCCGGGTCCGATTACAGGGAGAATAGCAGCATTCGCAAAGAAGAACAGTTGTTACATTGTTTGCCCGGTGATTACAAAAAAAGAGGGAAATTTTTACAACAGCAGCCTGCTAGTTGACAGAAAAGGGGGCATCGCTGGCGTATATCATAAAATACATCCTGTAAAAAACGAAATTTTGCCCGATCAGGGCTATAAAGGTGGTGCTGTGGTGCCAGGTGCAATTGACCAGCCCATAATTGAAACAGATTTCGGCAAAGTAGGCATGCAGATTTGTGATGATGTAAACTGGGCGGACGGATGGGATAACCTTAAGAAAAAAGGAGCAGACATGGTATTATTTGCGTCGGCATTTCCCGGTGGCAGAATGCTGAATTATTATGCCCTCAAAAACGAGTATTATATTGTATCCAGTACGATCGGAGAGGCAAGGGTTATTGATATGTCAGGAAACGATCTTGATAATACCAGTGACTTCATACGGTATGCATGGGCCACTATAAACCTGGAGAAGGTGATTGTAGATATCTGGCCAACAAATTCATTAATTTCTTCCCTGTATAAAAAGTATGGTAGCAGGATTGGTATCAAAGTTTGGGATAGCACGGATATTATTACTATTGAAAGCCGTGATCCTAAGCTAAATCTTTTAAGTGTGTTAAAAGAGTTTGACATCCCGGTCTTTTCCGAATACATAAAAAGTGAAACAGAAATTCATGATAAATACAGAACCATCCGCTAAATGAACAAAGTAAAAAAGGAGAACCGTCTCCCTCGTGAAGTTTGGGTGGCAGGCATTAGCCTCAAAGGGCTTTGGCCGGTGAAAACCATTGAGAAAAGAATGAAAGACATTCTTGAAAGGATGGAGAACGTTTATGCATTTGAACCTGACATCATTTGTCTGCCTGAGATGGTGAATATATCCTGGGTAGAGGAGGCAGAGAAATCGTTGAAATTATCACAAGTAGCAGAGGATGAAAATTCTCATGGCCCGGTTACAGGCATGTTAGCAGAAGTGGCGAGGAAGCAGAATTGTTATGTTACATGCCCAATTATAACAAAGCTCGACGGTCGTTTTTATAACAGCTCAATTCTGCTGAACCGCCAGGGAAAGACCGAGGGCATTTATCATAAAGTTCATCCCGTATCAACGGAGATTATTCCTGGTACATATAATAAAAATGAAGGCGTAACACCGGGTCCCATTAAACCTTCCGTGTATAAAACAGATTTTGGAAACGTGGGGATGCAGATTTGTTTTGATGCTAACTGGACCGAAAGTTGGCATTCTCTAAAACTAAATGGCGCTGAACTTGTATGCTTCCCCTCCCAAGGCCCTTTTACTCATGTGCTGCGCAATCATGCATGGATGAACCAATATGCAATAGTATCTGCCACCGGTGAAGACGCTCAGATTGTCGATATGACAGGAGATAGGATTGACCTCGACGGAGATTTTGCAAGATGGGTCTGCGCCCCTGTGAATCTTGAAAAGGAATTACTTCATCTGTGGCCCCACAGCCGGAAGTTTAAAGATATTCAGAAGAAATATGGCAGAAAGGTTCGCATTAAAATATTTCATTCCGAAAACTGGGCAACACTGGAAAGCCTCGATCCTGGTATTATAGTAAGAGACATTTTGAACGAGTATGAAATCCCCACTTACGATGAGCAAATAAGGGAGGCAACCGAAATCCAGGAAAAGTATCGTTTATAATTCGGATATAATCCAATTTGGATTTAGCATTCACTAAAAAGTTTCTTGCAACGAGTTGCTTGCTTGTTCAATAATTACAGGCTTTTCAATTGATATCCGTTAATGGACAAAGGAATATTTTTTACATGCAATTTGGAAGGGAAGCATTTTTACAAAATAGTACAATGAATAATCAATATCGGGTAAAAAGCAGGCTGCGGATCGTAGTAACTTCAATTCGGATAAATCGATTGACATTTTGAAAACTATAAGAATTGCTAACCTCGCTATTTAATTGACTCTTAAAACTACTGCGAATGAAATACTACTTAACAAGGGCAACGAAACCGTTGTTTCGGAAAAAGCTCCTCAAGCTGAACCTGTTTCAAAAGAGAATGTTTACTCTTTCTCTTTTCCTGTTTTTTCTGGCTTCAATGGTTACAGCGCAATCAAGAAAAATAACGGGTAAAATAACAGACCCGGACTCCGGTAATCCATTATCAGGAGTTAGTATCACTGTTGAAGGTACAAGTATAGGAACAACCACGAGTACCGAGGGTAACTATTCAATTGACGTTCCCTCTGGCAGGGAAGTGTTAGTGGTTTCCTATGTGGGATTTGTTACCCAGCGAATTAATGTAACCGGCAAATCTGTAATAGATGTTTTCCTGGTTTCTGAGAGTAAGGAACTCGAAAAGGTTGTTGTCATTGGTTATGGAACACAAAGACAGCGAGACTTAACTGGTTCTGTAAGCTCCATAAGCGGGGCGCAGATAGAAAAAGTGCCAATAACAAATCTGGATCAGGCAATTCAGGGCAGATCAGCCGGTGTAAATGTCATTAATAACGATGGAGCGCCGGGTGCCGGTGTTCAGATACAAATAAGAGGTATCGGCAGCCTGGGAAATAATGATCCGTTATATGTGGTGGACGGCTATCCTTTATCAAGCGCAAATGCCATTAACCCTAATGATATTGCTTCCATAGAGATCCTTAAGGATGCTTCGGCAACAGCTATCTATGGAAACAGGGCTGCCAATGGGGTAGTAATTATTACAACAAAACGGGGACGGAAAGATGGAGTGCAGGTCGAATTTGATGCGTATGCTTCTTTACAGGCAAAACCTAAAATGCTTGATGTGTTGAATGCGGAAGAATGGGCGAAACTTGCAAATGAGCTTGCACCTGTAGATGGTTTCACTCCATTGCCTGAGTGGGGCAATCCTTCGTCCCTGAGAAATCTGGACTGGCAAAATGAAGTTTTCCAAACCGGATTAAGGCATAATTATAATATTTCCCTTCGTGGAGGTAGTAGCCAGGTTCAATCCGCATTTTCGATTGGCTACCTTGGTCATGAGGGCATTGTTATAGGATCTGAATTTAAAAGGTATAATGTAGGTTTAAATCTTGATTACAATGCATTGTCATGGCTGAAATCTTCTTCCAGTGTTAAATATACAAGAGGGACCAGCAAAATTCCATTTGGAACCGGCGGGCATATCTCCGGTACTCAGGGAATAATGCATTTAGCGGCCTTACCTCCGACGATGACAGCCAATCAATTTACAGATCAGATAGAAGATGATAACGGTAATTTCGGTTTTTATAACCCAACCTACTTTTATCTTCAATATTTGCGAAACCCTGTTCACCGGATAAAAAAACAGGATACGAAATACGGGAATAACAACATTTTGGGGACCACATCTTTAGAAGCTACTGTGTTGAAAGATTTTAAGGTAAAAACAAACTTTGGAGTCAATTTCACAGAAAATTCAGGTTACTATTTCCTGCCATCTGACACGCGCCAACTTGAACAATATGGCCGATCGGGGAATCCGGATGATGAAACCTCAACTTATTCTCAAAGTGCGGCTAATAATTTTGATTGGGTATGGGAAAATACGCTGGCTTATTCAAAGGTTTTTGGAGATCACAGTATAGATTTTGTTGGCGGTATATCCGCGCAAGAGGGAACTAGCCGGCAAATAGGAACTTGGGGAAAAGGCTCTGTT
>JAEZRB010000170.1 GCA_023412975.1 Bacteroidota bacterium | reverse complement strand
GCGGTGGCTAAAAAGGGTTTTTACTCCCAGCGATTTTATGAAATTGGAATCCTTATCTACGCCATCAATTCGCAACGGGTACAAATCCTGCCCTGCTGCTTTCCCACAGAACAATAAAAAAAACGGAGCCAGTATTTGAAGCCTTAATTTTGTCATGCCTGGTCAACTATCATAGGTATTCATTGTTTTAAACCCGAGGAAAAGAAATTAAAAATATCCATTAAATCACAAACCTGGTTGAGCGGCATTTATATCCATATTCCCTTTTGCAGGCAAGCCTGCCACTACTGTAATTTTCATTTTTCTACTTCACTGCGGTATAAAAACGAATTAATATCTTCTTTATTGAAGGAAACTGACCTGCAATATGAAAATTTCCGGGATGAAACCGTTGGCACCATTTACTTCGGAGGCGGCACGCCAAGCCTGTGCAGCCCGGAAGAGATCAGCCGGATACTTTACAAATTAAGATCGCGGTTCCTGATCACCGCCGATGCGGAAATAACCCTTGAAGCCAATCCCGACGATATCCACCAGCAGAAACTGGAAGGTTGGCGGGAGGCAGGTATTAACAGGTTGAGTATTGGTATACAAAGTTTTTTTGAAGACGACCTTCGCTGGATGAACCGGGCGCATAGCGCCAGGCAGGCCATCGACAATTTGCGCCTGGCGATCGGCAGCTTTGACAATATCACCATTGACCTGATCTATGGCACACCTGGCCTAAGTAATGAGAAATGGAAACAAAATGTAGAAACGGCTATGAGGCTCGGTATCCCGCACCTCTCCTGTTACGCGCTGACTGTAGAACCTAAAACGCCACTCGACAAAATGATCCGTGAAAAGCGGGTAGCTGAAGTGGATACTGACAAACAATCAGAACAGTTTTTACTACTAATGGAATGGCTGGCCGCAGCGGGATACGAACATTATGAAATTTCCAATTTTGCAAAACCTGGATTACGTAGCCGGCATAATTCTTCCTATTGGCAGGGGAAAAAATATCTTGGCATAGGTCCTTCGGCTCATTCTTTCGACGGGGATGCCAGGTGGTGGAATATTGCCAACAACAATAAATATATCTCCTCCATAAACGAAGGTGTGCTGCCCCTGGAGAAAGAATTACTGACACCGGTCCAGAAATTGAACGAATACATCATGATCTCATTGCGAACCATGGAAGGATTGGATCTTGATAAACTTGATGAACCGCGTCGCGCAGCGGTATTACAACGTTCAGAGAAATACAGGGAGGGTGAAATGCTGTTTGTTGAAAACAATTTTCTCAGACTAACCAGGAAAGGGAAACTAATGGCAGACGGCATCGCGGCCGATCTTTTCTTTGATTAGTGCTGTTGTTGCTGCCGGCGTTTGTAAGCCTTATAAAGCTCGCCAATGATCACCGAAACGATCATTATCAAAATGGCAGCGGGACCAAAACCATGATAAGACAGAGGCATAATTAAAAGTTTAAGTTCCGGCTCTGAAGTTTACTGGAACTTATACTTCAAAACCTACCTGTCAGACCAACACTTCTTCTATCTGTTTAAACCCATCGGCGGGTTTAACATTTTCCCAAAGTATCTTATATATGGACTCCGCAATAGGCATGGGTGCGTCAACAGATTTGTTAATATTATAGATACATTTTGCCGCATTGTATCCTTCTGCCACCATGTTCAGTTCCAGCTGTGCTGCTTTTACTGAGTACCCCTTCCCGATCATATTGCCAAAAGTCCGGTTCCGGCTATGCAGGGAGTAGCAGGTAACCAGCAGGTCGCCCAGGTACACGGAAGCCGCATAGTTCGGGGTACGCCGGTGAGTAATGGGATCTTCACCTTCATGTTCGCCCACGACAATATGCTCGGCTCCAAACTCCCGTAGAAAAGAGGCCATTTCATCAGCGCTATTGGCAATATATACGCTTAAAAAATTGTCTCCATAATCCAAACCATGCGCAATCCCGGCACCGAGAGCATATATATTCTTCAGCACGGCCGCATATTGCACACCCAGTATATCATGATTGATAATGGTATTAATATAGCCGCTTGAGAAATAAGACGCCAATTCCGCGGCAGTTGTTACATCAATACCGGAGATGGTTAAATAGGATAGCTTTTCTGCCGCTACTTCTTCCGCATGACAGGGCCCCAGTATCGCGAAATAATTTTCTATCGCAAAACCGAACTTCTGCTCCAGGTAATAATTAAGGAGTATGTTTTGCTCCGGCAGGATCCCTTTTACCGCGCTGACGATTTTTTTATTTTCAAGATCGGCAGGCTGAAGGTGCCCGATGCTTTGTTCAATATATGCTGATGGAATACCGATGATCAAAACTTCAGAAGACCGGATGACCTCATCAATATCAGTGGTCATGTTGAGCAAGGTTGTGTCAAAACTCACTGATTGAAGATAACTCGGATTGTGGTGGCGTCGGCCTATGAACTCAATGGTCTTTTCATTGCGTATCCACCAGTTCAGGGCATGGCCGTTATCGGTCAGTATCTTTACCAATGCTGTCGCCCAACTGCCGCTTCCGATAACGCCGAATTTACGAGCCATTCACGTTGAGGTTGAGGGTGAGGTTAAGGTTGAGATTGAGGCGATAGTCGATCCGGCCTTTTTATTACTTTTCGAACAACTTTTCCTTAGGCACTACATTAACCTTTGACCCGTCTTTCAATGTCTTGCTAACTGCATTGTAAGGGCCAATTACAACCTCTTCACTACCGCTGAGGCCGCTGACGATCTCGATATAGTTAATATCCTGTATGCCGGATTTTACAACTGCTTTTTTAACGGTGCCGTCTTTCTGAAGTACAAATACCACTTCCTCGAGTTCATCGGACATAGTCACCGCATTCGACTGGCTTTCCTCGTCGTTGCCCATTGTCGATTCCTGTTTTTTATCAGAAAGGCTTTTGTCGCTTCCTCTTACCCTGGCATTCACCGCGGTGATTGGCGCAGCCAGCACATTATCCTTGCGGCGTGTCTTTATATCCGCGTTGGCATTCATACCGGGGCGGAACGGGAATTTTTTGGGCCGGGAAGGATCAATCAGGTCTTTGTAAGAATCGCGATCGAGGCGGATCCTTACTTCATAATTGGTTACATCATTTGTGGCAGCCGTGACAGCCGTGGCATTGGTGCTGCTGGCGATTTGCGTTACGATACCTTTAAACTTCCGGTTATTATATGCATCAAGTTCAATATCAGCTGAGTCACCGATGTTCACTTTTACGATATCGTTTTCACCCACATCCACCCTTACTTCCATTACGCTCATGTCTGCTACCGTCATCATCTCGGTACCAACATTAAAGCTATTACCCGCCACTCTCTCACCTTTCTTTACTTTGAGTGAAGAGATCACGCCATCCATAGGTGCAATGAGGGTGGCGCGACCCAGGTCTTTGTTGGCACGGGTAAGTCCTGTTTGAGCCGCAACCACATTAGCCTGCAATCCCCTGATACTTTGCAGGGCTGCATTATAGTTGGCCTGGGCGGAGCGGTAGTTTGTTTCAAATTGCTCAAATTCTGCCTGTGAAATGACTTTCTGATCAAACAACATTTTGTTGCGGTCATAAGCCTGTTTGGCCTGGTCGAGTGTCGCTTTTGTTGCTTCAAGTGCAGCTTTGCTATTTTCTACTGAAGCCTGAGTCTGTCCTACCTGCGAAGCAGCTTCATCTCTTTGTAATGCATAGATATCTGAAAATATCCGGGCGAGGACGTCTCCTTTTCTCACACTGTCGCCTTCCTGTACATTCAGTTCTGTGATCTCTCCGGATATATCCGGGCTGATCTTAACTTCCACTTCGGGGTAGATATTGCCACTGGCTGTTACCGATTCCACAATAGTGCGTTTGCTAACTTTCTCCACCGCCACCCTTTCGCCGTTGCCGTCATTTCCACCCAGCAGTTTAGCTACAATCAATACAACCACTAATACGCCTGCAATGATCAGTACCCATTTTAAAGTTTTGTTCATACGTGTAGATCCGTTAAAGCGGATAATTAGTTTCCTGCTATGATTTTCTTAGTTCGATAGCTGGAAGGTTAAAGAAATATTTTTGACCGCGCTCTACAGTTTCAGTCCCTGCCCTTTATAAAACTCCAGTAATTTCATTTTAAATACATAGTCGGCCTGGGCCGAAACCATATTGATCTTTGCCCGGAATAAATTATTCTGGTTTGTAATCAGGTCGATCGTATTCAATAAACCGACATCAAATCTTTTTTTCGCGAAATCATAGGCTTTTTGTGCCGTCTCAACAGACTTACTTTGTGCATTGAATTTTTGCATAGCAGCAACCGCATTCGCATGTGCCTGGTAAATATCCTGTTTTAGGGTTTTTGAATCAAACTCCTTTTGAAGTTCTACGCTGATCACGTTAAGTTTTGCTTTTTTCCAGTTGGTTCGAGCTGCGCCGCCATTAAATATCGGGATATTCAGGCTTAGTCCGACTCCCTGGCTGAAGTTGTTGTTCAGCTGTCGGAAATAAGTATTCTTTGTAAACGCTGTCGGTACCTCCGTTTGGGTATTGACGATATAGTTGATGCCATTCACGTCCACAAAACCAATGGGCACAACGCTATTGATAAAATTTCGCGGGAATAATTTCTGGGCATTGGAATATCTTGAGTCCAGTCCGCCGAAAAGTGAAAGCGAGGGAAACATGCCACCCTTTGCCGCAGCTACATTTTTTATGGCCGCCTGCAGGTTCAGGTCATTTATTTTTTGCTGGGGCATATTGGTAGTTGCGAGTTGGTACACTACAGCGGGATCCAGTTCGGCCAGTGGCTCGACAGGTATCAGTTCAACTGGTGGTATTGCCACATCAAACGCCGCATCAGCGTCAATATTCAGCAGGGCTTTTAATTGTAATACAGAAAGAATGTAGTTTGAGTTGGCGGTGATGAGGTTAGCACTATCTGTTGCCAGCTGGGTTTCCATTTCAGCCAGGTTCAGTTCCGGCAATGCCCCCGCCGCTACCTGCTTCCTGATGATATCCACCTGCTCCATGCTTTGCTTCACCTGCACATCGCTGATCTTAATTTGCTCCGCATTTAAGACAATTTGTAAAAAGGCATTGGCTACATTCAGTGCGATATCATTCTTTGCCTTTTCAATGCCTTCGGTATAGGCTTCTGCCTGTAAGCGGTTGGCAGCGATCGTGTTTTTCTTACTGAACCAGTTGAACAGGTCCAGGTTTACATTCAAAGCATGATTGGCAAACAAGATCCGCTCGTTGGTAAATTCGTTGGTAGAGGGGTCGATGGAGCGCCCAAACTGGTAACCAGAACTATTTTGTAAGAAAATCGAGGGGTATTGCGATAATTTGCTTTGTTCATAAGTCAGGGCGACGATCCTGGCCTGCACATCTGCCTGGCGGACGGATATATTGTGTTCAAGCGCATATTCCACACATTTGCGAAGATCCCATTTCTCTGGTTCCTGCGCCTTAACGAACAGGCTCATCAGAAGAAATGAGAACAGGCATGCACCCAGTTTTATAGGAGATTTGATCATTGTGCAAAAATAATTTAATTGAACTCGTGTCAATGCTCTTTTTATTAAACAGGATAAATTTTTATTCCATGGCGTCAAATGCCTGTTCCAGATCGGCCACAAGATACGAGGGGTCTTCGAGACCAACATACATTCTCACTGACCGGTGCAGGGGTTGCGACGGATCATACTGAGCCGCGCCAATGGCTGCGCATTTGGGAATCACCAGGGATTCATGGCCGCCCCAACTGACCGCCATCAGGAAATGCCGGAGCGACTCGCAAAAAAGGATGATCCTGTCCCGTTCCGTTGCTTTTAAAATAAACGTGAGAAGCCCGCCGGCGTCTTTCATCTGTTCTTTAGCCAGTTTGTATTGCGGAAAGGATTCATCGAAAGGGAAAATAACTGATTCCACTTTCGGATGTTGTTTCAAAAAATTTACCATGGTTTTGGTGGACGCGTTGATCCGGTCAAGTCGCATGGGCAGTGTTCTCAGTCCGCGGATTAGCAGCCAGGCATTGAAAGGTTGTATACCGCTGCCGATATTCAGGTATTCACTGTCAAATATCTTTTTGATCATTTTCCGTGATCCGCTTAGTACCCCGCCCAGCGTGTCGCTATGCCCGCTGATATACTTGGTTGCCGTTTGCATGGCCAGGTCCACACCCATTTCAATTACGTTTTGCTGCAGGGGTGTACAATAGCTGTTGTCAATAAAGGAAACGATATTAGCCGATCGGGCCAGCTTTGTTACGGCCCGGATGTCCTGCATTTCAAAACTCCAGCTGTTTGGCGATTCCAGGTAAAACAGCCTTGTATTGGGCCGCATGGCATTTTTCCAGTTTTCAATTTCCGTTCCATCGATATAGGTGGTGGTGACGTTAAAGCGTGGTAAAATGACATCAAACATCTTTTGCGCCCAGGAATAAGGTGAACTTACAGAAACGATATGATCACCGGAACTGACATTAGCCAGTACGCCTGCGAAAATAGCTGCAGCGCCGCTATTAAAAACAAGACAATCCTCCGCTCCATCAAGTGCCGCCAGCTTTTTGCGTAGTATGTCAACAGTTGGAT
>JAEZRB010000130.1 GCA_023412975.1 Bacteroidota bacterium | reverse complement strand
ATTCACAACTCGCCAGCGACACCTGCTGCACCATATCGAATGTTACAATATTGATCACAACTTCGGGCACTTCCATTACATTTTCAAGGGTATGCTTGATGGTATTATTTCTTACACGCCGTGATGGTGAAAATATAACGATGGGTGGGGTTGTGGAAAATAAATTGAAGAAACTAAAAGGACTGAGGTTAACGTTTCCGTCTTTATCGATCGTTGATGCAAAACAAATCGGCCGGGGTGCGACGACATGTTGCAGGTAGTATTGTTTTTCTACCGGGTTGAGATCATGCAGGTCCAGAATCATTGTTTTGCTTTATCAGGTTTAAGAAGCTTACGGTTTTAGCTTTTTCTGTTGCAGAAGGCTCCACGCTGATTCAATGCCAACAATCCTATTACTTAATGTTCCGAGTTGTTCAATCTCCATTTCAACCAGGTCGCCGGATTGCAGCCATTGTTCTTTATAGGCAGGATCATTCAATTTGCCGGTTCCATTCAATTCAAGAAAACAGCCGGTACCTACGGTTCCGCTACCAATAACGTCACCAGGATAAAGATCCACCCCATAGGATGCACGTTCTATGATCTCGGCAAATGTCCAGTCCATATCACCAACATTACCCAGGCTTACCTGTACATCATTGACGCGACATTTCATTTCAAGGTTCCAGCTCTTACCTATATGATTTTCTTTTGCTGGAATTTCAAATTCATGAAGTTCATCCAGTGTAACCAGCCATGGGCCGATCGCTGTCGCGAAATCCTTGCCTTTGGCAGGTCCCAGGTTGAGCAACATCTCTTCCATCTGCAACCGGCGGGCGCTTAGGTCGTTCATGATCATTAATCCACCAATATATTGATCGGCATGCGTGGCGGGTATATCACGACCATGACGGCAGATAACGATGGCAGCCTCGAGTTCGAAATCAAGTTTTTCCAGGTGATCGGGCATACAATTTACGTCACCTGGTCCCTGTATGCTATGATGGTTGGTAAAATAAAATACCGGGTACTGGTCAAACTCCGGGATCTTCTCTACACCGCGGTTTCTGCGTGCCGATGCCACATGTTGTCGAAACGCATAGCCATCGCGGCAACTGGCAGGAAATGGAACGGGTGCCAATAATTGTACGGATTCGACAGGAACACCTTTATTGCTGCTTCTTGAACCTTCT
Source organism: Bacteroidota bacterium (assembly GCA_023412975.1). Taxonomy (GTDB): domain Bacteria; phylum Bacteroidota; class Bacteroidia; order Chitinophagales; family Chitinophagaceae; genus Terrimonas_B. Next base: position 24,977 of record JAEZRB010000130.1, on the reverse strand, counting down.
TGTAATAATAAAGCGCCGGCCTGGGCAACGGGGAACGAATCGTCCCAATAGGTCAGGAACATATTCATGGTTCCTGGCAGATCGGGGTGCAACACTTCCATGTCATAGATCATTCCATTGATCAATACAGCCAGCTGCTCATGCCCCTCCTTTACGTAGGATACCAGTTTCATGCTAATGAGTTTTCGTTAAAGCATGCAAATTTACTCCGAATATTCTGGGAATCGTGTGCTGAAATTAGCCAATATGATCCGAGTGCTATCGGGCTGGTAATTTGGAGTTGGGAATTTACCTGATAGTTGAAGTTAATTTCATCGCCAAAAACAATTCGAAACAATCTTTACCGCTATGAAATCTCTCCAGTCTAATTCCCAACCCCCAATACCTAATTCCTTACACGCCGGCAACCCTTGTCTTATACTCTTCCAGTGCTTCCGCCAGTCTTTCCTTGGCAGTGGTGTCGCCAGGTACATTGTGTGAAGGATGGATATAAAGTTTTACGCCACGCTCAGCGAGGATCTCCGCTACCGTTGTCACGGTCATCCAAACGGCGGTAATAAAACCGATAGTTGAGACAGGTCCTACTTTGTCGACATGATTTTTCAGCGGTACACAGGCATCCTGGATCGGCACGCAAGTGTCTACAACGAGGTCTGCGAGCTGGAAAATATTCTTGCCACTACTATGACGGGTGGGTTTGCCTTCTGCTTCTTTGGCCGATCCGAAGACGATCACTTTCATGCCTTGTTTTTTAGCTTCCAGCGCCACATCGATGTTTACCGCGTTAATACCGGTATGCGAGAAAAGCCACATGCAATCTCTTTTATCGAACTTATAGCCCTTCATGATCTCGGTACCATAGCCTTCTACTCTTTCGAGAAATACAAAATTGTGCACGCTCATACCGCCTACGATATTAGTAAAGAACGTGAGTGGCAATTCCACAATGGGATGAAAACCTACAAAGCCGCCGATGCGGGGATACATCTCTTCGATCGGGAGCGTGGCATGGCCGCAACCGAAAGTATGCACCCAGCGACCCGCTTCAATCGTATCGGCCATGATCCCAGCCGCCTTTTGTATGTTTTCCAACTGGGTGTTCTCGATATTGTCCATAATACCTCTTGCATTCTGTAACCATGTTTTTGCCAGCATAACTTTTATTGATTTATTATAAGAGTGAAAAATATTTGTTATAAATTAATTCGGCCTGCGATCTTGCGACGGATGATCAGCAAAATTATGATCATACAACCAATACAGGCCGCAATCATGACGGGCAGGTAACTAATATTGTATTTCTCCGCTATCACACCGAAAGAATAATTGATCAGGGTATTGCCCGTAAGCGCGATCACCAGCGCGATGCTAAACGCCGTTCCTGAAAGTTGTGCGTACAGTTGCCCAACATATCCTAATATGATAGGGAATCCACCCGCCAGTCCCATGCCCATCAGGATAAGGGCTGCGAATGAAATGTTATACGATGAAGTGGAATATAAAACCAAACTGCCGGCAGCTACAAGTATTAGTGAAATGAGTAATACCGTATAAGGAGAGATCTTTTTTAACAAAGAACCAAGTAGTATGCGGGCTACGGTAAGTCCCACAACCGAAAACGACAACGCGTAGAGGGCTTTGTCATTATCAATACCCAGACCTTCCTGAAGGTAGGAGGTGGTCCAGTTGTTGACCAGGCTCTCCACCCCGCTTTGAAAAAAAAGAAAAAAACCTGTGAGTAACAAAGCGGGTTCTTTCACCAGTTTCAGTCCTTCTTTCAATGGGAAGCCCTGCGCCTGCTTGGGCTTGGGGAAGGCAGTCAGCATGAAATAAAAGACCGGTAGCAGCATGAAGAATCCAACGGCCGCGAGAATAGTGTTGTAGGAGTAATGTCGTGACAGCAATCCCAGCAGCAAAGGCAGTCCCACTGCGCCGATGCCAAAGAATACACCTAAAAAACTCAGGGCTGCACCTTTATTTTTTTCGCTGATGTCAGCAACCAGCGCGCTGGTGCCTCCATTAATAGCTCCTCCTCCAAAACCGATGAGGAAAATACATACATACAATATCGACAGCGATTTGGTGAAAGCAAGTCCTTCCAGCGATATCGCGGAGATCAGCACACTGATGATGAGTAAAAGCTTGTAGCCATAGCGATCAACGACCGGTCCGAAAACGAGCGAGCCCAGGAGGATACCAATGGGTAATATTGCAACCAGTATACCTGCATTGAGTCCATCCGCTTCAAAATCCGTTTTTAGCGAAGGCATGATCGACCCCAACGTGATGAGTGTCATACCAAATAGGAATAGCGCCATGCAGGCTGCCGCAAAAACTTTGTTTCTATTGTACATATTGAGCAGTTAATCGTGTAAAGCGAGATACCCCGCACCGTAAAGCCCAGCCTCCCCGCCCAACGCGGCAACTTCCAGTTTTACCTGTTTGATGCTAATCGGTTGCGCCCATTTTTTTGCTTCCTCATAAATAGCGTCAAGGAATTTAAGGGCTGGTCCAAACACACCGCCACCGAAAATTATCTTTTCGGGATTGAACAGGCTGACGAGGTTGGCTACTGCCATGCCCCAATATTCGATCGCGTTGTTCACAACCGCCACAGCCAAAGGATCATTTTCATCATAAGCTAAAAAAACATCCTTTGCTGATAATGACGTACCGATGCCGGCTAATTTATTGCCAGGGAATTTTCCTTCTTCCAACAGCTCTTTCGCCACCTTAGCCAGTCCTTCACCTGAAGCATTGTATTCAAAACAGCCGCAGGGTATATACTTTTCTTCAAACGGTTTGTTAAGTGCCAGCCAGCCTATCGCGCCACCTATATCGTGTGCACCTCTTAGCACCTGTCCATTCACCAGAATGCCGGCACCAATCCCGGTTCCGACACCCATGAAAATCGCATCGCTGCAACCGCGGGCATTGCCTTTCCAGATTTCAGCCAGGATATAACAGGCCCTGTCGCTATCTAGTTTTATACAAATATTTTTATCGGTTACAGATTCTTTTAAAACATCCAGCAAGGGAAATTCATCCCAGCCCGGAATATTGGGCGCCCACACTTTCCCGGTCTTTGCATATGCGATACCTGGTACACATATGCCAATAGCGTCAACAGTAATTCCGTCTTTTTTCGCCATTTGAAGCATCACGCTGGTTTGTTGCACGATCAGCTCACCTACTTCAGCACCTTCTCTTTTATCAAGCAGGACGGTTTCTGTATTTAATATGTCGCCGGCTTCATTGATGATGGCTGAAGCCAGTTTTGTTCCACCCAGGTCAAGAGCAATTACGGCCATAGAAAAAATTATGCGGTCAAGTTAAGGAGAAATGAAAATGGGTAGTAAAAAAATTACCGGCAAAAAGACGCATCCGCCAATGAATTGTACAAAGTTGCTTAACTTGACCGCTTTGAATTTTTATAAAAAAATCCATCATGTATAGGTTATTGCTCGTCGTTTTTCTATTATCTTTTACACCAATTGGGAAAAAGGATAATGTGGATCCCACCGCCTGGATCCGTATCAACCAACTGGGTTACCTGCCCAATGGTATAAAGGTTGCCGTGTGGGGCTCGAAGGAAGATATTACAATCAAAAGCTGGCAGTTGGTTGATGCAAAAACAAAAAAAGTGGTGACCAGCGGGACGGCAGGTAAAGCTTTTGGTTCCTATGGACCATTCCGTCAAAGCTATCGTCTTAATTTTTCATCTTTCAAAAAACCAGGCCGTTATTTCCTGCAGGCCGGCAGCGCCGTTTCACCCGAGTTTGAAATAGGTAATGATGTTTATAAAGGGACCGCGGATTTTTGTCTTCGTTATATGCGGCAACAAAGAACCGGGTTTAACCCTTATCTAAAAGATAGTTGCCATACAGATGACGGTTATGTATTATACGGTGAAAAAGCTGGCATCCCCGACAGCACACGCATTGATGTGGTAGGGGGATGGCATGATGCGAGTGATTATCTCCAGTACACTACCACTTCAGCCAACGCAACCTATCATCTACTAATGTCGTACCGCGACTTTCCTCATGTATTTACTGATGAGAAAATGGCAAATGGCCTGGATGGCGCCAATGGTGTTGCCGATGTACTGGACGAGGCACGCTGGGGCCTGGACTGGCTTTTGAAAATGCATCCAAGAGAGGACTGGATGTTTAACCAGATCGCCGATGACAGGGATCATGCAGGTATGCGCATTCCGAAAATGGATAGTTTTTATGGTAGAGGATATGAGCGGCCGGTATATTTTGTAAGTGGTGAGCCACAGCAGCGAGGCAAGTTCATGAACAATACAACAGGCACCAGCTCTACTGGTGGTAAGTTTACCAGCGCGTTTGCTCTGGGGTCGGTGTTGTTCAAAAATGACAAGGATTATAGCAGCCTGCTATCGCAAAGATCCAAAACGGCATACGCTTTTGCCAATAAAAAGCCGGGCGTGACTCAAACAGCGTCTGTGAAATCGCCCTATATCTACGCCGAATCAAATTGGGTGGATGATATGCAACTGGCTGCAACAAGCCTGACTTTTCAGCAATCCAACCCGGTCCACCTCGATGAAGCTTTTGCTTTTGCGAAGCAGGAGCCGCATACCCCATGGCTGGGCGCGGACACAGCCCATCATTACCAGTGGTATCCATTTATCAATATCGGGCACTATGAACTCGCAAAACAATTAAAAGATAAAAGAAAAGATACCATCATCCGCTACTACCGCGAAGGCATTGAAAAAGTTTGGAATAAGGCGAGCCAGAATGCCTTTTATCGGGGGGTTCCATTTATCTGGTGTAGCAATAACCTGACGTCTTCTTTTGCGATACAATGTTACTGGTTCAGGGAACTTACAGGCGACAAGAGTTTTTCAGAACTGGAGCAGGCTAATTTCGACTGGCTCTTTGGTTGCAATCCCTGGGGAACAAGTATGGTATATGGTCTTCCCTCGTGGGGTGATACACCGGAAGATCCGCATTCTGCTTTCACTCATTTGAAAAACTACCCAATCGATGGCGGCCTGGTTGACGGCCCGGTATATGGAAACATCTACAAGAACCTGATCGGTATCAGGCTGGCGGATCCAGATGAATATGCCGAGTTCCAAAGCGACCTGGTCGTCTATCATGATGACTACGGCGACTATAGCACCAATGAACCCACCATGGATGGCACGGCTTCCCTGGTTTATTTGCTTGCCGCGAAGGAGGCGGAAGGCCGGCCAAAAAAGTAACCACCCCCGGGGTAGGGGGATATCGTATGTCGCATGGTGCCATCATACGTGGTGACACTTCCCAAAAGAAACTTGCATTGGTATTTACCGGTCACGATTTTGCGGATGGTGGCACCAGTATTCGCCGAACATTAAAAAAGGAGAAGGTTAAAGCTTCTTTCTTTCTGACAGGTGATTTTTATCGCAATCCCACTTTTAAAAAGATCATCAGGAAACTTAAGAAGGATAAACACTACCTCGGCGCTCATTCTGATAAGCACCTGCTGTATTGCGACTGGAGTAAGCGCGATAGCCTGTTGGTGACAAAAGAGGAGTTTGTAACTGATCTGCTAAACAACTACCGTGAAATGGAAAAATTTGGTGTCAGCCATTCCGATTCACCCTATTTTCTTCCGCCTTATGAGTGGTACAACGAGAAAATTGCAGAATGGACACAGGAGCAGGGTTTGCAACTGATCAATTTTACTCCGGGCACCAGGAGCACGGCCGACTATACGACGCCTGAGATGAAGAACTACAGGGCCAGTGATGATATTTATGAGTCAATACTTTCCTGCGAGCAAAAAGCCCTGGGATTAAATGGCTTTATCCTTTTGATACATATCGGAACAGATCCCGCGCGGACCGATAAGTTTTATAACCGGCTACCCGGGCTTTTAAAAACACTAAAGGAAAAGGGGTACGAATTTCAAACCGTTAATCAACTCTTAAAAAGCGACTAAAAGCTTTATTTCAGGCCGTTACAGGTGCTTTTAATGTCTACCGGGGCAGTTCAAATGGTATGCTCTTTTCCTATCTTTGCCACATGCATTTCGAAAAAATTAATAATAAGGGTCAGGCCCGTTTGTTTAAGAATGATTACCTGGAGATGCTCACCAAAACGCATCCGCTGGTGATCTGGGGAATGTATATCCCGGTTATTGTTTATCTCCTTTATTATAGCAACACTAAACTTCAGTTTCCGTTATTGCAGGTGCTGCTGATCTTTGTCGGTGGCATGTTTTTCTGGACCTTTTTTGAATACATCGCGCACCGGTTTATTTTTCACTGGGTGAGTGATAACCCGACAGCTCAAAAAATTTCCTACACCCTTCATGGCAATCACCATCACTATCCCCGCGATAAGCAGCGGCTGTTTATGCCACCGGTGCCCAGCATCATCATTGCGTCAGCACTGTTTGGACTGATGTACCTCTTGATACGTCAATACACATTTATGTTTTTCCCGGGTTTTATTTTTGGATACCTGATGTATGGCACTATGCACTATGCCATTCACGCCTGGAATCCTCCCTTTAAATGGATGAAGCCACTTTGGAGAAATCATCACCTGCATCATTATAAAGATGAGCACAATGGATTTGGCGTAAGCTCCACTATCTGGGATCATGTCTTCGGAACCATGTTTGATCTTAAAAAGGAAAAAGAGGACAAGGAAAAAGTGAGGGAGCTCATGTTTGAGAAGAAGAACAAAGCATAACTCCAGCCCCGATAACTATCGCCCCCCACTTCCAAATTACTAATCATTGCTGTCCGGGGGACTCTGAAGTACTATAAATCACGGTGAGCACAGCAAAAGTCGTTTTTCGTGATAAAAATCTGCTACGTAGAACAGGACCTGATGCTAATACTTCGCTGTGTCCGCAGTGTGCGCAGTGGTTTCCTGACACATCGAAACATTTGAACTACGGCCAGCAAAGTGGACCGTCTCCAGTAAAAATAAAGCAAATCCCCTTTAAAAGTATAAGTCATGGAAGCCGTGCGGGTCAAAGGTTTTGACAACTATCCAAAATTTTATTCCGGATAGCAATGATTACAAATCCCAAATCCCTTAGAGGATACGATATCACCATTTCTCATTGTCATCAATATCTTCATTTTTATTTGGTGAGAAATGCTTCCGTGATTCCAGCTTACGAAGTTGTCTTTCCATGACCAGTGCTGCCAGTAATTTACCAGCGTCGGTACCAGGATGATTTTGCAGTGTTGCCCTCACCCGCAATTCGTCGATATCGAGCCGGTAGAGCAGGCTGATCAATTTATTAAAATCAGTTGTGATCAGCGAGTTGAGATGGCCTGCGATTTGTTCCAGCAATTCATCCAATGAGAGAGATTGTTTTAGTTCCACCCCTAACAAGTTATTCAGTGATACGATGATGTTGCTGTCTACTTGTGACATAATTTAAAATTTGTCGATCACACCCAGACCAAATAAAGCGAAATCGTATTTGACCGGGTCGTCTTTATCCAAAGTTCGGAGGTATTGCGTTAACTCCACCGCTGCCTGCCAGTCCGTTTGTTTGCGATCAAGCAGGCGAAAATGCCTGGCTACCCTGGCCACATGCAAATCGATGGGGCAGATAAGCTGTGAAGGTGTTATTTTTTTCCAAATCCCGAAATCCACGCCGCTTTTATCACGACGCACCATCCAGCGGAGAAACATATTCAGCCGTTTACAGGTAGAACCACGGGAGGGATCAGCAATATGTTTTCTTGTCCTGCGTGGCACATGTGGAAGTGAAAAAAAATATTGGTGAAACCCGGTCAGCATTTCTTCTATCGTACGACCATGCTTAGTGAAAGCCTGTTCGAGGCTGCTATGATGATGGTAGTGGTAGTGAAGGAATTCAATAAAATAAAGAAGGTCGGTGTCGTTGAATGTTCTGTGCTTGAATCCTTCAAGCGCTTTTAGCCGGGTTTCATCATCTGAAAGGCAAAACGCATGGGGCTGCATATCCATGCGTTGCATCAGCTCTTTTGATTTTTGAATGATCGTGGTGCGGTTGCCCCAGGCAAATATTGCAGCGAAAAATCCAGCTATCTCGATATCCTGTTTTTTGGAAAACAAATGCGGAATACAAACAGGATCGCCTTTAATAAAAAAAGGTTGATTGTATTCATCAACCTTTCTATCCAGGAATTCTTTAAGGCTTTTTTTATCCATCCATAAAATTACACAATTGTCAAACTACCCTATCGCCCCTGATAAGACGAAGTATGATAGCTATCACTGCAATTACGAGAAGGATATGTATCAACCCACCTGCGGAGAATACAAAATAACCCAAGAGCCACCCGATTATCAGGATTATTGCAATAAGGTAAAGCATAGTACAAATTTTAGTATGATGAATTTATTTCCATACTATACTTTACAGATACAATGCCAAAATACAGCCATGAGCTATGAGCTTCGAGCTACCAGCTTTGAGAACGATAGTTCGATATGTAATTGAAGGCTCGGAGCTCGCAGCTCATAGCTCGCAGCTCGAAATTTAGCCAATTGCCTTGTCGAGATCAGCCACGAGGTCATCGGCGTCTTCTATGCCTACACTCAGCCTGATGAGTGAATCGGTCAGGCCGTTTTTGATGCGTTCCTCCCGGGGAATTGAAGCATGTGTCATAGAGGCAGGATGGTTGATCAGGGATTCTACACCGCCAAGACTTTCCGCCAGTGCAAAAAGATGCGTAGATGATAATACACGGTTAGCTGTATCAACGCTATCGTCTTTAAGTGTGAAGCTGATCATACCCCCAAAATTGCGCATCTGTTTTTTTGCGACAGCATAACCAGGATGGTCTTCAAAGCCTGGCCAGTATACCTTATCTACTTTTGGATTATTCCTTAACCAATGTGCAATTTTTTCCCCATTGCGACAGTGTTGTTCCATTCGCACAGGTAGAGTTTTTATACCGCGTAATACTAAAAAGCAATCCATCGGTCCTGGTACGGCGCCACAACTTTTCTGGATGAAATAAAGTGTCTCCCGAAGCGCTGGATCATTCATCACCAGGGCACCTTGAATTACATCACTATGTCCACCGAGATATTTTGTTGATGAATGCATCACGATATCCGCACCCAGGTCGAGTGGTGTTTGTAAATAGGGTGAGGCAAAAGTATTGTCCACACACAACCATGCACCAGCTTCCTTTGCGATCACAGATACGGCGGCGATATCGGTGATATTCATCAAAGGGTTGGTCGGTGTTTCGAGCCAGATAAGTTTGGTTTTTTTTGAAACCAGCTTTTTAATATTGGCAGGATTGGTTGTGTCAGTGTAAAGGAATTTAATACCGAATTTTTCAAAGATTTTAGTAAACAGGCGGTAGGTGCCACCATACATGTCGTTTGCGGCAATCACCTCATCCCCGGGTGACAATAATTTGATCACGGCATCTGTAGCCGCCACACCGCTGCTAAAGGCCAGCCCGAATTTTCCATTTTCAATCGTCGCCAGCGCATCTTCTAACGCTTTGCGCGTAGGGTTCTGGCTACGGGCATATTCAAAGCCTTTGTTCTTGCCGGGAGCTTCCTGTACATAGGTTGATGTTTGGTAAATAGGTGTCATAATTGCCCCGGTAGATGGATCCGGAACCGTTCCGGCGTGTATAAATTTTGTCGCTGTCTTCATAATTATTCGATGAATTGAAAATTTTGGCAAAGATGAGGAATAAATAATTAAGGCAGGTTGAATTCAATGCGTGGGTCATGCGAATTGGGAAACTTCGTACTTACGGCATTCAATACGGGTTTAAAAATGTTTCTACCAAAACGACACCTCTACGGCGTTATGATTTCTGAATAGCGCTATCCAATGGAAGGTAGTTTTAGTAGAATGATATTAGATCGTTTATTGAACCTGTAGGGTGACGTTTTAGTTTTCAGTAATACCACTCATCCCGTTCGAAATTCCTTTAACACTTAGTTAAGGTTGTGTTTCACGATAAGGCTATCACGTTTCATGCTGCTACCGATCTTTTTCAGTATGTTTTTAAAACGCTTCAGTCGTTTTTAGAGTTTCTTATGCAACATACTCAGTTTCACTTCGCTTGCCGGTAATGGATAATCGCTTGCAATTGACTGTGGTGGCAGGTAGTTTTACTCCAGCTTATTCCTTATCAAAAAAATATAAACAATGAAAAAATTATTCTCCCTGGCGATCTTGCTGACAGGTATTGTTGCAACAGCCGCAGCCACACCACCCGATGTAAATGAAAAAATTCTGAAAGCCTTTAATGAAACCTTTGCGGGTGCCAGGGATGTGAGCTGGCACGACTATGAGGATTACAGTCAGGCAAATTTCGTTGTTGACCGTATCCAGGTCAGGGCCCAGTATGCCGAAGATGGCAGGTTGTTAAAGACGATCAGGTATTATGGCGAAAAAGAATTGCTTCCCAGCGTTGCCGCCAAACTCCGGAAAAAATATGCTGGTAAGGAAATCGCGGGTGTAACAGAAGTATCATCTGAATCAGAAGTGAGTTTTACAATCAATATTAGGGACGAAGACCATTGGTATATCGTGAAATCAGATGTGTATGGTAACCTGGAGCGCACTGGTAAATTCAAAAGAGCAGATAAGTAGTGTTATACCTGGACTGCATGCTACGAATTATCTGCTAAAAAGTGCGGCAGCGGTAAGGTATCTCCAATCGTCTACCCGCTTTTCATAAGCACCCGTGCCCTGCACGGGTTTTTTTATGATATCGGGGTTTAATATTTTTTCATTCACCAGTTTCTGCCGGGCTTCCCTGATCATGTCCTGTAATTGGGGGTGCTGCATCCATAATTTTTGCGGGGGCTCAAAACCTACCTTATCCGTCCGCCAGGTAATATCGGCTAGTAGTTGCGAAGACATGGATTGCCGGAGCAGCCATTTGGTCCATCCCTGCCGGATCTTAAACTGTGGTGGAAGTTTGAAAATGAATTCAACCAGTTTATGACTCAAAAAAGGCAATCGTAGCTCACGTCCATGCGCCATCGAACTCCTGTCGGCATATCGCAAAAGTTCTTCCAGTCCGTGTACGCAGGTGTTGAAATAAAGGAGGCCGTTCAGGCTGCTTAGTTCCGGGGTAGTATAGTAGGCTTCTTTGCTTTGCAGTTTTACAAAATCCCTTGACAGGTTCTCATTATTGAGCGCATTGAAAAGGTATTGCCTTTCCAGGATCACGGCGGCAAGATCCGGAAACAAAGCAGCCATTACATTTTTATAATTAAACCGTTCCTGTATGCCTTTACTCCTGGCCGCATGTAATTCACCACTGCTCACCAGCTTTCGTCGCTGGAACAATTCCTGCCAGTACCATTTATAGTATTTATGGTAACCTGCAAGTGTTTCATCAGCACCCTGTCCATCGAGCAACACGGCGATGCCATGTTGTTTGGCTTTTTCAAATACCTTATACTGCGCAAATGCGCTAGCAGATCCCACGGGTTCTTCCTGGTGGTATAAAAATTTTTCCCAGTCGGCTACAAGATCGTCAGCATCGATAGATACCTGGACATGCTGCAGTCCAAACTGCTTCGATACTTCAGCAGCAAATGCTGACTCGTCTTTTTCAAACCCCGGGAAACTTGCTGTAAATGCGGTAAACAAGTCGCGGGAACCAGAATTTGTATCAGCATTGGCTGATCCGTGATTCCTGAGTGATGACACCGTGGCAACGATCGAGGAACTGTCGAGTCCGCCACTCAGGCTGCTTCCCAGGCTTACATCGCTGCGCAATCTTTTGTGTACGGAATCTGTAAACAGTTGAATGAATTGTTCAACGGCCGCATCATCGGTGATCTTTTTATCCTGTTGATCGGGATCGATGTCCCAGTATTTTTCAATAAACAGTTCCTTTGTTGCCGGCGTATAATAAAGCCTCGATGCAGGTGGTAGCCTGTATATATTTTCAAAAAACGTTTCTGCGCGGTTTTCGGGATTGTCTGTATAGCCGATGGTGAGGTAATTAAAAAGCATTTTCAGATTAGCCACCCGTTCAAGTCCGGCAGCCCACAAAGCTTTCATTTCCGAAGCAAAAACAAATTCCTGCTGGTTGAAATGATAAAAAAATGGTTTCTCGCCAAAGCGATCTCTTGCCGCAAACATTTCCTGTTCCTGCTGGTCCCAAATCGCAAAGGCAAACATGCCGTCAAAATGTTCTACGCATTCATCATTCCAATGTGCATAGGCTGCCAGGATCACTTCGGTATCGGATTGGGTGCGGAATCTATAGCCTTTTTGTTCCAGTTCCTTTCTTAGTTCTATATAATTAAAGATTTCACCGTTGTGAGCGATACTATACCGGTCGAGCCATTGCATCGGCTGGGCAGCAGCTATGCTCAGGTCTATAATAGCCAGACGGCGATGACAGAAAAGCGCTGTGTTATTGTTGTTGGTCCATGTGTTTTCGCCATCGGGTCCGCGGTGGGCCAGGGCGGCCGTCATTTTTTTTAAATGATCAATACCATACCTGTTCGGATCCTGTTGAATGATGCCGGCAATACCACACATGCTGTAAATATCGATAATAATTTGGAGTGTAATCAGGTATGATCACGAAGACCGTTAAGATTTCATGATGAATAAGGATCGTATTTATTTAAACTCGATCGGTAGTTTGGCTACTACATCAGCCCAGGCAATGACCAGGTTGGCACCACCATCCATTTTTTCAAATACCATGGTAAAGTATTCAAGCGAAGTGCCATTTGTGGTGACCGGGATCTCAAACCGCGCTACGTCTTTTGTAGGGTCCTGTTTCAATCCCCAGGTATCGATATTGGAATTGATCACGATGGTCCATTTATCAGTATGAGGGATACCATATATCGTATAACGGCCCGGCTTAATATTTTTCCCCTGGATTCGCACATTTCTAAAAAAATTGATCTCAGAAGCTTCGTTGGCACCCAGGCGCCAGGGTTCATCATACTTTAATATTCCATTGAACAGGGCTCTTCGCTGGAGTTGCGGACGGCTGTAGATCACCCGTGCTACCGGTGGATCGATATTGACGTTGGCCATTTTCAACTTCGGGTATTCAACGGGGAAATAGCTCATATCCATCGGTGATATATCAACATTCGCATAGGTATTAGGTGGTAATTCGGGTGGGGTTGGACGGGCTGTCGTATCCCTGGTAACCGGTGTTACAGGGGTTTCTTTTTGTTTCTGTTCACAGGACAGGGCAAAAACCATCATGAGGGCGACGGCCAGCTTATTGTTGACTTTATTCATATAGCAATTACATTAGAGCGAAATGGGCAAAGCCGCTTTTACATTTTCCCAGGCCACAACAAGCTTCAGTGTGCCGTTATCTTTTTCAAAGGTCATTGCCAGTGATTCTACCGGTTGTTCCAGTTTATCAACTGGTACATCCACCCGTACCAAGTCTTTCGCCGCATCATAAATAAAAGAACCCCACACATCAGTTTCCTTATTGACAATAAAGGTCCAGCTATTTTCATTCACGATCGCGAATAAGGTATAACGACCTTTAGGAATTTTTTTACCATCTATAACGACCGGTTTGTAAAATTCGATCTCGGTCGCTTCATTCGCACCGAGGCGCCATAACTTTCCATAACTGACCAGACCTCCAAAAATATCACGGCCTTCTTTTTTGGGACGACTGTAGATTACCCTGGCTGTAAGAGGTTCTGTGACCTTATCCTGTATCTTTAAATTAGGGTAACGCAGGGGATAATAAAGAATGTCTAGCGGCGATTTATCGACGGGTGGCAGTGCAGACTGTGCAATGGCGCCAAAAGAAATTAAGGCGGCCACGGCAAGAAATAAAATACTTCTTTTCATAATCATGTGTTTACAAAAATAAGCGATTCGTAATTTGGGAGATGGCCCCTTTATTCATTCCCCTGTACCCTTCAACAGCCGGTACTGGTTTTCAATATATGGGACGGCATCTTTCCAGAAATGACGATAACATTCCTTTAATGGTTGGTAGTGCTCCCGGAACAATCGTGCGGCAGTATCAGTTTCCGAGATATATAATGCCCGGCGTGCAATGCCGTGAAAGCTTTTTTCAGCGCCCCCTGGCAGGCGGTAGTTATACAACCAGTTTTGTGATCGCATATAGGGGAACATTGAAGCGAAACCGGGGGGCAGCCAGGTTTTATATCTTTCCAGGGACTGGTAGACCTGTTGGGAAAACTCGAAAAGTGTGGTCTCATCAAAAACATCTGTATCGGTAGCCAGGAAATGATCATATACCACATCAATAAATGCCCCGCTGTACAATCGATAATGAGGTCGAAAGAATTCCTTCGCCTCACGGGTGGCCGGGTGATGGTCGGTATAATGGTCGATCTCGCGATGAAGCATGATGCCTGCCTGTATCTCCACCGGGTAGTCAAATTTCTTCCTGCCTTTTACAAAATCGCTGATGATATTGCCTACCAGGATACCCGGATCATTGAAGGAGAAATAAGCATGGGCGAGATAATTCATGTTGTAAAGGTACTCATAGCCAGTTTGCATCCATACATAAAAGGCTTTCACACATGAACGCATGAATGCAAATGAATTGTTAAGAGCAGCATGAGTACCGGCTACTTTACATTTTTATCCAGCCAGTTTCCAACATAATCCAGGGCGATGGGTGAAAAGGTTTCTTCCAGTTCTTCGTACTCCTGTATAGTACATTTTTTACAGGTTTGGAATAGATGGTTCAACCCCGGAATTTCTTTTATCTCATAAGTTTTCAGCTTCGACCTTTTAAAAGCCTGTTCTATCCCTGATAAATTCTGTTGCGAGACAACCTGTATATCCCTGCTGCCATTTATCGCAAGCACCTTACATTTTAGTTTTTGCAGGTTTGGTTGCGGGTCATAATTGAAAAAATAGCGAAACCATGGAGTTGAGATCCGTTGTACCATGTCCGAAACCATTTTTTGTTGAACATTAGCGTCGCTGATCCCGAGTTGCGCAACCAGGGTATCTGGAGTTTTTGATACCCAGTTTTGCAAAACCTTCCTGCCAGCTTCAACAGCCGCAGTAGTATCTGGTGATGATAGTATGGCTTTAACCACATCCCTGTAGAAGTCTGTATACGCGGTACTGGCTGCATCATTAACTCCCGCAGAGCGCAATACGGCAGCGTTTTGTTCTGCCATCAGGTCAATGACCTTTACGCCGGGTGCCGCCAGCATAACGATAAAGTCAATATCTTTCCTGGAGGCAGCGACCATGGGGGCTATCATGCCACCTTCGCTATGACCCATGATGCCAATTTTTTTCTTATTCACTTCGGGCCTTGTCAACAGGTAGTCGATACCACCGTTTGCATCGCTTGCGAAATCTGCACTGGTAGCCGTGACGAAATCACCTGTACTTTTTCCAATACCACGGTCGTCTACCCTCAAAACAATATAACCCCGACGCGTAAGGTAATCGGCCAGCACGGCAAAAGGCTTATGACCCATGAGTTCTTCATCGCGGTTTTGAGGACCCGAACCGGAGATCAGCAATATCGATGGAAAGGGGCCTTTCCCTTCCGGGATCGTGATGGTGGCAGCCAGTTTTACACCTGGTGTTTTGCTGTCGTATATCACGTCCTCTGACTGATATGGGAAAGGGGCCTGCGGATTCTGCGGTCTTTTCCTGGCGACGGGCTTTACAGGTGTAGCTTCTGTTTTTTTCAATTGCAAGGGAAATCCTGCAGTACCCTGCCTGAACTCACCATCGATGGTGGTATCGTTTACCAATATACCCCTGAAACTTGCCTGCAATGCCTTCATGGAAATATATATCTCCTGGTTGTTTGCGGATGTAGAATCGCAGGGGATCCCGAAAGCAGACTGGTCAGGACTGTCGGCTGTAGATACCAGGCCAGCCTGGCCATTATCTTTAACGTGGAAGACGATACGCAGGTTGGTGCCACTTATATTTAATACCCCTTCCCAAGTGCCTTTAAAGTTTTGCGAACCCTGCGCACGACCAGCATTTGGTATTAAAAGTATAATGACGAGTATGGTTAAAATTGAGCGAAGCATAGACGATGATTAAGATGTGAAATAATTAGTTCTGTTTCGTTTCTCCTTGGGCCAGTTTTTCTGCACGGTATAGACGAAATGAGTAGACGACAGGTATGAGCACCATAATGACCGTAAGTATAAAAAATACAACAGCCGAAACGATGTTGGGCAGCGCAAGGCATAGGATGGCGATCAGCAGTCCGCCGACAAACCAAAGCTTACCGCCGAGCAGGTGGGTCTTTTTCCAGTTGTCCTCGCTGTTGAGCGTCCAGGGCAGGCGGAAGCCAGCAAAATAGTTGGGCTTGATATTATGCATATAATTACCCAGTATGGCATACAGCAAGCCTATGGCAGCAAATACATATTTGGTGCTGCCTTCAAATCCTCCTTTGACTGAACTGTAAATGATAAAGCAGGTGATAGCCGACATGAATACGCCGAGAATAAATCCCATACGTTTCAAACGGTCTTTATTGTCTGCGGCGGCTTTTTTGGGATCAATCCGGTAAATATTCGTTAACATAAAATAGATACCGGCGCTCATGACACTAAGTACGATGGTCATAATAAGCAGTTCCGATTTATCACCATAACGATCTGGCTTTCCTTCCAGGTCAAAATGCATGGCAATGGTTTCTGGCAGCCTGCTCCAGTTAGCTGCCAGGTATAGCAGGGGCGTCGCGGCAATGGGCCAGATAAGAAATTTAAAATACCTGTTCATAAGTTATCGTTTTTTGGTTTTGAATTGTAAGAACCACTTCATGATCTCGTCGACAACAGTTGTATTGAGCGAATAATAAACATATTGGCCATCTTTTTCAGCAATCACCAGTTTCGCCTGTTTCAGCAGGTCCAGGTGATGGGAGATGCTGGGTGCCGATATATTAAAGCGGTCCACGATCTCCCCCGCGGTCATATCCTTTTCCTGCAGGAGCTGTAAAATCTCCCGACGGGTAGGGTCATTCAGGGCTTTAAAGACTATATTCTGCACAATTGATTCGTTAGTTAATTAGACAAATATCTAATTATTTTTTGAATGAAAAAAATAAAAACTGTATCAATTGTGTAACACCGGCTTATAAAAGGTAGAAAACAGGGGATGTACGGTTTATCAGATGAAACGCTTGTTAACAGTGTTTAACAGCCGTTTCCATTAATCCAAATTTACTTGCCAAGGGGTGTAACCTAAAATACTTTTACACCGTCATAGATACCAAATAAGTTTTTTTAAAAAACAAACCATAACCAAAAAAAATAATTTAATCATGAAAAAGATCATCATTACCCTGGCCATCGCGATCAGTAGTTTTGCCGCATTCGCCAGCGAGCCTGTAAGCCCAATTGTATTAAACTCCTTTAACAAGGAATTTACCGGTGTGCAAAATGTAGAGTGGACCAGCACCGACAGTTATGTGAAAGCAACATTTGTTTATAACGGACAAAATGTAGCATCTTTCTACCATCCTAATGGAGAGATCATCGCTGTAACAAGGAACATCACTTCGCTCCAACTCCCGATCAGCCTGCAGACAAATCTGAAAGATCAGTATGAAGGCTATTGGATCTCAGACCTCTTCGAGTTGTCAAACAACGAGGGTACCAGTTATTATATCACGCTGGAGAACGCTGATTCAAAACTGGTGTTGAAATCGGAAGACAATGCACAATGGGTTTCATTCAAAAAAACAACTAAGATATAACCTGCCCCCGGCATCAAGTTAGTTTTGGTGTGTGGTAAAAACGAGCCCCGTTTTCTAAACAGGAGCGGGGTTTCTTTCCACTTTCTTTGTAAACTCTTATTCTATATATATTCAAATCAAAAGTTCATTAACCATTAAACCTTATTTAATCATGAAACAGCTTTTTTTATCCCTTGCTTTAATTGCAACAGTAGCATTAACTGCGGCCGCTAAACCGGAACCAGTTGCAGAACCCTCAGTTGAAAAAACTTTCAGCCAGATCTTTGCCGGTGCTTCACATGTAACCTGGTCAAAGGAAGATGGCCAGTATATGAAAGCATCATTTCTCTGGGGCGACCATCAAACAGTAGCTTTTTTTGAGAACAACGGTAAACTGATCGGTTCTATCCGTGGTCTTTTCTTCAACCAGTTGCCTTTGACCGTGATCCGCATGTTCAACAGTGAGTTTGCAGGTCATACTGTAATTGAAGTGCGTGAGATCTCCAACGAAGAAGGAACCAGCTACTCCCTGGTAACTGAAAGTAAGGACAAAAAGTACAAACTCCGCCTTAGCGCCCAGGGTAACCTGCTCGATAAGGAAAGAGTAAAAAAATAACCAACGCGAGTTGAGAGTTTTCCAGAGCCCCGCTGCAAAGCGGGGTTTTTTTGTGCGTGGGGAATCGTTCCGATAGACGGTGTGTTAATTAGCATCAGCAATAAGTGAAAACTCCTATTAACGTACGATGCGCGGGGACTATTTTTGCTTGGGCAGGGGCTGCAAGTAGTCTTGTTGCTTTACTTGACAAACCCAATGCTGAAACAAAAGTAGATGCTATAATGAGTGGAGTTGCATTTATCCCAGGGTGAGGATGGATTGCTTCAGGAGGGTACTTTGCATTTAAGCATATTTACAAGAATGGGCAGCTGACACCTGAGGAACAAGTGAAAAGAAAGAAGTTTTTAGAAAAGAATCGGGATGTTATTTTAGAAACTAACCTTGACATACTTAGCAATAAATTTTGACGTTAGCTTTTTCTTTTCATACCCCTTTTATTATTTTAAATTTATGTTGACTTATTTTGATATACTATTTGTTAGAACATATAGACAGTATGTGAAGTGGAAGGAAACTGATATTCCTGGACTTTATGCCCTGATGGTGGTATCAGTTTTTCAAACTTTGAATATCCTCTTTCTTATAATACTTGTTATTGGAGTATCTAAAGGCAGAAGTTGGAGTATAGGTAAAGCTGAGATTACATTATTAGCCCTTGTAGTTATTGCCATAAATTCCATTAGAATATATAAAGTAGTGGGGATAAAAAATATTCTTTCCAAACATGAAAAGAAAGTAGGGTTACCTATTCATCCAGTTATTTATTTTATTCTCAGTATTGGAGCTCTTTTAGTTTTGCGAATTATTGGTATTTTCCCACATATTGTGTAGAGGTTATATTTTGAGCATATAAAATTGGTAAGAAGTAAAAGCCCGAACTTGCCGGGCTTTGGCATTTTGTGCATAAGCTTTTCATGTCTTACAACCTGTCTGCCGACTCATTTCATGCCCCTGTAAGATTCTATGACGACAAAGGCGTGTAACTCAGGTGCAAAGCGAGAAAAAAGAGGTGGAGTAGATATTATAACCATTTGCAATGAATAAGATTGCCTACGATTGGCGGGACTAATCCATCAGCCTCTTAGGCCTATCCACGTCCCAATAAAACCAATTAGCTAATCGATGAGCCGGTTTGGTGGAAGCATCGAGTGTCCGGATAAAATCAAAGGCATCTTAATTATTTCCCCAAAACAGTAATTTCGCAGCTTCTACCGCATTGTCTCATGCTATTATGATCCGAAGGCGGTTTTTCAAACAGGAAAATATGAACAGGGGACCAATTTCAAAATTTATTGAACACCATTTTCGTCATTTCAATGCTGCAGCACTGATGGATGCGGCAAAAGGTTATGAAGCCCACCTGGCGGAAGGTGGAAAAATGATGATCACCTTAGCCGGTGCCATGAGCACAGGAGAACTGGGTATTTCACTGGCAGAAATGATTCGGCAGGGTAAGGTTGATATCATCAGCTGCACCGGCGCCAATCTCGAAGAAGATGTAATGAACCTGGTGGCTCATTCCAAATACAAGCGTATTCCCAACTACCGCGACCTTACACCCGAACAGGAGTGGGAACTCCTGGAAAATCATTACAACCGGGTAACCGATACCTGTATTCCCGAAGAAGAGGCGTTTCGTCGTCTGCAAAAACACCTGGTCAAGCAATGGAAAGACGCGGAGGCTAAGGGAGAGAGGTTTTTTCCCCACGAGTTTCTTTACAAAACCATACTCAGCGGTGAATTGAAACAATACTATGAGACCGACCCGAAGGATAGCTGGATAGTAGCGGCGGCAGAAAAAAATATCCCGATCGTTGTACCGGGATGGGAGGACAGTACCACCGGGAACATCTTCGCGAGCTATGTTATCAAAAACGAATTGAAAGCCAGCACGGTTAAAAACGGAATCGAATACATGGTTTGGCTTGCCGACTGGTACAGGAATAATTCAGCAGGCAAGGGTGTAGGATTTTTCCAGATAGGTGGCGGTATCGCGGGCGATTTCCCGATCTGTGTGGTGCCTATGATGTACCAGGACCTGGAATGGCATGACGTTCCGTTCTGGAATTATTTCTGCCAGATAAGCGACAGCACCACTTCTTTTGGTTCTTATTCAGGAGCCGTACCCAATGAAAAGAT
The DNA here is from genome assembly GCA_023412975.1 of Bacteroidota bacterium. Lineage (GTDB taxonomy): Bacteria > Bacteroidota > Bacteroidia > Chitinophagales > Chitinophagaceae > Terrimonas_B. Next base: position 4,542 of record JAEZRB010000130.1, on the reverse strand, counting down.
CACCTGGGGCAAACTGGATATTAAAACTCCCAAGTTCATTATTGAGAGCGATGCCACGATCGTAGCGCCACTGGTCTTTGCCTGGGTGCTGGGCTGGTAGACATGGTTTATTAATGATTGAAAATAAAATTGAGGATTGAACATATTCCCCGAAACGAAGAATGTTCAATCCTCAATACATTTTAATGAGACTCAAAATTCTTAATAAGATTGTTTTCGCGCCTCCTGTAAAGCTTTCGCTTCTTTTATCGGGAGAATGAGATTAACCAGGATGATCACTTTGATGATAATTCCGCTGAACAGGGCTTTTAATACGCCCGTGCTACCTTCAGCCATGCCGTAAATTACCACACTCAGTCCTATGATAGCAAGGAAACAGATGAGGCCGCAGATGATTGCTGTGAAAGGTTTTTGTTTGGTCCAGAATCCCAGCGCTATAAAAATTCCGCCTTCAATCAGGGCGACAATAAAAACCAGGGGCTGGAAACCAATTCCATCACGAAACATGGCGATCATTTCCCAGGCAAATATCAATCCGCCAGCCCAGAATAATGCATTTCGGGCTTTTCGAATGGCCATTTCATAGCCTTCAATTTCAGCCTGCCTAAGCTCATTGGCATAGTCGGCGATAACGCTTTCCTGTGATTCGGTGGGATTGTTTGAGGTGTTCATATGGTGTGCTTTTTCACAAAATAATAAACGCTACTCAGGATTCATAGACGTCAACCTGCTTATTTCATGCCCGGTTACATTTGATAGTAGACTATAATATAATCTTCCCGCCTCAGCGCCTTCCCGGCAGTATTTCAGTCATAGAAAATAATAAACAAATGGAAATCTCTTCCTATGTGTTTCGTGTTATAAAAAAATACTACTATAATCTTCCCGCCTCCCCGCCTTCCCGGCAGTATTTCAGTCATGGAAAATAAAAAACACATAGAAATCTCTTCCTATGTGTTTCCTTTTGTAAAAAGATACTAATAGCCTTCCCGCCTTCCCTTCTTCCCGGCAAAAAAACTACACTCTTTAGAATCCCTTTGGCTTCTCCAATTTCAGATCCCTCTTCACCATCTCATTCCGGTTGGCCATTTCCCAGGCAGTGTAAAACACAAATTGTCCTCTTTTTGCCATCAGTTTATAATTGATCTTATCAGGCGTATCGGTAGGCCGGTGATAATCGGCATGCACACCATTGAAGTAAAAAATAACAGGCACGCCTTTCTCTGCGAAGTTGTAATGGTCGCTGCGATAGTAAAAACGATTCTTGTCATTGGGATCATTATACTTGCGGTCGAGTTTCATCCTGGTGTACTTCTTATTGACCGCATCGGTGATGGGTGCGAGGTCTGTGCTTAGTTTGTCGTCACCAATCACGTAAACGTAATTGACCGAGTCCTTATCTTTCAGGTATTCCTCGCCAATTCGTCCTATCATATCAATATTTAGATCCACCGAAGTTTTTTCCAATGGAAAAACCGGGTGATTCGAATAGTATTCGCTTCCCCATAAACCTTTTTCTTCACCACTCACAGTCATAAACACAACCGATCTGCGCGGACCTTTACCCGCAGCTTTGGCCTTTGCAAAGGCTTCCGCCAGTTCGAGGATCGCAACAGTGCCGCTTCCATCGTCATCAGCACCGTAATAGATAGTGCCGTCAGCTCTTTTACCTACGTGATCATAATGCGACGTGATGATCACATACTCATCTTTTTTATCACTACCTTCTACCATACCCAGCACATTGGAAACCTGTACCGTGCTGGTATGTTTAAAATATCCAAGTTCCACATTGGCTTTGTATGTCTGCGAAGCCAGTGGAGCCGTTTTCATTTTCTCTATAATAGCTTTTCCTTCTTCACCGATGATGCTTTCTGCCACGCTTTCCGACACCGTGAAAAGCAACGGAAAAGCTGCTTCTTTAAAACTATTCAGGGAATAGTTGGAAGTGGTGTTAAAAGTTTTGCGGGGGTAATTGCCATATACCACCATTACCGCAGCCGCGCCTTTTTCGTGAGCCTTACCAACTTTGGTAAAAACATTGGCTGGTGAACGGAATCCGCTTTCAGAAGGTTTGTAACCTGCTGGGGAACCGTCGAGAATCAACACCAGTTTACCTCTTACATCCAGGTCTTTATAATGATCAATATCACCATCTACAATTCCATATCCTGCAAAAACCACTTCAGAGAAACGCATTTGCGCTGTATGATTAAGCATGGTATTGGGCTGAAAATCCTTTGATAGTTCGAAGTTGTTCCCGTTGACCTGCAGAATGGTACTGGTCATCGAGTCCTTGTAAAGCGGGTAGTACTGGCGAAAACTGCCGTTGTTTCCCGGAACTAGTCCAAGCGACTTAAAATGATCTTCGATATAGTTGGCGGCTTTTTCCAAACCGGGTGAGGGGGTGTCCCGACCTTCCATTTCGGGTCCGGCTATGATATACAAATGCTTTTTCATGTCATCAGCCGTGATGGTGGCAGCGAAATAGGGTGGGGTGTTCTTTTTTTGTGCCGAAACAAAAACTGAGGCAACCAAAAGTAATGGCAGCAGGATTTTTCTCATTGATGATTGTTTTATATAAAAGAATAACCCCAAACATAACTTAAAATATTTGAGGTTAGAAACAGATATGATGGGTGGTTAACTTTCAACCGCGCAGGCGATCTTGTTCACGCGGTCGGCATGACGGCCGCCCTCGAATGGAGTGGTTATAAAGGTGCTAACCATTTTTTCCGCATCCCCTTCTCTTACAAAGCGGGCGGGTATGCAAATAATATTGGCGTTGTTGTGTTGTCTTACCAGGCTTGCAATTTCGTCACCCCAGCAGATGCCTGCACGGATATTTTGATGCTTATTGGCAGTAATGGCTACCCCGTTTGCTGTGCCGCAAAGCAGGATCCCAAATGCCGCCTCACCGGTTTCTACGGCAAGCGCAACCGGGTGAGCAAAATCCGGGTAATCAACCGATTCTTTGGAATAGGTGCCAAAGTCCTTATACTGCAAACCTTTACCCTCTAAAAAAGAGATCAGGTCTTCCTTGTAATCAAAACCGGCATGGTCACTCCCAATGGCGATGGGTTTACTGAGGTCAAACGGTGAATTCATAGCAGGTGCCATCTTTTGAAATGATGAATTAAAAATTGCTCTGACGAAGGTAACTATAATTCATGGGAAGCAGGGAGAGGGATAATTTGAAAATTTGAGAATTTGAAAATTTGAAAATGCGGAAATTTGTCCGCAGGACCCAGTGGGAAAATGCAATGAATAAATGTGAAAATGTGCAGATGTGGAAATGTGAAAATGTTGAGAACTCAAAAGGATTTGAGGTTTTTACATCTCCCAAATCCTGCATTGCCAGCAACAAATGACTTTATTAACTCCATTCTTCCAGTTCCTTATCCTGTCGTTTATTGATCCGGGTCGCCAGGATAATGCTGGCTTCAAACAACAGGTAAAGCGGAAATGCCACGATCACCAGGCTGAAGGGATCGGTGGATGGAGTAATGATAGCCGCAGCGATCATGATAAGGACAAAAGCATGCCGGCGGTATTTGCGCAGAAAACGCCCGGTTACGATGCCGATCTTTGCCAGGATCATCACCAGCAATGGCATTTGAAACAAAACGCCTATCCCCACCGTGGTATAGATAAGGTTTTCGAGGTAGTCGGCAAAAGTGGGCTTGATCTCGATCAGCGGGCTCAAAGAATAGGAGAAATAGAAATTCACCATAAAAGGCGTTAGGATATAATATCCAAACAAGACTCCGCCAAAGAATAATAGCGATACCCAGAATATGACGCCTCCCGTGTTACGCTTTTCTTTTTCAGAAAGAGCTGGTTTTATAAATCGCCAAAACTCCCAAAAGATATAGGGGAAGGCCACCACGAAACCCCCAACAAATGAAATGGTAAACGAGGAAATAAACTGGCTGGTCAGCTGGGTGCTTAAGAAATTCGCCTGAACGCCCTGCATACAGATCGCATCTCCCAGGCCAACGGCATGACTGATATCACAAAACCATTTATACGTAACAAAATTCGGTAGGGTCGGGGCAAGCAGGATCGTATGTACGATTTCCCTAACATATACAAAAAAACCAATGGCGCAGATGCCAATCGCGATCACCGAACGGATCAAATGCCAGCGCAACTCCTCCAGGTGGTCAATAAATGACATTTCATCTGAAGTGTTCTTTTTCCTCTTTTCAAAAAAATCCAACAGGGCCATCTGCTTGTTTTAAAGTGGGGCAAAGATAATGGGAGAAGGGACAAGGGACAAGAATGGGTGCCAGTACCATTCTGCCAGCAAACGTAGCAAACGGAGGTATTGCTTGAGGCCCACGGAGAATCAAAATAGTGTAATCCGTGTAATCTGTGGCTAATTAGTGTAATTCGTGTCATTCGCGGCTCCCTCACCTGCCGCCGGCAGAAATCATCCGTGCAATCTGTGTAATCTGTGGCTCCCTTCGTGCAATTTGTGCCATTCGTGGCTCCCTCACCTGCCGCAGGCAGAAATCATCCGTGCAATCTGTGTAATCT
>JAEZRB010000073.1 GCA_023412975.1 Bacteroidota bacterium | reverse complement strand
GAACAGGGAGATCTTGCAAACCACAAATCTTACTGATTTTTTCTCCAATGCATTTATGATTCCTCCACCCGACAAAAGGCGAAATAATATAGCAAACATGGGGAGGGAATATGACTATGCAGCCATTTTAGCGGAGGAATCCGCCAGGGAGCAGCAATTCCTTGAACAATATGCCAGCTACAGGCACCAGTTTGTAGACACCAGCCATATTGAAATACCCCTTATAAAAATGAATATGTCGTTTGATTATACCCGACAATTTTCCCTCGATTCGTTGGGGATGGTCTATCCTTCCATCCGCATCACCGACGAGTGGGGCATATTGCAGGCTGAAAAAGGGGCGCTTATCAACCCCGGATGGAACCAGGTCAATATCAGTCTTCCGGTAACGATCAATGGAGAAAAAATTGAGGGTGATGGCTGGACCCTTGACCTGAATTCTTCGTTTACCCTTGAAAAAGATGAAGTTACAGGCAACTACCGGGTGAAAAGACGGGAAGATTAGTTTTTTTCACCGCCAATTTTTCAGGAAAAAACATTTTTAAACGAGGTTTTACACCTTGAAACCGGGCGAAATTCATCAAACTTAGTGGGGCAATAAAAAAACAGCTTTTATGAAAAAGCTACCATATTATAACCATAAAAAATTGTCCCAATGATTTTTTTGAGAGCCGTACATATGTACCAATTCCTTGGCGCCCTGGCAAGTTGTTATTTCAGTTATACTCATATCCATGAAACCATCCTGCCGCTTTGCGCAAGCATTTTAGTAACCCTATATCTGGGTATCCTGTTCTTCATCAGAACGCATAGCCGTCTTTTTTACAGTATGATCATTTTGCATTTCCTGCAGCTTATTTCTATTAAGACTGCAGCGTTCGGATACCTGGCCAGCCTGGGGGTAGGTCTGTATATGCAATTTAATGTCGATCATTTTTCTTTATACCAGTATTTAGCCACGATTGCCATCTTTGAGTTTTTACCTACGACGCCCAACCAGCCTGCTTCGATCGGCATTAATATCCTGGTGTTTATTATGCTATTGTTTCTCTCCCTGACCAAGGAGCGAAAGGTTGTGCCTTTGTACCGACGATAAAAGAAGTTTACAATCCTGCTTTGGCACTTATTTCAAGCATGCGATCGATAGGTTTCCTGGCATCTATCCTTATAGCTTCATCCATTATGATCTCGGGTGTTTCGTATTCCATGCACAGATAAAGCTTTTCGAGTGTATTGAGCTTCATGTGAGGACAGTCATTGCAGGCGCAACTATTATTTGGCGGAGCGGGGATAAATGTTTTTTGAGGTGAAGCCTTCATCATCTGGTGAAGGATACCCGTTTCTGTAGCAACGATGTATTCGTTTGAAGGATCCGTCTGTGTAAACTTCAACAAGCCAGTGGTTGACCCAATATAATCTGCCATCCGTAAAACCGGCTCCTCACATTCAGGATGGGCGATAAATTTCGCGTTCGGATGCTTCACCTTTAGCTTGGTAATCTTCTCCAGGCTAAAAATTTCGTGTACCATGCAGGCACCATTCCAAAGCAGCATATCCCTTCCGGTTACTTTGTTAATATAAGCACCCAGGTTTTTATCCGGCGCAAAAATGATCTTTTGATCTTTTGGAAAACTATCAACAATGAACTTTGCATTACTACTCGTAAGGATCACATCACTCAGGGCCTTTATGCCGGCACTGCAGTTGATATAGCTCACAACCACATGGTCGGGATGCTGCTCTTTGAATTTTTTGAACAAGGGTGGCGGGCAGCTATCACTTAGGGAACAACCAGCTTTCAGATCCGGGATCACTACTTTTTTTGTCGGGTTAAGGATTTTGGCTGTTTCCGCCATGAAGTGTACACCCGCAAAAACGATCATGTCGGCCGTGGTTTTCTCGGCCTGTTGGGCAAGACCCAGGCTGTCGCCGATATAATCCGCTACGTCCTGGATATCAGGCTCCTGGTAATAGTGAGCCAGCACGACGGCATTTTTTTCTTTCTTCAACCGGTCAATAGCCGCGAAAAGATCGAGCGTTGGATCCAGATCGATATCGAGGAAACCCCGGGTTTCCACCTCTGCTGCAGCCGCAGCTATGTCGGGATTTTTTGATTGCAGAAGCGTTGCGAATTTGTCCATGGCTTGAAAATTTTTAGTGAATCCTGGAGCCGGTCTTTTGATCGGGGTAGCAATATTGCATCAGCTTTTCCAAATTTTAAAAAACAATTTCAACAGCCTCTTTTGTATTATAATAAATGTATTAATACAATATTTTTAAAATAAAGCTATTATTATTAAGCCTGTGAATTGGTGGAAAAGAACTTTTACAAAATTATTGTTTTTCCAATATTCACATTTTAAACAAGATAATCCACAGGCTTGTTCGCGGCTGGTATTGGATTTTGCAGATATTTCCACATAGATGTGAAAATACCAAAGGGCAAAAAATCACAACCTTTGAGACAATAAGTTTTGTGAATTTGTATTGAATAAGTCAAAGCTCCGACCGACAATCCGATTTTTTTTCTGACACCCGGCGAGTTAACGGCAAATGATTCTATTTCATGTTAACGTTTCACGAGGGATTATTCACATATTAATATCGATATTCACAGACCTTTGTGGGCAAATTCTTTGACCAGGTCGATAGCAGTTGACGGGTATGTCAATGAATTCAGGGGTTATCAACAGCATTTGTTCATACTTCTGGCGCCGTGACAATGAACATTAAATCATTTAATTTTATCCTTAAAAATTCCTCTATGAAGTATCTAAGATTAGCATTGATTGTATTCTTTACCTGTATTGTGTCAATGGTAAAGGCGGGCGAAGGCATGTGGCTGCCCCTGTTGCTGGAAAAACTGAACGAGAAGGAAATGAAAAGTATGGGGATGAAGATCAGTGCTCAGGATATCTATAGTATTAATAAAGGAAGCCTGAAGGATGCGATCGTGAGTTTTGGCGGATTTTGTACTGGCGAGGTGATCTCTTCGAAAGGGTTATTGTTAACCAACCATCACTGTGGTTTTGATGTCATTCAAAACCATTCCACGCTTGACCGCAATTATATCCGGGATGGATTTTGGGCAAAAAATAACGCGGAGGAACTGGTTAATCCGGGTTTGTATGTCACATTTATCGTTAGGATAGAAGATGTGAGCAAGCAGGTACTCAATGGAGTGACCCGGGAGATGAGCGAGCGGGATCGCCAGTCTATCATCGACAGAAATGCAAATGAGGTGCTGAAAGCAGTGAAAAAGGAAACCTATCAATCGGTATTTATCAGGCCTTTTTTTGAAGGCAACCAATACTTTGCTTTTGTAACGGAAACATATAATGATATCCGCCTGGTAGGCGCACCGCCGTCATCGATCGGGAATTTTGGAAAAGATACAGATAACTGGATGTGGCCACGTCATACCGGTGACTTTTCTATGTTTAGGATCTATGCCGGAAAAGACAATAAGCCGGCGGCTTATTCGCCCGATAATGTGCCTTATATTCCAAAAAGATCCTTATCAATTTCACTGGACGGTGTTGCTGAAAATGATTTTACCATGGTATTTGGATTTCCAGGCAGCACAAAGGAATACCTGCATTCTGCTGCCGTGGAACAGATAGTCGAAGTAAACAATCCGGCAAAGATTGCCATTCGCGACAAAGCCTTGGCTGTGATCGATGAATTTATGCGTAACGATGAGGAGATCAGGATCCAGTATGCTTCCAAGTATGCTGGTATCAGCAACTCATGGAAAAAATGGCAGGGCGAAATACTAGGACTTACGCGCACCAACGCGATAGGTAAGAAAAAGAGTTACGAAAAAGAATTTCAGAAAAGAGTTGATGCAAATCCGAAATGGAAGCCTGTTTATGGTAACATCCTCGCCGACCTGGAATCGGCATATGGTGAATTGAAAAAATATGGACTTGCAAGGGATTATTTCCTTGAGATCAATAGCAAGATTGAACTGTTTGCTGTTGCGGGGCAGCTTAATAGCCTGGTGAATGCATTTGAGCAAAATGGCGAGGCAGGATACAGGCAACAACTTGAAAAAGTGAAGGATAGGCTTGAAGATTTTTACAAGGAATATAATGCTACCGTTGATAGCAGGTTGTTTTCCGTATTGATGGAAATGTATCTCAAAGATCAGCCAGCGGAATTTTTGTCGCCTTATGCCCGAAACCTGCGCAATCCCCAGGATGCCGCAGACGCGGGTATAGAGAAAATGACAACGATGATCTACGGGGAGAGCCCTTTATTATCTAATGAAAAAATCTGGAAAGCATACCTGGATAAATCGCCCTCCGAAGCAGTGAGCCTGATAAAAGCCGATAAGGGGGTGAGTTTATATCTGGACATGGTTAATACATATAATACACAGGTCGCCGCGCGGTTGAACCCCATCCAAACCAATGTCAATCAATTGCAGAGAACGTATATGCAGGCGCAAATGGATGTAATGAAAGAAAAGAAGTTCTATCCTGATGCAAATAGTACGCTTCGACTTACTTATGGAAATGTAAAAGGGTACCAGCCAAAAGATGGGGTGAAGTACGGTTTTTACAGCTATATGG
>JAEZRB010000043.1 GCA_023412975.1 Bacteroidota bacterium | reverse complement strand
ATCGATACCTGGAACCACGCGGGAGAATATGAGAACGCTTTTTTCACCGCACCCTTTAAAAATGTACTTCTACCTCGTCATAGCTCCAAGTCGAAAAGGGGATCGGCCAAACATTATACGCATACTTTCAAAGTAAAGGCGCCGCTACTAGCCAAACATGAAGCACTCGGATTGCTGGGCAGTAACGAACAGCTGGGTAACTGGGATGAAAAAAATCTTATACTTTTTTCACAGGACGGTGACTGGTGGACCGCTAATGTTGACTTATCTGGCAACGGCTTTCCCGTGGCTTATAAATATGTCATCTATAATACACATGATAAGGAGTTTGTCAGGTATGAAGACGGCGACAACAGGCTCCTACATGGAGATACCATGTCACACCGGCTCACGGTAATACACGATGGATTTGCCCGTTTGCCCAACAACACCTGGAAAGGCGCGGGTGTTTCCATACCCGTATTTAGCCTGCGAAGCAAACAAAGTTTTGGTGTAGGCGAGTTTTCAGATCTTAAACTATTAGTTGACTGGGCTCGCCAAACAGGCCTAAAGCTGATCCAGATTCTTCCGGTCAATGATACGATCGCAACTAATACCTGGGCAGACTCTTATCCCTATGCGGCTATCTCGGCATTTGCGCTTCACCCGATCTATATCAATCTCGAAAAATGCGCCGGGAAAAAACACAAGGGAATGCTCAAGGCTCTTCAGCAAAAACAAAAAGCGCTGAACGAACATCCCGAAATAGACTACGAAGAAGTCATCCGTTTCAAAATCACTATGCTCAAGGACCTGTACGAGGAAATGGGGAAGGAGTGTTTTGAATCGGACGACTACCAGCAATTTTTCGAAGACAACAAGCACTGGCTCTTCCCTTATGCTGCTTTTTGTTATTTCCGCGACAAATACAAAACCTCGCACTTCAACGAGTGGAAGACAAACAGTGTTTATGATAAAGATGAAATTTTGAAATTATTTTCAAGCCGGTCGCTTGCACAAAAAGAGATCAATTTCTATTGCTTTGTACAATATCACCTGCACCTGCAATTGAAAGACGCGGCAGACTATGCACACAAAAAAGGTATCATATTAAAAGGTGATATCCCGATTGGCATTTATCGCTATGGCTGCGATGCGTGGGTTGCGCCGGAATTATATAATATGGAAGCTCAGGCAGGCGCGCCTCCGGATGATTTTACGCCCATTGGTCAGAACTGGGAGTTCCCCACCTACAACTGGAAACGGATGCAGGAAGATGGGTTTAGCTGGTGGAAACAGCGGTTCGGGCAGATGAGCAATTACTTCGATACATTCCGAATCGACCATATTCTCGGTTTTTTCAGGATCTGGAGCATTCCGGCACACGCTGTACAGGGTATCATGGGATATTTTGTGCCCTGCATACCCCTACACTATGTAGAGTTTGGTGAAAATGGGATCTGGTTTGATGAAAAACGTTTCTGCCTCCCATTTATCACCGACGATGTATTGCTGGAAGTTTTTGGTGACCTGGCTGAAAGAGTCAAGCAGGAATATGTTGAACCAAACCAGCGTGGTGGCTACGACCTGAAACCGCGGTTCGAAACACAGCGGGATGTGGAAGCCTGGTTTGAGAAACTGGAGGCTACGGAAGAAAATCTGCGTTTGAAACTGGGTCTGTATGATTTAATATCAAACGTTATTTTCTTTGAACAGGAAGGGTCCAAGGGGCAGGAGTTTCATTTCCGTATTTCAATGGAGCGAACCCTTTCATTCAAATACCTGATCCCGCATGTGCAGGAAAAACTCCGTTCACTTTATATCAATTATTTCTATCGTCGCCAGGACGATTTTTGGAAAAAAGAAGCCATGCAAAAGCTTCCACGGCTGAAGGAATCTACCAATATGCTGATCTGTGGTGAAGACCTGGGCATGGTGCCGCATTCTGTACCTGAGGTCATGAAACAACTTGGTATACTAAGCCTGGAGATCCAGCGTATGCCCAAAGATCCGGCTGTTGAATTTTTTCACCCGGCAGAAGCACCTTATTTATCCGTTATCACACCTTCTACGCATGATATGAGCACCATTCGTGGCTGGTGGGAAGAAAATCGCGAACGAACCCAGCGTTTCTATAACCATGTATTGCATCAATGGGGTGACGCGCCTTATTTCTGTGAATCCTGGGTTTGCCGGGCTATCATTTTACAACACCTCAACTCGCCGGCTATGTGGAGTGTATTTATGTTGCAGGATCTTTTTGGAATGAGTGAAACGCTGCGCCGCGACAACCCGCAGGAGGAGAGGATCAATAATCCAGCTGTCCCGAAACACTACTGGAGATACCGCATGCATATCTACCTCGAAGATCTCTTGAAAGAGGATGAGTTCAATGAAGAACTTAGGGGTTATGTTGTCAATAGCGGACGTTAGCGTTCGGGTCCTCCAGTGATTCCCTGTACACTTGAATTGCACGTTCTCTTGCAAAATCATGCTCAACTATCCTGGGCAAATACCCTTCTTGATACCCGGGAATCCAGGTTTTGATATAAGCCATTTCGGGATCAAACCTCTCCTGTTGTTTGATAGGATTGAAGACTCTAAAATATGGCGCTGCATCACACCCGCTGCCTGCTGCCCACTGCCAGTTACCATTGTTGGAAGAAAGTTCGTAGTCCAGCAATTTTTCCGCGAAATAAGCCTCACCCCAACGCCAGTCGATTAATAAATGTTTCGTCAGGAAACCCGCCGTCACCATTCGAACCCGGTTATGCATCCAGCCCGTTTCATTCAGTTGCCGCATACCTGCATCCACAAGGGGATAACCGGTTTCACCTTTGCACCACAAATCAAACTCCTGTTCATTATTACGCCATTTTACCTGGTCATACTTTTTCTTAAAGCTACTGTTAACCACATGTGGAAAATGGTATAGTATCATCATAAAAAACTCCCGCCATATCAGTTCATTCAGCCAGCCCGGGCTCAGCTGGTTTGCCAGTTGCACTAATAGTCGGATACTGACAGTTCCGAAGCGAAGGTGAGGGCTAAGGCCTGAAGTGCCATTAACAGATGGTATATCGCGCGTTTTCTCATACCGACTGATGATATCCTCATTAATAACAGGTATTGGACTAATAGTTTCTATTTGCTCAAAGCCAATCTCTTCCAAAGAAGGAATCTGCCGTGCATGCTGGATATTGGATAGGTGATGCCGGATACCGGATGCTCGATGATTAAAACTGAGTTTGTCAGTATATGACTGTGGCGAGGTAAAAAATTTCTCCTTCCAGGCTTTAGCATATGGTGTGAAGATGGTGTAAGGCCTGCCGTCGGGTTTGAGTATTTCATTTTTTTCAAAGATCACATGGTCTTTGCTGGTAATAAAATCAATCCCATTTGATGCCAGCAAATTCTTTATTGTTTCATCCCGTTGTATCGCGTAAGGCTCATAGTCGTGATTGGCGTACACTTCTTTTATTTCAAACTCAGCCAACAACTGTTTAAACGCTTCGGTGGGAGTATCGTACAGGACGTATAATGATGATCCGAGGCTATTAAAAACTTTTTCCAGTTCAACCAGCGACTGCCTGATAAAAGCGACACGCCTGTCCCGGGCAGCAGGAAGTAGTTGAAGTATTTCCTTATCAAAAATGAAAACTGGTAGAACAGGGTAGGGACTATTCAATGCCTTTGAAAACGCCTTATTATCTTCTACCCGCAGATCACGCCTGAACCAAAAGACACTAACCGGCCTTTTCATGAGATCGCGTGTAGCGGCTTTTTTCTGCCGGCAAATGCATGGATCAACACACTAAGTATTAGCACAACTGCCGTTGCTATCGCAACAGTTGCCACGGTTGATGCCGTGTCCCAATTTGCAACCGCAATCGCCGCCAGGGCCCAACCGCCAGTGAGTGCAAACATTCCCATGTTTCTTTTCCAAAGAACGAAAAGGTTCACTAACCCGGCAATAATGATCATAATGACAGCCCACGAAGACTCGCTGATGCCCCAGCCATCCCAGCCCATTTTTGTGAGCCATGCGGCTATGTTGGCAATCAATGCAACGGAAATCCAGCCGATGTAAATGGAGAAGGGGAAATATACCAGAAGTTTTCTTTGGAGTGGTGCAGATGTTGTGGCAATATTCAATCTAACTATTATCTGCGCAAGACAAATGAAAAGTAGCGCCATGATCAGAACAGAAAGCCCGATCTGGTCATACAGCCAGGCAACAACCCAGGCAGAATTAGCGATACAACTGATGATAAACCAGGCCCCGATCGTTTTAATATCGTTTTGCTGATCGCGTGCAGATAACCTGAATTGGTAAACAAGGAATGCCAACAGTGAAAGATAAATAAGTCCCCAGATAGAAAAAGCGTATCCCGCCGGCGTAAAAAAGTTTTCATACCTGTCAGATACAGAGGACATGGTCTCGCCATTGAAGTAGCCCGTATTGGACAAATAATTGACAATAATTGTAACTACCAATGCGACTATATTCAATATCAGTAGACTTCTTTTCATCATATTTATTTTGAATGAATTACCAGTTCCCGCCGCAATTCCGGTTTTTGTTTTTCCAAAAGCGGCAAAAAGATCAACAGGTTGAGTAGTATCAGGCCCATCCCGTAAAAAACATCCTCAAGAGGAATTGTTCCGATCCTGAAGCCCATTATTTCCGATTCGTTATACCAAACGACGGGAGATTCCAGTCCTGTACCGGTCAGCACACCATTGACGATCAAAAACGGGAGCAACAGTATGGCATATACGAAATAAAACCTGCCAAGCCACCTGGCTTTGAGAATATACCTTGTGAACAGCAACAGGATCATAAGACTCCAGAAAGTTGTGACTGTGTAAACACGCTGATAATAAACAATGCCGGCTATGAATAGCGCTGCGACAAGTGCCCATGTTACACTGTCTTCCCATTTTTGTGCCATATCGATCTTAATTAGCAGGCTAAGACAATAATAGGTAAATACACAGGCGTAGGGGATACAAAAGAAAAACAAAACTTCTTCTACCGGGAGGTTCCCAATACGTATGCCTGTAAGGTATTGATCATTGAATCCCCACACACCGATGGAAGTGAAATATGCATCCCAAACTATAAAGACCAGCCCGCTCAGTATCACAGCCGGAAAAAACGCCCGCCAGGCCTGGTAAAAACGGAGCCGTGGGTGAAAAGAGAACAACAGCGGGATGATTACCGTAAAAAAGTTGACTAATAAATAGGTGTACTCCTTCACAGCGTTTTATTTGATGACTTTAAATACTTAAATGGTACCCATAACATACCAAAACATTCGCCCTCTTCTTTGTCGAGGTGTTTGTGATGCACTTTATGTGCTCTTCGAATCGCTTTGAAATAACGATTATTGGTATTTCGAAAGATTTTAAACCGCTGGTGAATAAATATGTCGTGCACCAGGAAATAAGCCAGGCCATAGAGTGTGATACCCATCCCGATCCAAAAAATAAAATTATAACCCTGCCGCATGCCGACCAGGAGGCAAATGACTCCAGGAATAGCAAAAATTAAAAAGAAGAAATCATTATGCTCAAAAAAACCTTTCGACTCCTTATTATGGTGGTCTTTGTGGAGCCGCCATAGCAACCCGTGCATGATATACTTATGTGTAAACCACGCGATGACCTCCATACCGGCGAAAGCTGCAATGGTGACCAGGATGTAGATGAAAATGTTGCTCATGATATAGTTAGTTTATACCTCAAATATTGTGTCAGATTTACAATAGGTTCATTTTATATTCAAAAAGGCTGTTCAGCATCAGGCCTAGTTTTCGACCATTATGGATCCTGATCCTACCAGATAAAACGCGATGGGGTGGGAGGCGTTTGATTTTCTTGAAAAGGGAGCGATAGTATACATATGCCAGGTAAACACCACCGCGTGAGGAATAGGGTAATTTCTTTATACCCTCATAGGCGATCGCAAAATCTTCCTCTATTTCTTTTTCAATAGCTAATTTGGCATCGTATGAAAACGCGGCGATCTCGATATTCGGAAAATAACTGCGACCCAATATCTCATAATCATCTTTCATATCACGAAGAAAGTTGACTTTTTGAAACGCGGCGCCGAGTTTCATGGCATAAGGCTTTAACTCCTCGTAAATTTTCCTGTCGCCTTCGCAGAAAACATGAAGACACATCAATCCCACCACTTCTGCCGACCCTAGTATGTACCGCTGGTAGGAGGCGGTGTTATATTCCACTTTTTCCAGGTCCATCTCCATGCTTTGTATAAAAAGGCTGATAAGTTCCGGTTCGATCTGGTATTTATGTACTGCAGCCTGGAAAGAATTGAGAATAGGATTGGTGGAAATCCTGTGTTCAATAGCGTCTCGTGTGTCTGACTTTAGTTTCTCGAGCAGAAAAACCTTGTTATATCCTTCGAAACTGTCGACAATCTCATCTGCCAGCCGTACAAATCCATAGATCGCATATATCGAGTCGCGCAGATCTTTATGTAAAAAGAAAATGCCCATCGAAAAGCTGGTGCTGTAACTGCGTGTCGTCAGCTTACTGACATCTGCTGAAAGTTTATCAAACAATCGTTTCATGTATAACCGCGTTTAGGTATTTCTGTAATTGAGTGGAAGCTATCTTACCGGAGACCAGGGCAGGAGGTACCCCTGGCCCCGGTACAGTAAGTTGCCCGGCATAAAAAAGGTTCGGAACTTTCCGGTTCCGCACCCTTGGTTTTAAAATGGCGGTTTGCAAAAGGGTATTGGCGAGTCCATAGGCATTTCCTTTAAGTGCATTATAATCTTCAATAAAATTCCGGATGCAATATGATCTCTTGTAGTCTATATGCTCTTTAAGATCATAGCCCGTATAATCCTGTAGGCGACGCATCATGATCTCAAAATACTTTTCCCTGGTTTGTTCATCATCATCCAGACCGGGCGCGATGGGCATTAATAAAAAAAGATTCTCGTTACCCTCAGGTGCTACAGATGGATCAGTCCTTGAAGGGCAACAGCTATAGAAAAGAGGACGAGTTGGCCAGCGGGGATTTTTGTAAATTTCAAGTGAGTGTTGCCAAAGATCTTCTTCAAAAAAAAGTGTGTGATGCGGCAGGTTTGTTTTCCTTTTCAGCCCGATAAAATAGATCAGGCAGGAAGGCGCCAGGGTCTTTTTCTCCCAATAAGAATCCGGGTAATTTCGAAATTCAGTCGGCAATAACTGACTTTCGATGTGCTGGTAATCGGCCGCGGCCACCACGGCATCGTATGACATTCGTTTCCCCTTTACCACGATAGCCGAAGCGATACCGTTATCAATATGTATCTGTTCAACAGGGGCATTGAAATGAAAGCGAACTCCCTGACGGCTCGCAACCTCTATCATCGCTTCGATCAGTTTTCCAAACCCACCCATTGGGTACCAGGTGCCGAGCTTCAGCCCTGCGTAGTTCATCAGGCTGTAAAGCGCCGGCGTCTCCGATGGCATGGCACCCAGGAAGAGTACCGGAAATTCCATTAACGAAACCAACCAGGGATGTGTGAAATATTTTCTTACATGCTTACTAAATGAGGAAAATACCTGTAGTCGAAATAAACCTTTTAATAAGTCCCGGTCAGCAAATTCAGTCCATGACAGTCCCGGCTTATAAGCAAGTTTTTCCATACCGGCCTCATATTTAAAGCGGGCTTCTTTCATAAACCGGTCAAGCCGGTTCGCACTTCCTGGTTCGATGGATTCAAACAGGTCCCGAAGCTGATCATAATCCGCGGGTATTTTCAATTTACCGGTATCAAACACCATTTCAAATGACGGATCAAGCAGTTCCAGCTGGTAAAAATCGGAAACCCTGTATCCGAAATCCTGGAAGAACCGGTCGAATACGCCCGGCATCCAATACCAGCTGGGTCCCATATCGAATACATAACCATTATCTGTTTTAAACTGCCTGGCACGCCCACCGGCCGTAGCATTCTTCTCAAATACATCTACCTGGTGTCCGGCTGCCGATAAATAGGCAGCCGAGCTCAGGCCTGCAAAACCAGATCCTATCACTGCTATACGCGCCATTTGATTATAAATTACGCAATACTTTTCACTGTTAGAAAATTTTCCAATTCTTCCACTGATCTTAATCCCTGTATCCTGCCCTGTATATTCAACTGGTTCAGCAGGAATTCATCAGCTGCCACAAAAATTTTTTTCCCGGGAAATATTTTTCGCAGATCTGCTGTATACTGATCTACTTCTTCCGGCAGATCATTATGGACCAGGAAAAACAACAGGTAATCCGGTCTGATCTGTTTTACCGAATTACTCAGTGATTCGAACGGCACATCGGCACCGAGGTAAAGCACCTGCTGGCCAAATAGCCTTAAAAGGTAACTGGCAAACAACAGTCCTATCTCATGAAACTCATTTTCGCGCAAATAGAGTACCCACTTTTCTGATCCTTTTGCAGCTGGTGGAAGTGAATCGATAGCGGTGAATAGTTTTTGCCTGACGAGGTTGCTGATAAAATGTTCGTTTGCCGGTGGAATGGCATCACCCGCCCACATCAGTCCCACGCGGACAAGCATAGGATAAATCACCAGGGTGTAGGTGTCTTTCATTCCATACCTTACAAAACAACTTGAGTAAATCTTTTCAAAATGATTCTCGTCGTAAGACATTCCCGCAGCGATCAATTGCGAGATATAATATTCAGTTTTTGCGGCAGTATCAATCCGTTCACTGGTCGTTTTGTTTACCAGTTCGAAAAGCTTTTTATCCGGCATTTCACAGAGTTCCGACACCCTGTACCCGGAACCGGAAAGACTTACTATATTTAACAACCGACGTAATTGTGTGCTATCATAATACCGTGTATTTCCTTCAGAACGGTTTGGCTTCAGGGCATCGTAACGCTGCTCCCAAATACGAATTGTATGTGCTTTAATACCCGAATACCGGGCCAGCTGGGAGATTGAAAATAAGTCCATGTTTAAATTTATAATATATTATCTATACAATCCAAATAAATATTTCCCCGAAACCAAACCTTTTCTGATGAGACATCTATGGGTGGTTATGGTAATAGCACGCGATCTATGATATGAACAACTCCATTTCTTGCCATGATATTCGTGTTAGTGATATTGGCCTTAAGACCTGCATTCCCGCTACCACTTATGGATGGAGTACCTGAAATGCTAATTGTAGTGCTTCCACCTGCCAGCATGGCAAGCGAGCCATTAGCGAGATCTGATGAAAAAGCACGTCCGGGTACAACGTGGTATTTCAACACCGCTACCAGCGTTGGCACGGGCACTTCATTGATATCATTAAGTCCCAGCGCCTGTAGCAGTTGGGTGAATGCAGCGTTCACCGGCGCAAAAACTGTCAGGCGACCGGTCTGAAGGGCTGTGATTAATGAGGGATCTCCTCCAGCGCCATTGCTCGCTCTCAGTACTGCTTTTACCAGTGAGTCAAGTCCCAAACCTGCAGTCTGCACGGTCGCAACCAGGTCGCCAGTGGCTGGCATAAGCACTTTCTCAATCCGGTGGATGACCCCGTTAGAAGCATTGATATCCGCCTGTTCCACCCGGATCCCGTTCACGAACACTCCTGATGAATTC
>JAEZRB010000335.1 GCA_023412975.1 Bacteroidota bacterium | reverse complement strand
GGATTACCTCGTGGGCTTGGGCTTCTATGAGATCATGACCAATTCCATCACCAACTCAGCCTATTTCAGCGAAGCAGAATTGCAGAGCACGGTGAAAATGCTGAACAACCTGAGTGCGGAACTGGATGTAATGCGGCCCTCTATGCTGGAAACCGGATTGGAGGCCATCGCATACAATCTTAACCGAAAAAACAATGACCTGCGCTTTTTTGAATTTGGCAAAACCTATAGCCAGGCAGCCCCGGGCGAATACGAGGAGCTTGATCATCTTTGCCTGTACATGAGTGGTAAAACAGGCGAGGAAAGCTGGAAAAACAAACCGGCAAACGTCGATTTTTACCTGTTGAAAGGAGTAGTAACCAGGGTTTTTCAACTACTTGGCATAAAAATAGATTCATTTGAAGCCGCAACGCATAATAAATCAGAAGCGATGATCCTTGGGAAGGTGAAAGGTAAACCCGCCGTACGCGCAGGAATTGTCCATAAGAAAGTATTACAGCGTTTTGATATAAAGCAAACGGTTTTTTTTGCAGATATCGACTGGAACATGGTATCAGTGTTGGCTGCCAATCAGAAACCAGCCATTCAGCCGATTCCAAAATACCCGTCCGTACAGCGTGACCTGGCAATCATTGTACCCTCAGCACTGGTTTATGAAGAGATCGAGAAAACCGTGCAGAAATTGAAATTGAATAAACTGCAGGGTCTGAACCTATTTGATGTATTTGAAAGCGAAAAGTTAGGCAAGGATAAAAAATCAATGGCGGTCAATTTCACTTTTCTTGATACCGAAAAGACGCTGACCGACCAGGAGATTGACGGATGGATGAACAAGATCATGCTGGCACTGGAAAAAGACCTGCAGGCGGAGATCAGGAAATAGCATACGTTTATTAACCTGTCAATGTGCAAACCATGAATGCGACCGAACAACATTTAAAAAGGATCCAGGAAAAGGTTCAGCATTTGCTAAAGCAGCATGCCGCACTTCAAAAGGAAAATGATGCATTGAAGGAGGAACTC
This sequence comes from Bacteroidota bacterium, assembly GCA_023412975.1. Lineage (GTDB taxonomy): Bacteria > Bacteroidota > Bacteroidia > Chitinophagales > Chitinophagaceae > Terrimonas_B. Next base: position 27,628 of record JAEZRB010000335.1, on the reverse strand, counting down.
GGGGCTTTAAAAAAGGAAGCTGCAGCTTCACAGGAAAATACCGCTCTGCTGCGGCAGCGGATGGAGATCCTGAAATTCAGCAATAATGAAATGGATGACGAAGAAAAGAAGCAGTTTGAGAAAAGGATCAATACGTATATCAGGGAAATCGATCGTTGTATCGCGATGCTAAGCCAGTGATCAGACCCTCTTGACGAGATGCACCTTCATTTTTTCTGCCCCCTGCGTTAGTTCAAGCACATATTTACCATACGGCAGGTCATCCAGACCACGCCAGTCTACGCGGCTTTGGCTGACCGGGACTTCCCGCTCCAGTGTACTGCATACACTACCTTTTTCATCTTTCAGGATTCCTTTGAGTGCACAGTCGTTGTGACTAACTAATTCAAGGTGTAGGGCATCAATAAAGTTTGATGACTTAATTTTGGCAAACATGGGCTAGCTTTTTGGCATTCAACGACAACTTCTAAAGGTCGAATCAGTATGTTATAAAGTCCAGTCAGGTCTGAAATCAATAAGTCATCCAAATTAGAAAGACTTTTTTAAAATCGCAAGTTATGGATCAACTAATTGCAGCAACCATCGTGATAGCCGACCGTAACTACCGCATCAAGCTCCATCCTAAGGACGAGGAAACTGTACGCCGTACGGTGAAAATCATCAACGATAAGATCATCGAATATAAAACCCAGTTTGCCGGGAAGGATATGCAGGACTATATCGCAATGGTGCTGATCTGGCTGGCCACCGAGCAACAGGCGGGGAATTCTGATATCCATCAGGATTTGTTATCTGAAAAACTGAATAGTATTGAAAAGCTGTTAGATGGGAGGAATTAGGATTTCGGGATTAGGGTAATCGAAAGGTCCGGATGATTGGTAAAACGGAACTCCGTTCCGTTATTGCTGGCCGGAACGGGAGTTCCGGCATCCATGGACACCGATGAAAAAAAGTACACAGTCGCTTCGAAAAAAAAGAAAAGCGCCAGTGTAAGTAAAAGTCATAGAAGCCCCGCGGGTCAAAGGTTTTGACAATAATCCAAAATTTTATTCCTGACAGCAATGATTACCAATTCCCAATTCCTTCCATTTACTTCCGGTGCAGTTTAAACGTTTTTGCCACGGTATTGGAGGGCTTTGATTTCGACTTAAGATCGATCGCGACGATTCCGACTTCGTTGAATGCAATATTGGAGATAGTGACATTGATTGGAGAACTGGACCCTGATATATTCTGAGTGGAAAGTACGCTGTTATCGGCTTCTCGTCTGAATACCACGGTGCCCTCTACCCCCTGCGCAGGCATCTTCGATTTGATCTCCAATTTGAAATCGTAACTGGCACCCAAGGCCTTGGCAAACCCACTGCCGGGATCGGGATCAATCCCAATCGATAAATTTTCCTCCGTAGGTGCAGGTGGATTGTTTCCGCCTCCGCCACCCTTGGAACAATTTATAAACACAAATGAAAACGCAAGGATTGTAACAGCAGTTTTTAATGTAGAAAATTGCATCGCAGTTAATTGAGTGAGATATGGAAAGTTAGTAAGAAAAATTGGTCCGGCCACCTAATTGCGCCATTCACCGCGGTAGCTTATTTTCATGCATTAGTTTCCGTTTTGTATCTTCGCCTATTACCTGTTTAGAATCAGTTATCTGGCTGATAATGATAGGAACTAAATCAATGATTTTGGAAAATATTAAACAAAAAATTCATGGATCTCAATGTAATATCAATAATAATTGGTGTTGCCGCCCTTATTATAGGCGTCATCGCGGGCAAATTCATTTTTGCCAAAAACACACAGAAAAGAATTGAAGAAGCCGAACTGCAATCCAAAAATATCCTTAAAGAAGCCGAATTAAGAGCCGAAACCATCCGCAAGGAAAAAGAACTTGAAGTAAAAGAAAAATTCATCCAGCTAAAAGCCGCGCACGATAAAGAGGTAAACGACAGAAACAGGAAGATTAACGAAAGCGAGAACAGGATAAGGCAGAAAGAACAGTCGATAGGCCAGAAAGAAGCCAACCTCGAAAAGCAGGTGAAGGAAAACGAGGCGATCAAAGAAAACCTGAATCGCCAGATCGACCTGGTAAATATCAAACGCAGCGAACTGGAGAAACACCAGGAGGAGCATATCCGCCGCCTGGAAAAGATAGCCGGGCTTTCCGCCGAGGAAGCCAAGGCGCAACTGGTTGAAAGCCTGAAACATGAGGCCAATACCCAGGCCCTGGTCCTGCAACAGGAAATTATAGAAGAAGCCAAGCAAAAGGCCAATAAGGAAGCCCGTAAGATCATTATCCAAACTATTCAGCGGACAGCTGCCGAACAGGCGATTGAAAACTCCATTACCGTTTTCAACCTCGAAAGTGATGAGATCAAAGGCCAGATCATCGGTCGTGAGGGCCGGAATATTCGTGCCCTGGAAGCGGCTACCGGTGTTGACCTGATCGTGGATGACACTCCTGAAGCGATAATCCTTTCCAGCTTTGATCCGCTTCGCCGTGAGATCGCCAGGCTGAGCCTTCAGAGGCTGGTGACCGATGGTCGTATCCACCCAGCCCGTATCGAGGAAGTGGTGGAGAAAACCCGCAAACAGATCGAGGACCAGGTAATGGAAATTGGCGAAAGAACCGTGATCGAACTCGGTATTCACGGGCTGCATAAAGAACTGGTACGGATGGTGGGAAGAATGCGTTTCCGTTCGTCGTACGGCCAAAACTTATTGATGCACAGCCGTGAAACCGCCAATCTTTGCGCTACCATGGCTGCTGAACTGGGTCTGAACCCCAAACTGGCCAAAAGAGCGGGTCTGCTCCATGATATTGGAAAAGTACCTGATGAGGAAAGTGAACTGAGCCACGCCCTGCTGGGAGCCAAGCTGGCTGAAAAATATGGTGAAAACCCGGCCGTAGTAAATGCCATCGGCGCCCACCACGATGAAATGGAGATGCAATATGTGATCGCCCCCATCGTACAGGCCTGCGACGCCATTAGCGGCGCACGCCCCGGCGCAAGGCGGGAGATCATGCAGCAATACCTGCAACGGATCAAAGACCTTGAAAACCTGGCTATGACCTACCCCGGCGTGGAAAAGGCATACGCGATCCAGGCTGGTCGTGAATTGCGCGTAATCGTTGAGTCTGAAAAGGTTACCGATGGTGACTCCGATAAACTCTCTTTCGAGATCGCACAAAAGATCCAGACTGAAATGACTTTCCCGGGCCAGATCAAAGTGACGGTGATCCGCGAAAAACGAGCTGTCAACATAGCCCGATAAATCAATCGGGCTCAGTGGAAATGGGTCCAGTTAAACTGCGAAAAACGGTCGCCGCGGCAGGCATGAAGCTTGCATTCTGAAAACCGAAACATTCTAAAATAGATTTGGTATATCCCGGCCTGACTATTACCTTTGCCGTCCTTAAAAATACGAGTCATGAACGCTATAGATTATGTACATGAACAGCTGAGTAACAAGAAAAAGCATCCTTCTTTCAAGGCTGGGGACAATATTACTGTCAATTACAAGATCATTGAAGGAAACAAGGAGCGTATCCAGTCGTTCAAAGGTGATGTGATCAAGATCCAGGGTACCGGCTTTACCTCCAGCTTTACCGTGCGTAAAATCTCTGATGGCGTAGGTGTTGAGCGTGTGTTTCCCTTTGCATCCCCCAACGTGGATTCCATTGTGTTGAACAAAACAGGTAATGTGCGTCGCGCTAAATTATTCTACCAGCGTAAGCGTAGCGGTAAAAGCGCCAGGATCCGTGAAAAACGCCAGGCTGTGGCAACAACTGAAGCTGCAAAATAAGCTGTCACAATATTTAACTGATCCCCTGCCTTTGGCGGGGGATTTTTGTTTCAATAATCTGACAATTTTAGCAGTTCCTATTTTGATTCTTTTGATTATACTTATCCTTATCTTTGGAGTCTAATCTGTTATATCATGACATATCCATATTTGTTAGGCGTGTTGGGTACAAACGAAATCATCATTATCCTGATCATCGTTTTGTTGCTGTTTGGTGGCCGTAAAATTCCTGAGCTGATGAGAGGCCTCGGCAAAGGCGTTCGTGAATTCAATGATGCCAAGTCGAATGTGAAGAAAGAAATTGAAGAAAGCGCCAACGATATCAAGACTACCTAAGATATCAACTTCAACGACTCTCCTTCTTCATTGACATAAGAATAACCGCTTTTGTTTGAGTTCATTTCTATTGAACATTACCATTCCCAGTTAAGGGAAGGCAGGACTTCCTGTATACAGGCTGTAGAACATTACCTGGAACAAATCCGCCTGAACAGGCATTTGAATGCCTTCGTGCATGTATATGCGGAGGAAGCCATGGAAGCTGCCAGGCAGCTAGATGCGAATAGAGCAGCGGGTAAAACGCCCGGTAGACTGCATGGGGTTGTTGTTGGCATCAAAGATGTTATTGCTTATAAAGACCATCCACTCACAGCCGCTTCACGCATTTTAAAACACGATAACCAGGATTTCATTTCTATTTATTCTGCAACGGCCATTGAAAGATTGCTGGCGGAAGAAGCGATCATTATTGGTAGTCTCAACTGTGATGAATTTGCGATGGGCTCTACGAATGAGAATTCGGCCTATGGTAAAGTGCTTAATGCCCTCGATGAAACCCGTGTACCGGGAGGTTCTTCGGGCGGTTCAGCCGTAGCGGTGCAAAGTGGCTGCTGCATGATCTCACTGGGCAGTGATACCGGTGGGTCGGTGAGACAGCCGGCAGATTTCTGCGGCGTGATCGGGCTGAAACCGACTTATGGGCGGATCTCGCGTTATGGCCTTATCGCCTATGCTTCTTCTTTTGACCAGATCGGTATTTTTGGAAAGGCCGTGTATGATGTATCACTGGCGCTGCAGGTAATGGCTGGTGCAGATGAATTTGACAGTACCGTTTCTCATACTACCGTCGATGATTATTCCGACCAGTATGCAAAAGACCCGGATAAAAAATACAGGATCGCCTGGTTCCCCGAGGCAGTTGACCATCCCAGTCTCGACCCCGAAATCGGCGATGCGATAAAAAAGCAGCTGGCAGACCTGGAAAAGCAGGGCCATACTGTAGCTCCGGTCCGGTTTGAGCTGATCGACCATATCGTGCCAGCTTACTATGTTCTCACGACCGCGGAGGCCTCTTCTAACCTTTCGCGTTATGATGGAGTTAAATTCGGCTATCGCCATTCCAATGCCTCCGACCTGAATATGCTTTATAAACAGAGCCGCTCGGAGGGCTTTGGTAAAGAGGTCAAGCGACGGATCATGCTTGGAACCTTTGTGCTGAGCGCCGGATATTTCGACGCCTACTTCACACGTGCTCAAAAAGTTAGAAAATTGTTATTTGACAAAACCCAACTGATTTTCAACGATTTCGACCTGATTTTCCTGCCTACTGCGCCTTCTCCCGCCTTTAAGATCGGCGACAAAATAAACGACCCAATTGCCATGTACCTGGCTGATATTTATACAGTTATGGCCAATTTAGTGGGTATTCCCGCGATTTCCCTCCCATTATTCAAACACAGTACTGGCATGCCTTTTGGCGTGCAGGTGATGTCAAATCGGTTTAAAGAGTTAGATTTGCTCCGCATTTCGAACCAGCTTATGACCCATTAAGAGTGATCCAACTCCGGCCGAACCGTCCTAAAAAACTGAACCCCAACGCAAGTGAGGGTATCTTTTTTTATTAAAATTTCGCTGTGATGTTTATTAAAATTGGGATTTCGTGTATTATCGCCATCGCCTCCACCGCTGGTTACGCTAACAACGAAAAAGGTTATTTCCCTGCTTCCGACACCCTGGATATTCTGGATAAGGACTCAGTTAGTCAGCCCCTGGCCGACCCTAAAGATGAGTTCAAAGACCTTTTTACAACCCGGGAAGACGACAATATCAATATTACCCAGCTCAATCCTCTCGCCATCAATTTCGTGGAAGGTTATATCGACAGCCATAGCAAGATGTTGACCAGCCTGAAATCGAAGGCCCGCCCGTATTTCAATAAGATCGATGCCATCCTGGATAAACATGGTCTGCCCAGGGAGCTGAAATACCTGGCCGTAATCGAATCGCAACTCAAGTCAAACGCCCGTTCATGGGCCGGCGCTGTTGGTCCCTGGCAATTGATGCCAGCCACTGGCCGCAATCTTGGTCTGCGGATCAACCGTACCGTGGATGAAAGAAGAGATATTACAAAAAGCACAAATGCTGCCGCAAAATACCTGAACAGCCTGTACAAATTGTATGGTGACTGGTTGCTGGTGATCGCTGCTTATAACGGCGGCCCCGGCAAGGTGAACTCAGCGATAAAAAGAAGCGGTAGCCGTGATTTTTGGACCCTTCAGAAATACCTGCCTGCAGAATCCAGAAAGCATGTAAAAAAATTCATTGCTACGCATTATATCATGGAAGGTAGCGGCGGACTGACCACGCTTACCAAAAAAGAGACTGCGAATTATCTGCTGGCCGTTAAAACAGCTACGGCTGTTCCCGAAGAGGAGGACTGTACAATTGTAAAAACGATCAACGGCCGTTATAACGCCTCTATCATTGTAAAGCATGTAGACATGGAGATGGCTGATTTCGAGAAGATCAATCCTAATTTTGACAACCAGGTGGCTACGGCAGGCAAATATGATATGAGGCTGCCGGAAGAAAAGATGAACCTGTTTTTGTCGAAAAAAATTCAAATACTTAAAGAGTCTATTGATTTATTATTAAGTACGGACGCATCGGTTTCGAGTTCCCGTTAAGCGAAACAAAAGATATTCCACCGGCTTTATGCGATGCGTAAAGCCGGTTTTTTTTATCCTGTTAAAAACAGGCACAATATTTCCTATATGTACTAAAACAGTTTCTTATGGTTACAAAAAAAGCAATTCAGATCCTTCCCCTCATCGCCGGAGTCATGATCCTCGCAAGTTCGTGTTCATCATCAAAAAATGCGACGGCAACGGCAAAGCGGGAGGATATCAAGGGCACCTGGGTATTGGAGAATATTACTTATGATGGTTCGCCTCAGGGAAACGTCAAACTAACCCTGCTGGGCGAAGGCAATGAAAATTGCCTGAAAGGAAGCACCTGGATTTTTCCCAACAATGGTAATGGTTCATATACCATCGCGCAAAACGATGCAACAGACTGCACACCGGGTGAAAGAAATATTGTCTGGTCATACCGGCTGGAGAACGGCCAGACGATCCTGCAATACAAACGCCTGCCCGGAGGTGTAAAAGCAAAGGACGTGACGGATGGCTACAAGTTTGAAATCGTATCTGCTACGGATGCTACCCTGAACCTCCGGTCAAATGTATTGTTTGAAGGAAACACGATCTATATCAATTATAGTTTTGCGAAAAAATAAAACCGGCGTTCATCAAAAGAATAGTTTATCGGTATAAGGTTTAATTTTTCAATACCAACAATAAAAAAGCTGCTCGCTGAGCAGCTTTTTTATTTTGTATGTTATCATTCTTACTGACCAAATCTGTAACCAAGGGAAACACCAAAGCCGGTGTTCTTGATCGAAGTGTTTTTATCACCGTCGGGTCTGTTGTTTAAACGGGTAAGACCAAGACCTGCATTCAACTGGAACGAAAGTTTGTTGCTGAACTCATAACCAGCGAGCAGGTTGGCGCCGGCATCAAAAGCTTTCCATTCATCAGGCTGGTCACCAAACTCAATATCATCATCGGGATCGGTTAACTTACCGTTTAATGCATAAGCTACATAAGGACCGAAGCCAATGATCACTCTGCCTGTACCAAGTTCAGGTTTGTAAACAAAGTTGATCGGCAGTTCAAGGTATGAAAGGTTGATCTTCCTGTCGCTGTTTTCAGCTTTTGCACCTTTTGTGCTAAATAATAACCCAGGTTGGAGGAAGAAATCGATACCTACAGGTATTTCCGCGTTTACGCCCGCATGAAAGCCCGTCTTTAATTTGTTTTCCAGTTTGTCGTCGTTGAAGTCTCTACCGTTCAGATTTTGAAAGTTAACACCAGCCCGAATTCCAAATGTAGTGGCTGATTGCGCATAAATAGCGCTAGAAAATAGGATTGCAGCGAGAGCAATCACCAGGTTTTTTGCTTTCATAAGTGTGTTTTTGTGTTAGTATATTATTTCCTGCCTTAGATCTTAATTTTTTGCTTCCTTTTCAGCATCTGCCTTCATCTTTTCGTTGGCAGTGATCAGGAATTCCACACGACGGTTCTGCGCCCTGCCGGACTCTGTGTCGTTGGTATACTTTGGAGAAGATTCTCCAAGTCCCACTGTTCTTACTCTTTCAAGTGCGATACCGTGACTCGTGAGATAATTGGCAACGGTAGAAGCCCTTCTTTCCGACAAGGCCTGGTTGTATTTGTCAGTACCGGTATTGTCAGTATGCCCCTGGATCTCGAGATCGGTATCAGGATACTTGTTTAATACCTGTACCAGGTCATTCAGTGTAGACTGCGCGGATGATGATAAGTTTGACTGATCAAACCCAAACAAAACGGCGCTGCTGAATTCGACTACGTTACCTTCTCCTACCCTTTCCACTTTTGCACCGGGAACTTCATTTTTAATTTCCTCAGCCTGCTTGTCCATTTTCTTACCGATAACAGCACCGGCAACACCACCCACCGTAGCGCCAATAATTGCACCCAGTGCAGTGTTACCTGCAGCCTTCCCTATAACTGCACCCATGGCACCACCGCCCGCTGTACCGATCGCAGCGCCCTTCTGAGTCTTGTTCATATTTTTACAACTGGAAAAAAGAATAGTGAAAGCCATCGCACCAATAAGCAATTTTTTGATTTGTTTCATACGTATTTATTTGATGATACCCCTCATTATCCAAACATCATACCAATAGATTTTTCTGACTGGTTTACAAAGCTTACAAGTGTAGTTGTCAATCTTTTATTACATATTGTCAGTAACAGGCAAAACTTGCAATCAGAGCTGGTGCACGCAAACGACTGCGCACTTTCAACATGACTTTTTGCGGGTGTTATAGAAAACACTTCTTCATTGCCTCTGCTTTCAGGAGACATTCTTCCCATTCTTTGCCAGGATCACTGTAGAAAGTAATGGCGGAGCCAGTTTGAAATGAGAGATATTGCGACGACGCATTGTACATTATACTACGTATTATTACATTGAAGTCGAAGTCGCCATTGGGAGAAATATATCCCAGCGTGCCGGAGAATATTCCACGCCGGGTCGTTTCATATTGATCGATCAACTCCATCACTCTTTTTTTCGGGGCACCGGTCATCGAACCCATGGGGAAACTGGCTTTGATGATGTCGCTAAAATCAATCCCCTCTTTCAATTCGCCACTGATGGTAGAGATCATTTGGTGTACCTGGGGAAATGAATAGATCCCGTACAGCTCGTCCACTTTCACCGTTCCTTCTTCACATACCTTTGAAAGATCATTGCGCATAAGGTCAACGATCATCACATTCTCAGACCTGTCCTTATCACTATGCAGTAGGTCATGCCGCGCATGTTCATCCGCCTGCAGGTTGTCAGCAATACGCGCTGCGGTGCCTTTTATGGGCTGGGCCATGATGTGCCGACCCTGCTTCCTGATATAACGCTCGGGACTTGCACATAGCAACCATTTATCGCGCACGCGGTATAAAGCTGAGAAAGGGTTTGGTGAAATCTCACTGAGCTTTCGGTACACCAGCAAAGGATCGATACCAGCTTTTTCAGCAAAGAATTCCTGGCAAAAATTTATCTCGTAACAATCGCCCCGTAGTATATGCTGCTGGAGCTTCTGAATGATGCTAAGGTATTCCTCTTTTTGTAGCCTTTGCCTGATATCAACAAGACTGCCGGTCCGCTCCCCATCTTCTATAACAATATTGCTGATCTCTTCAAAGATCTGCGCAGGGTTACTGGCATCTATCTTCAATTCATGCTCATTCAAATGCAAAACCACGGAGGGTTCGAAAAAATAGACACAGGGAAAACCAATAGGATCCTGTTGACGCGAACTAAGCCCTTCAAGTTCGTTTTTCAGGTCGTAATTGATATGACCAAACAACCACTTATTCCCGTGTTGGCGAGTAAAATCACGTAGCTGGTCAAGCACAGTGCCGGGTTGCAGTTCCAGGGCAGCCCGTCGGCCGGCGGCTACCAGGCATTCCTGGGAATGTGGCGGTATCTGGTATTGGTGGTTGTCTAAAAAACAAAAAGTGTCGAACCGTTGCAACCAGTTCAACACTTTTTCTTTGATCATCCGGAAATCGTCAACCGGGAATATTGTATTACTCAGAATGATATTTGCTTGATCAGGTAAAAAGGATCATTAATAATCATCGTCTTCATCACCAAAGTCGTCGCTGTCACTAAACATGTCCTTGAATTCGTCATCGACTTTGAAATCGTCGTCATCATCAGCGATAGCACCTTTCTTACCAGGACCGGCTTTTTTTCCTTTTGATTTAGGAACGTCGAATTCGGCAAAATCGGGATCCCAGTCATCCTCCTCTTCTACTTTGTCCCAATCATCCTCCTTTTCAATGTCATCATCATCATCATCGTCGTCGTCATCATCGCGACCTTTCTTTTTAGAAGATACCGCCTTTCCCTTTTTTGGAGCGATCTCTTCCATATCATCTTCCAGGTCGTCATCATCATCATCCTCTTCGTCTTTCTTCTTAGGCTTCGGTGAATCTTTTTTCGCCGATGCTTTGTTTGAATCAGAAAAAGTTTTTCCTGCCGTCTTTTTTGCCTTATCGGATTTTGGTGCCATAATAAGATAGGGTTATTGGAGTAAAATTTCAGCGAAGTTTTTAATTGACCAAATTTTTTTGGATAAAAATTTAATCCTTGGTTTAGTCTATGGAAATGATCTGGTTACGGCCCGGACCATTAGAAATATAATGGATCTTCACCCCTAAAAATTCATCTATAAAAGCCATATATGTTTTCATCGTTCCGGGCAACTCCTTCGCTGTGGTAGCAGCACTGCTGGGCGTATCCCAACCTGGAAATTTTTTGTACACAGGTTCCACAGCAAACTTATCAAGACGGAAGGGAATTTCTGTACTTTCCTCTCCATTCAACTTGTACGCGGTACATACATGAAGGTCTTTGAATTCATCGAGCACATCCGCTTTTGTCATGACGATTTTTGTCACGCCATTGATCATACAGGCAAATTTCAAAGCAATTAGGTCGATCCATCCGCAACGGCGTGGACGTCCTGTTGTGGCGCCAAACTCGTGACCGGCTTTTCTCAATTCCTCTCCTACTTCATTGTCCAGCTCCGTAGGAAAAGGTCCGCCACCCACGCGGGTACAATAAGCTTTGGTGATGCCGATCACTTCCCTGATCTTTTGCGGTGCGATACCCAGCCCATTGCAAACGCCTGCTGATATCGTATTGGAAGAAGTGACGTAGGGAAATGTTCCAAAATCAATATCAAGCATACTGCCCTGCGCGCCTTCTGCCAGCACTTTTTTTCCTGCCTGTAATTGCTTGTTGATAAAATATTCACCATTTACAATGTTCAGCTCTTTGAGAAACTCAAGAGCTTCGAAAAATTCCTCTTCCCAGGCCGAAATATCCTCGTTAAAAGCATAGTTGTCCAGCAGCCGCTGATGCTTCAGTCGCAATTTGATATAGGATGTTGTAAAATTCTTATCCAAAATATCTCCGACCCTCAGGCCATTACGACCGGTTTTATCCATATAGGTTGGCCCGATACCTTTTAGTGTGGAACCGATCTTCTGGTTGCCTTTCGAAGTTTCGGATGCCTTGTCCAGTGCACGGTGTGTTGGCAGGATCAGGTGGGCTCTTTCAGAAATAAAAAGATTCTGGCGGAGATCAACTCCAAAGCCAGCTACGATCTCGCATTCTTTTTTGAGCGTTATGGGATCGAGCACGACCCCATTTCCGATAAGGTTTAGCTTGTTGGAATGAAAAACTCCCGAAGGTATCTGGTGCAAAACCACTTTTTTATCGCCGATGTATAAAGTATGACCCGCGTTGGGTCCTCCCTGGAAACGGGCAATAACATCATAGTCTTTCGCGAAATAATCAACGATCTTTCCTTTTCCTTCATCGCCCCACTGGAGGCCGAGTATTACATCTACCATAGCTGGATTTATTATATTTTTCAGTCGTCTTGACCGGCGCAAAAATAAGGCCCCGGGAACGAAGCAAGCGAATTAATTCGAAAGGATTGAATCATTTCATTTTAGTAAATGCACCGGGCCTTAAAAATACCCGGTTAATGTGTATATCTCAGGGAATATCTTCCGTATCAAAACGTTCCACGGATTCAATGCCGGGCAGGTTTTTCAGGCTTTGTACCAGTTTTTCCAGCTCTTCCTTATCGTGGACAAACAATTTTATATTTCCCTGGAATAATCCTTCCTTGGCTTCAATAGTAAGTGCGGAAATATTGATTCGCAGATCGCCCGAGATCAGGCTGGTGATCTTGTTTACCACACCCACATCGTCGAGTCCCACGATCTTCAAACCTGTAAGGAAAGAGATCTCCTTATTTTTAGCCCATTTGGTCTTAACCACACGGTGACCATAGTTGGCCAGGAGTTTGGCTGCATTAGGACAGTTGGTGCGATGGATCGTAAGCCCTTTTCCGGTGGTGATAAAACCGAAAACATCGTCGCCGGGTATGGGCTTACAACAATTAGCGAGGTTATAAACGATTTTATCGCTGCTTTCTCCAAATATTACAAGTTCAGCGTCTTTTCTTGCGCCTGTAGCCGGTGCAGGGCTAAGTTCCTGCTTCAGCTCATGGACAGTCTTTACAGGCTTAGGTGCTTCTATCCTGTCTCCAATTACCGTAAACTCCTTGAGATCCTTCAGGTCAATATTTTTAACTGCTACCTGGTAAAAAAGATCAAGATGCGATTGTAGTTTGTACCAGTGCACCAGTTCATCGATATTGTGCTGGTTCAAAGTAGCGCCGATCCCCTCGAGTTTTCTTTGCACCGTATATTTTCCTTCGTCGGCTATTTTTTTCTTCTCTTCTTTTAAAGCGTCTTTTATACGACCCCTGGCCTTGGCCGTAACAACAAATGTGAGCCAGTCTTCGGAAGGCTTTTGCTTGTTGCTGGTAATGATCTCCACCTGGTCACCGCTCCGAAGTTTATGACTGATGGGCACCAGTTTATGGTTCACCTTGGCGCCGATCGTTTTTACCCCAATGGCACTGTGAATGGCAAAAGCAAAATCAAGTGCTGTTGACCCGACAGGCAGCATCTTAACATCACCCTTGGGCGTGTACACATAAATTTCTTCGGCGAGAAAACTTGTTTTAAAATCCTGGAGAAAATCGATACTATCTGTCTCCTGGCCGGAGATTACTTCGCGGATCTGCTGAAACCATTTATCAAAGCGGCTTTCGTCGGTTCCACCTTCTTTGTATTTATAATGTGCGGCAAGGCCTTTCTCTGCTATTTCATTCATACGCTTGGTGCGTATCTGCACTTCCACCCATTTCCCCTGCGGACCCATTACTGTAGTATGCAGGGCTTCATATCCATTGGACTTAGGATTGCTCAGCCAGTCCCTGAGGCGTTCGGGTGAGGGCGTGTACTCGTCGGTAACCATGGAATATACTTTCCAGCAGTCTTCCTTCTCCCTTTCGTGGGGTGAATCCAAAATTATCCGGATCGCAAAAAGGTCGTACACTTCCTCAAAGTCCACGCCTTTCTTTTTTATTTTATTGGAAATGGAATGTATGCTTTTGGGCCGGCCGTATATTTCAAATTTGAAATTGCTGCGCTCCAGTTTTTCGCGGATAGGTTTGATAAACTCGTTAATATATTTTGTCCGCTCCCTTTTTGTCTCGGCCAGCTTGCGGGCAATATCCCGGTAGATCTCCGGCTCCATGTATTTCATGGCCAGGTCTTCCATCTCCGTTTTGATCGTGTAAAGACCCATGCGGTGCGCCAGCGGTGCATATACATATACGGTTTCGGATGATATCTTCAATTGCTTCTCCCGCTTCATGCTTTCCAGTGTTCGCATATTATGGAGGCGGTCGGCAAGTTTGATCAGGATCACGCGGGGATCATCGGTGAGCGTCATCAGGATCTTCTTGAAGTTCTCGGCCTGTTGCGAGCCGTTGATGTCGATTACGTTTGAGATCTTGGTCAGACCATCCACGATCCGGGCGATCTCCTGTCCAAATTCCCTTTCAATATCATCGAGGGTAATATCGGTATCCTCCACGGTATCGTGGAGCAATGAGCAGATGGTGGAGCGAACACCCAGGCCGATCTCTTCCACGCAGATCTTTGCCACCGCGATGGGATGCAAAATATAGGGTTCACCGCTTTTACGGCGCATGGTTTTATGCGCTTCCACGGCCATTTCAAAGGCGGTACGCAATAGTTCTTTGTCGCCGGGCTTTATTTTTGCCTTGAGCGACCGCATCAGGGAACGGTATTCCCGCAGGATCAGCTTCTTTTCCTGCTCTTCATTAAGATTGTATTTGGGGGTTTTTTCGACGGTCTCCATTAACACCTCGCTTTCGCTACGAATTTACTGAATTACAGGCAGTAGCATAAATGCCTGGAAAAGAAAAATTCCTAACGTGCTCATAATATACACCATTTTCTGTAGTGCATTTATATAAATGCCATACATTTGCAGCCCAATTTAAGAGGTGGTTTTGTGAAGTTTAATGTATAATGGCATAAAGTTTAAGGTTAAAAGTTAGCGGCTGATGAATTCCTCGACTTAACCTTAACCTCTATCTTAATCTTCTCAACCCCAACCCGCGGGTGTGGTGAAATTGGTAGACATACCAGACTTAGGATCTGGCGCCGCAAGGCATGGGGGTTCGAGTCCCTCCACCCGCACAGGAAGTTTAAGCACTTAAAAAAGCCAGGACTGCAAGACAAACAGCCCGGCCTTAAGCGCTTAAACTTTCCGATTTTAAACTTTCTATATGGCAACAGTTACCAGGGAAAACATCGGCTTGTTACACGAAAAACTCACCGTGAAACTGGAGAAGACAGATTACCTGCCTTCCTTCGAAAAAGCGCTTAAGGACTACAGTAAAAAAGCAAATATTCCTGGTTTCCGTAAAGGAATGGTGCCCGCCGGTCTTATCAAAAAGATGTACGGCCCCTCCCTTTTTACCGATGAAGTGCTTCGTTCGGTAGACCGTGAACTGATCGGTTATCTTGAAAATGATAAGCTGGATATTTTTGCCCAGCCCTTACCACTGGAAACAGATATCCGCCAGCTGGATGTAAATAACCCGGCTGAATATACTTTCCATTTTGAGATCGGGATGAAACCAGAGTTTCAGTTGCCCGACCTGGCCACGGCTAAAATAACCCGGTACGTTGTAACTGTTACAGATGAAATGATCAACAACGAGATCACCCGTCTTCAAAACAGGTATGGCAACATGAAAGACCAGGATAAAGTGGAGTCAGAAGAAAACGTACTGAACCTGGTGTTTACTGAAGTGGATGAAAACGGGAATGACATTGAAAATGGTATTACAAAAGACAATTCGCTGCTGGTAAAATATTTCAAGGAAGATTTTCGTCCCAATATGATCGGAAAGGTCACAAATGATTTTGTGATCGTTCAGCTTGATAACGCTTTTGATGAAAAAGAGCTGGAATTTATTGCGAGCGACCTGGGTATCGACAAAGACGATAAAGAGTCACTTAAAAAACATTTTAAACTCCAGATCACTAAGATCGGTTTATTGGAAAAAAGGGAGTTGAATGAAGAATTCTTCAACCAGCTTTATCCCGGCCAGGAAGTAAAATCAGAAGCTGATTTCCGTAATAAGGTAAAAGAGGAAATACAGGCGCATTGGAACAACCAGGCAAGAAACCAGATCCATGACCAGCTTTTCCATACACTGACCGACCAGACAGAGATACAATTTCCTGAAGGCTTTTTAAAGAAATGGGTGAAGACACAGGGTGACCCCGAGGCCGAAGGAAAATCGGATGAACAGGTAGAAAAAGAGTTCCCTACTTTCCTGAAGCAATTAAAATGGACCCTCATCACCGATAAGATCGTCCAGGAAAACGGCATACAGGTACAACCCGATGAGATCCGTGAATTTGCCAGGCAACAACTGATGGGCTATATGGGCGGTATGGGGCCCGTTGCGGAAGATCAACCCTGGATCACCGACTACGTCGAAAAAATGATGAAGGATCGCAAATACGTGGAAGATTCTTACAACCGCATCCAGACTCAGAAATTGTTTGAATGGGGTGAAACAAAGCTAAACCCCACCGACCAGGAGATCAGCGCGGAAGATTTCACGAAAATGGTGGAAGAGCATCAGCATCATCACCATTAATCGGACCTCCGTTTTTTCTTTCCCCTTGAATAAATAACTTTTGCGTGTTCGACCAGCGAAATGAATTCCTTTTGCAGCTGGTCGTTCGGGCTTGCTGATGCAATGGCCAGCAATAATACATCGTTCCAGTCTATGTTTTTGGTAAAGGTTGACTGCCTGAGCAATGAGCCAAACATGGCGACCGCGGCAGAAAAGCGGTAATATTTATCCAGTTCTGCAAAGGATTTGAAATTACCGGGACAGTCGTATCGAAATACCTTTGTGCTGGTATCCCCCGGCAACCTGTAATGTAAATTGATATGCGCTACCGGATCACTAAACAGGGCCAATGAATCCATCGATTCAGGCACAATTTCGAAAATACCCATCATCGCATATCCCGAACCTATTTCGCCACCTTCAACCTGTGCCGTTGTATCATTTAAAGCCCCCACTTTATTGTCGAAGCCCAATAATCGATATTCTCTCACATACTGGGGATTAAACTCTATGTTCATGAACGCATCATCCGCCACCGAGTACAGGGTTTGCGTAAATTCCTTCATCAATACTTTCTCCGCTTCATTAAAATTATCGAGGTAGGAAAAGTTGCCGTTCCCTTTCCTGGCCAGTGTCTGAATCTTTGAGTCTTTGTAATTACCCATACCTACTCCCAGGCAGGTGAGATAGATACCCGATTCCTTATTTCTTGATATCAGTTCATCAAGTTCTTCCTCCGTTCTGAGTCCGACATTAAAATCACCATCAGTAGCCAGGATCACCCGATTATTACCATTCACAATAAAATGTCTTTTGGCCAGGCTGTAGGCAAGTGTAATACCCGACTCACCCGGTGTGGAGCCGCCAGGGGTGAGATCATCGATCGCTCTTAATATCGTTTCTTTATCTGCGCCACTGGTGGTATTGAGCATAATACCCGTTACACCTCCATACACCACGATGGATACTGAGTCCTGGGCCCTCAAATTGTTTACGACCAGTCTGAACGCAGACTTCAAAAGCGGAAGCCGGTTGGGCATGTCCATTGAACCAGACACATCCACCAGGAAGACAAGGTTACTGGGTGGCAGGCTGGCCAGGTCGAGTTTTTTTGCAGACAGATCAATATACAACAGCTGGTTACTTGTGTTCCAGGGACAGGACGTGAGTTGTGTCGTGACATGAAACAGGTCATTCCTGCGCGGCGGAATATAATTTAGATTAAAATAGTTGAGCATCTCCTCGATCCGCACCGCATCTGGAGGTACGATGGAATTGCCCGAGATAAAACGGCGGACATTGCTATACGATGCACGGTCCACGTTGAGCGTGATACCCGTGGAAGGAAACCGGTGCGTATTAACGAACTTATTCTCGACAATGCTGGCATAGGTTTCATCGCCCGTAAACCATTTCCGGTGATCTTCCTTGGCCATACCCCGGGTAAATGAGAGTAGTTTGTTCAGGCGGGCGGTAGAAACATTGGCAGGAGCTAATTTGAGTTGTACTGAGAGATAATTATCAGCATTCACGGTTACTTTCTGCGTAATGTATCCATCATGCGAAAAGCTAAAGCTGTCGATCTTTTGATGCAGTGCAATACCAAAAGATCCAATTGAACCACTTTTATAAATATAGCCGGTCCGCAACTGAAGGATCTTCACGTTCTGCAGGGGATTGCCCGACTCATCCTTGACTTCACCGCGCAGGTAGTACTGTTGCGCAGGGGCAATATGGCAAATCAAAAGACAGAATAATATGTAACAAGCAGTCTTCAAAGCAGATATAGAATTGAAGAATAACCCGTGTGCGGGTTAAACAGGTACAAGATACTGGTTGCCGACCATAGCTGCAAGCCATCAACTTAACTCTGTATCGAAATGGCGATTTATCTACACCAACTGATAAATTTCTTTCAGGTTACGTCCCAATCCATCATAGTCCAGCCCATATCCTATGACGAATTTATCGGGAATCTCAAAGCCTATGTAGTCAAGCGTAAGAGGAAACTGTGTTGCTTCCGACTTGTGTAGCAGCGTTACTATTTTAAGTGACCGGGGTTGTTGATGCAGGAGTCGTGGTAAAAATTCATGCAGGGTTTTACCAGTGTCAACAATATCTTCCACGATGAGTACATCCTTATCAAACAGATCATCATCCAGCCCGATAGAGGTTACGATATTGCCCGAAGATTTCATGCCCTTGTAAGAGGCCAGTTTAATAAAACAAAGTTCGGCATCAATGATTAGTTGCTTAAACAGGTCCGACGCGAACATGAAAGAGCCATTTAATATCGCGATACAAAAAGGCCTTTTACCGGCATAGTCTTCATTGATCGCAGCGGCCAGTTCCTTTACCCGCTGAAGTATTGTTTCTTCCGGAAGATAGATCCCGAATGTTTTATCATGCACTTTTACAACCGACATAGTTTGGGGGCAGCAAGCAGTTAATATTAGAACTGGTTTACAGTATTTGTACCTACAGCATTGTTTGCAGCGATCACTTTCTGATTCAATTTTGGCATAGCCGGAGCTTTATGACGCAAATATAACTGTTCGCCTTCCGCCGGTTGCATATGGGGCTGCAGGTGATTATATTCAAGAAGCGATTCCATCCTGATGCCCTGTTCCTGGGCGATATCCTGGAGGGTCTCACCCGCTTTTACCACATGTATCTCAGCAGCGCCACTTTTTCTTTTACGCTGCAGGAAGATCAATTGATCCTGGTACACTGTTTCCAGCTCAGGCAGTTCATTAAACTCAAAAATCCTTTTCAGCGAAACATTATATTGTTGCGCCAGGGAGAGATAAGAAGCGCCCGCCTGTGCATACACAACCCTTGTATCGTTGATCTTAAACTCGCCAGATGGATAATTTTTAGCCGGCTTAGCAATTACATTACTGACAGGATTACTAGCATCAATTACCGCATCGGCCGGGGCTGCAACATCATTGCTCCTCGCAAGCATCGTTTCTTTCGGCTCCATTTTTCCCATTGCGATCAGCGTATAGTCCTGCAATTGGTACTTTTCAACAAGCTTTATGATGATCTGCGGGTATTTCGGATTGGTAGCGTAGCCTGCTTTTTTCAGTCCGTGTGCCCAACCGGGGAAATCGAGAGGATCGAGCGTAAAAAGAGAAGCATAGCGCTTGCTGCCTTTTAAAAAATCCGAATGATCACGATATGATTCAAGGGGGTCAGCGTATTTGCGAAAACATTCATTCGGAGCGTCGTCGGTATGTTTTACCGATTCACCGGTCCAGTTGGATTTACACTTGATACCAAAATGATTGTTAGATCGTCTTACCAGGTCGCTGGTTCCGGCAGCGGTCTCATGTATTCCCTGCGCAAGTTTGATAGCAGCTGGGATGCCGGTTCTATGCATTTCCTCAATGGCAATATCGCGATAGGTTTCGATGTAATTTTTAATCACCGCTTCCTGTTGTGCCTGGACTTTTAGCCCGGCAAACAACAGAAATGAAAACAGGCAAATGCGGAAATTCTGCATGGATAGGAGGATTATGATTTTAAAATTTCAATTATCGTTTTCTGGCCAGGTAAAGTCCATCGCGTAAAGTGATCGCTACTTTATCTACTTCTTTGCAGGCGCGCACAAATTCGTTAAATTCTCTGATGGCTTTGGCATTCTTTCCTTTTACGGGCTGCTCCATCACCTCGCCATGGAAAAAAATATTATCTGCTAAGATAAAACCGTTTTGGCGTACCTGGGGCAAAACAATCTTAAAATATTCTATATATGAAACCTTGTCTGCATCAATGAAAACAAGATCCCAGGTTTCATTCAAAGCAGGAATTACCTCTAACGCATTACCGGTATGCAAAATTATCCGGTCTGCATATTCAGAACGGTCAAAAAAGCCACGCGCAGTAGCCGCGTCTTTCTCTCTCAATTCAATGGTGTGTAACTGGCCATCAGCAGCCAGTCCCCTGGCCAGGCATAGGGCGCTATAACCGGTAAAGGTGCCGATCTCGAGGATACGGCGGGGCTGGATCATCCGGCTGATCATTTCCAGGAGTTTACCCTGCAAATGCCCACTGAGCATTTGATACTCCGTATGATTCTCTTTGGTAAAAAGATTCACTTCCCGGAGCAGGTCGTCTTCCGGCGAGGTGAGTGACTCAGCATATTCCTGGATGCCTGGATCAATAATATTCAAAACAATTATTGTTTAATCGAAGCCGCGGGCTTCTCTGATATCAACATTAGACCCATAAAAGTAAGAAATCCATTGATGATGAGTAATTCTATGCCCACCTGGTATCCGCCGAGTACCTCTGCGGAGTATTTGCTCAACAGGTAAGAAAGCACAGGCGCTACCAGGCAAATCACCGTAACCACAAGTCCATCTTTTATCACACGCTTTGTCAGGATACCAAAAGCAAACAAACCTAAAAGTGGTCCGTATGTATATCCCGCCAGGTCAAGGATAACATAAATGATGGATTTGTTGTCGATGAGCTTGAAAATTAGAATGCATATAAAAAATACGATCGTAAAAATCAGGTGAACGGTCAGGCGCACCCTTCTTCTTTTTTTCTCAGTCCAGTCCTCCCTGCGCTTGAGGCCCAGCAGATCGATACAAAATGATGAAGTGAGCGCGGTAAGGGCACCATCGGCACTGGGGAACAACGCTGATATCAGGCCAATAATGAAAATGATACTGATGGCTTCAGGCAGGTATTGTAGTGCTACCGTCGGGAACAGGTCATCACCGATAATATTGGTTCCATTGGCGACGAGTTGGTTGCCTTCATATCCTGCGCCGTTTTGCAGCATAAACAGATAGAGCAAACCTCCCAGGAGCAGGAATAAAAAGTTTACAAAAACGATGATGGTACTGAAAGTAACCATGTTTTTCTGGGAGTCTTTCAGGTTTTTGACGCTGATATTCTTCTGCATCATCTCCTGGTCGAGCCCCGTCATGGCGATTGTGATAAATGCGCCACCAATGATCTGCTTGAGGAAAAATCCTTTGCTGCCGGGATCGGTATTAAAAATATCGGTGTAACCTTTTGCATTCAACACCTCGAGGGCGCTCACCATATTCAGATCAAGATTGAACAATATATACACTACACAAACGATCAGCCCGATCAGCATAAATGAGGTTTGCAGCGTATCGGTATAAACGATCGTCCTCACACCACCTTCGAATGTGTACAGCAGGATCATTACCAAAAAGATGAGTGTCGTAACGGTGAATGGCACACCCATCCTGTCCAGGATAAAGATCTGCAATACGTTGATCACGAGATACAGCCTCGCGGTCGCGCCGACCGTCCTGGATAGAATAAAAAACAAGGCGCCTGTTTTGTATGAAAAGAAACCAAAACGATGCTGCAGGTAGTTATAAATTGAAGTGAGATTGAGCCGGTAGTACAGCGGCAATAGTACATATGCAATCACAAAGTACCCGATAAAATAACCGATCACTACCTGGAAATAACTAAACCCTTTGAAAGCGTCGCCTGCAAAATCACCTACCGTACCGGGCACACTAACAAACGTTACACCCGATAGCGATGTACCGATCATCCCGAATGCCACCAGCATCCAGTTACTGCTGCGGTTGCCGATAAAGAAAGAATCATTATTTGAATTGCGTGAAGTGTACCAGGCTACAATCAATAAAAGAACGAAATAACCGATGACAAACGAGAACAATAATCCGGCCGACATATAGATTTTTTTAGGAGTCTTGTTTTTGTATTATGAATTTTTGAAGATAGGCAAATTTATATTCCCTTTGTGCAAATTAACAGGTTTATGGCCATACGTTCGCTTGCGGTTTTTTGCGGTTCGAAATTTGGTAACAATCCCCTCTTCAAAACACATACGGTTGCGCTCGCGCAGCTCATGGCAACGCATGGTGTAACGCTGGTGTATGGTGGTGGCAATGTTGGTATAATGGGCATCATTGCCGACGAAGTGATGAACAACGGTGGCAAAGTGATTGGCGTCATTCCGAAGGTGTTGGTGGCCTGGGAAAGGCAGCATACTTCTATCTCTGAATTATTAGTTGTAGATGATATGCATACGCGTAAAAAGAAAATGTATGATCTCTGCGATGCCGCTGTGATCCTGCCCGGTGGATTTGGAACACTCGATGAACTGTTTGAAATGGTTACCTGGAACCAGTTGTCGATCCATGACAAACGGATATTTATTCTTAACTCCGGCGGATTTTACAATCATCTTATCGCACATATCGGCCAAATGCAGGATGAGAATTTTTTATATGAAGAGGCACGGGAACGCATCATCATCCTGGATGAACCAGCCGATCTCGAAACATATTTCAAATAGGTATTACGCGAATAAAGAGTTGTCTCCCACAACAATTCATCAATACCTATACCTCCCCTGGAACAAACCGATATTCACACCGGCGCGAATGATGGGTTGCATGGTCACCCTTTGTCGCAGGGAATTGTTGGGATCGTAATTTACATTCACATAAGGGGAATGAATATCCTTCAACACATCAAATAGTAACGAGATATAATAAAAGGAAGTGGAGCCCGGCTCGCGTCCCTGTGCAAAACCTGCTCCTAATAATAAGGAAGTGGCATCAACCTTATTCTTATCGGCAATATAGTTTACACTACCTGCTCTCGGGATATATTTCAGAGTAGTGAAATTATGTTCTAACTGTCCCTGAATGAAAAGAAAACGTGCTGGGTATAGGCGGGCAAACACACCGGGACCAACAACGGTTTGCCTGATCTTATCGTCAAACTCATAATAGTCGCGGGCGCCATTGTATAAAAAATTAAGCGCCAGGCCGGCGTCGGCCCAGTCGGAAAGCTTATAACCAAATACGGGATTTGCGCCCAGCACCGTCTGACCATTGAAAAACGATAAGGTGATGCTTCCCCCCGTAAACAGGTTTTCTTTCTTAAAACCCTTTTCCTCCGGGTCTTCGTCCTGTGCCTGGGCGATAAATAATGCCAGGCCGGCAAATACAAGAGTAAGTATTGATTTTTTCATAATATAAGTTTAGTACTATAGCTTATCGCAATTCGATCTCTTCACTGGCATCGATCCCTAAATCAGCCACCACCCTGCGACGCGATGGATTCATCGCCAGCATGAATCCCAGCAAAACGGCAGCAAATGCCAGGAAAATAAAATTGCCACTCAAAATAAAAAGAACAATATTCAGAAAAGCCCCAAGTTCCATCAGGGCCAGGTACACCAGCAACGCCCGGCGATATATTCTTAGTTTACCGGGAAGCGGAATTAAAGAATTTTTAGCAGCATTAACGCCATTATAAAAAACTCTTTTGGCCAGGAATAAAGCAAACAGCGAAAGAACAGCTGCCACCCATCTCCACAATTCGTATCGTTCCATATCAGCCTCAGCGGGCGGGCGGTATTGTACAATGACAAGCGCCGCGAAAAAAAATAATATGACAAAACCCGTGATGGTGAAAAAAATAAGCCTTGTCACCCGCATCTCAGCCGCTACCGTTCCAGGGGCTTTGTTACTCATGCATCAAATATTTTCCCCGCGTTCAGGATATTATTTGGGTCGAAAACTTTTTTGATACCCCGCATAAGATCCAGTTGCGCTTCTTCAAAAACAATGTCGAGGTATTCCTTTTGAATAAGCCCGATACCGTGTTCGCCGCTAATGGTACCACCCAGGCCTTTCACCAGTTCAAAAAGCGCTCGCAGGCTTTTAGTCATCTCGGGATGCCCATAACTGTTAGGTACACCTTCTTTTTTGATACGTATATGCAGGTTACCATCGCCGGCATGACCATAACATACGGCTTCGAAGCCATGTTTTATACCCAAAGCTTTTACACCTTTTACCAGGGCGGGCAATTCAGCGCGGGGCACCACGGTATCTTCTTCGATGGTATAGCCTGCCATTTTCACTGCTTCGGCGGTACGTCGTCTCAGTTTCCAGAGTTCCGCTTTTTGTTGCGAGTCATCTGCGAAAAAGACTTCGCCACCTTCATATTGCGCCATCAACTCCGCGATCTGTTCCATTTCCTTCATCAGTACTTCCATATCGTTGCCATCCACTTCAATGATCAGGTGGGCCGCAATTTCATCGCTTACCGGTACAGCATAGCTGTCCACCATCTTACTCACGATCTTCAAAGCGTCAATCTCTACCAGTTCAAGTGCGCTGGGTGTAAAGCCTGCGCGAAAGATGGCGCTCACTGCTTCACTTGCTTTTTCCAGGGATGCAAAAGGTACGAGCATCAGGAGATCATGAACAGGAAGCGGGATCAGTTTCAAAACGATCTTGGTAACGATACCCAGGGTTCCTTCACTGCCAACAACGAGTTGGGTGAGGTTGTATCCCGTCGAGTTTTTTAAAACATTTGAACCCGTCCAGATGATCTCACCCGAAGGCAATACCATTTGAAGGTTGAGCACATAATCCTTTACCACACCATATTTAACTGCTTTCGGACCACCACTGTTTTCCGCAATATTGCCGCCGATAAAACAAGAACCGCGACTACTGGGATCGGGTGGATAAAAAAGTCCTTTTTCTTTCACGGCATTCTGCAACACCTCGGTAATCACACCGGGTTCCGTGGTGACCTGCAGGTTGCGCTCGTCAATTTGCAGGATCGAATTCATTCTCTCGGTTGAAAGTAATACACCTCCAAGATGAGGGAGGGCGCCGCCGCTCAAACCTGTACCCGCTCCGCGAGGTGTAACCGGTATCTTGTTTTCATTACAGATCTTCATGATCGCGCTAACCTCTTCTACAGTCCGTGGTTTTATCACTACTTCCGGCAGGTAGCTGAGTGTTTCGGTCTGGTCGTGGGAATAAAAGTCTAAGGATTATTCGTCTTCAAAAACATACGCTTCTCCTGTTATCTGTTTAAAGCGATCGATATGAGTGGAATTAAGTGTAGCACGGGATAAAACCCCTGTCGTTGCTGGATTCATAAGGGTGCAAAAATCGGAATAATTTGAGGAAAATGTTCAAATTTCGCTTTGCAAACTCTACTAACGACCGATCATATTAACGAGACAGTGGGATCAGTAAGTCTTAAATGTCGGGCACATCGACTGCTGCCTGTTGCCTTTGTAGCGATCAAAAACACCCTGTTTAACCAGTGAAAACTCAAATGCGCCACGGGTATTGTTATAATTTTTCAAGGTTGAGATCGTAGCATCGTATGTAAACGTAAAATTAAAGTCTTTATAGCCCAGCCCGATCATGGGTATGAAGGCATCGCCACTGCGATAATACAATCCGCCGATCAACACGTTTTCGCCATCGCCTGATAAATTATAATGCGCATTTGCCCCAAGCACCCACTCATAAGATTTAGCCTGCAATGAAAAATAGGAGTTGGGATTGATGATCCATTGCTCATTAAGTTTGAAACTGCCATTGATAAATGCGGTATGTCTCACCGGGATGCGATTGTCTACACCAGGTTGGGGATCGAAAAACGATTCCCTCGGGCGGTTGATATGCGCGGTAGAAAAACCTACATTGAAATAAGTATTGTCGTCAGGAAAATAAGCGTAGTTCATTCCCGCCTGGATGTCCAGGTAATTGATATTATTGGTAGCCAGCGCTACACTGGTGGGCAGATGCGCATCAAAGAAATGGCCATCGAACTGGTCGGGAAATTTTAGGTTGGTAACGTTGATCTGCTTATTGGCCAGGCCTACATTAAAACCCAGGCTGATCAGGCTTCCCAGGTTGAGCATCTGGTGATAGGCAATAGAGCCATATAATTTGGTAGATGTAAGATTGCCACTACCAGCCACATCACGCAGGATCATACCACCCACACCTACCCATCCATCGCGCTCTTCGTTTTCCAGTATCTGCATATCACCAAAAGCACTCATCGTTTTATAAGGTATCGACATGATCGACGACCACTGATTGCGATAATTTACTCCAAGTCGATAGTCACCTTCAGGAATAAAACCGGTATTGGCGGGATTGGTGCTAAGCGGTGAATTCATGAACTGTGAAAAATGAAGATCCTGGGCTGAAGCATGCTGAGTTTGGAACATCGTACACGCGACACAGCCTGCGATGCAGGAGACAACGCGCAAGGCACCAGGTACAAGGCGCGGTTTTGTAGGTGCATGGCGCATCAAGCGCGATACACCGGCGATGATAGTCTGCCAGATACCTTTTTCCATCATTTCCACATTTTCAAATTTTCAAATTTTCAAATTTTCTCTTTTATCTATTTAACGTTATATCACCCTTCCTGGTTGTTTTGTGCCATAGCATGCCAGATTCCTTTTTTCATCTTTTTCATCTTTTCCATCATTTCTATCATTTCCACATTTTCCCACAGGGTCCTGCGGACAAATTTTCACATTTTCACATTTTCACATTTTCAAATTTTCCCACAGGGTCCTGCGGACAAATTTTCAAATTCTCTCTCTCATCGTATTAACGTTATATCACCCTTCCTGGTTGTTTTTGTGCCATCGAAAAACTCTACATCGAGTGTATAGGCATAAACATCCATGGGCTGTACCACGCCTTTTACGCGACCATCCCAGCCTTCGTTTGGATTGGCTGTTTCAAATACTTTCTGGCCCCAGCGGTTCCAGATAGTGAAACGCATTTTCGCAATACCAAAGCCCCGAACCAGCACACGACTATTGACATCATTGCTGTTGGGTGTAAAGGCATTGGGTACATCAAGGGCTGGCACCACAATAGTGCTAACCGGCATGCATAGTGAATCTGGACAACCTAAAGAATTGTACGCGATGAGGCAAACATTGAAAGTACCAGTGGCGTTGTACTGGTGCGCTATATCTGCTCTTGACGTAGTGACCAGTGAATCACCATCACCAAACAACCATTTAAAACTTACCGCATTTGTCGAGGACGTATTGGTAAACACATTGGGCGTGTTTTCAACCGGCACAGTGGGTGTATAGGTAAAATTAGCTGTTGGCCGGTCCGACACAGTCAATACCATCGTTGTTTCATCGGTCTTGTTACAGGTGTTCGGATCATTTGCGATCAGCCTCACGGTGTACTGACCCGGTGATGCATAGAAATGCGTTGGGTTGGCCAGCGTGGAAGTATTATCTGCACCCGATGCCGGATCACCAAAATCCCAGGTGAAGTTTTGTCCGCCCACTGATGTATTCCTGAATTCCGCTGTGTAAGGTGCGCAGCCCGGGTCCGTTTCAAATCCTGCCTGGACATTGGCAGCAACGCTGATCACGGTATCCAGTACATCGGGGAAATTACAATAGGCAGAATCGTTTAGTATCAATTTTACATTGTAAGAGCCCACTGCAGGGAAAGTATGTAC
>JAEZRB010000324.1 GCA_023412975.1 Bacteroidota bacterium | reverse complement strand
CCCATATTGGAGTAAGTGGCTGGCACCTGGTATTTCTCTGTTGCATTCCCTTCCGCATCAGTCTTTCCTTCTTTTACCTGTTTGTCAAAAAAACTATTCTGGTTGGCCAGTGAAAAATCAAAATTCTCGAATTTGGCAGGCGCAAAGTTTTTTTGCCTAACCTGTATCTCCATCTCATAGTTGCGGTTGGCAGCGGGTGGCCCAAAGAAGTTCATGGCATTCAGGGACAAAACCGAAGACTCGCCTGGCTTTAGTGACGATTTATCCAGCTTGGTAGAAACCCGGATACGATCCGGTACAAATTCCTCTATTGAAAAACTTTTTGCGGAAAGCAATACATCATTTGAAGTATAAACTTCCAGGTTGTAGCTGCCGGTGATGGCAGCCGATCCGATATCAATACTGCCTTCGACAGAACCCTCTTCATTCAAAGTTTTGCGGAATGATTTCAGCTCTTTACCATTCGGCATCAGGAATTTTATCTTGAGCGGTATGTCTCCGGGCGCCTTCCACTGCCTGTCGCGGATGATTATGGAAAAATTTACTTTCTCACCCGGCCTGTAGATATCTCTTTCAGCATAGATAAATGCATCCAAACCGGAAGAATTGGTTCTTTTACCCCCCACCTCGAATCTTGATGTATTAACACGCGTATTATTGAAAGGAAGGAAATTGAAATCGTCAGCGGTTTTTGCAATCACCATTGCGGGCTTGAAACCGGCAAAATCCTTACTGGACCAGTTGATCTCAGCAACGCCATCCCCATTGGTAGCACCAGTGCCGATCAACTGGTTGTTGGCCGCATACACCGACACGTTCACACCATTTACCGGCATGGCCGTTTTAATAGAATTGGAGAATACAAAGATCTTATCCTGTCCCTCACGCACGATCAGGCCGAGGTCGGATAAAGAGACAAACCGGCTATCCCTCACCCAATAACTATCCATTGAACGGATCACAATATGATATACACCTTTGAAATCCGGAAGCCGGTCTTCAAACTGCGATAAGTTGAGCAACCTGCCGGCTCCACTTTTCGGAAGTGTCCTGGTGTCGACTTCTTTTTCATAAATCACATCGCCCAGCATTACATCCGTGTAGCCATCGTCGTAATAGCCTTCGTCGTAGCCGCCATCATAACTTGCGTACCTGCTGGCGGATTCCTTTGGATAATAACCATAGCGTTGTGATAGCAGGAGATTGTTCTCATAGATCTTCGAGATCACCAATTTCACTTTTGGCACATTGGTGATTTGCACTTCTATATTCTTGCCACCATTCTTCGAAAGATAAACCGCTTTGCTGTTTGCAAACCTGATATTAGCTTCCAATTCGCCGAAGGCCACGCTCCCCGAATAATCTTCTTTCAACACCCCCCCGATTTTACCCCGCAGTCCTTTGCTGATAGTCAATGCATAACTTTTATTTACGTCAAACTTATCACTGCGTAAAGTGAACCCGTTTTCATTTTGCTCTACGGCAAACCCGAGGTTCGGATCCAGTTGAAGTAAAGGTTTTATGTTTTCAGCCGATAATTGCTGGCTGGTAACCACCCGTACTGTTCCTTCCGTCCCGTCGTGTTGTGCTTCCATTTCAAGTATGCTAAGCACATAGGGTGAAGGAACGATCAACGATGCTTTTATCGGTTCCGCCAACGAATTATTCCCCGCTTCAGGTTTCAGTCCTTTATCGATGATCACCCGGGCATCAAGATCTTTGTCTTCATTTTTAAGACCGTTGATCCTCACAGCTATCCTGTTTTCCGGAGATGCTGTAATGATCGCATATTCGGCTTTTTTACCTTCCACCTCGATCGTCATTCTATCTTTCAGACTTTCGGGGTTGACACGGTAATTAAAAAGCAGGTCGAGTTGCGGTACTGCGGAGGTACTGCTTTCACCCACCCAGGTGATCTGTGAATTATCCAGGGTGAGTCCGGGTGTATGGAAACTTATCTTATCCCCGTCTTTTATATCGTCAAATTTGCTGAACCGAAGCACCGAATTCTTAACCCTGGCTTTATAGTCGGTAGCAGTATTTAAAGGCTGTGCGGGACAAAAAACGAGTTGATCCGGGCTTTCCCACCTGAAGCGGCCGGGTATGGCTGGCTCAAAACTGATGTACTCGGTGGAATCCCATACATTCAGCATCGAGTCTTTGACCATGCTTTGTGAAAAACGGAATACCAGGTTTCCCAGTAAAGGAACTTCGTCTTTTGCGTTTGTGTAAGAAAGACTAACGGCGTTTTTGTTGCAGGACAAAGTAAAAACAAGTCCTGCAAGCAAGAAGATAAAACGGAATTGCATATTAAGGTTTGGTTAAATGGTTCGCTTTGAAATGAGAAGATAAAGAAATTTGATGAACCATAAACTCAGGATCATCATCTTTTTATCCTGAATTTATCCCATGAAAGCAGACATGTAATATTTTGTTAAGTAGGTTTGCCTGCGAGATAATGCAAACGCACGTAACGCTCAGAGAATGAAATTGAAACTCAACAGGAAAACATTGTTGCTCATTTCGAAACGCACAGGTATATTCCTGCTGGCATCGTTTATCCTGTTCCTGTTGTTCAACCTGTTGTTCCCCCTGCCCGACAAGATTGAATATTCCACAGTCATTACCAGCAACAAAGGAGAGATGATCAATGCTTACCTGACCAGTGATGATAAATGGCGGATGAAAACGGAACTCCATGAGATATCTCCCCTGCTCCGCAAAACGATTATCGCCAAAGAGGACAAATACTTTTACTATCATCCGGGAGTGAATCCTTTCTCTGTTTGCCGCGCATTTGTCAAAAACCTGTTGCGGATGAAGCGAACATCCGGCGCCAGCACCATTACGATGCAGGTAGCCAGGGCGCTTGAGCCCGGAAGAAGAAATTTATTTAGCAAAGCCAGGGAAACATTTCGCGCATTCCAGCTGGAATGGAAATATTCAAAGAACGAGATACTCCAGATGTATCTTAACCTCGTCCCCTATGGCGGTAATATCGAAGGCGTGAAGACTGCGGCTTTTTTATATTTTAAGAAAAACCCCGATCATTTATCACTGGCCGAGATCACCGCGCTAAGCATCATACCAAACCGGCCTTCTTCACTCGTGATGGGCAAACATAATGACCGGATCGTATCGGAGCGAAACCGGTGGCTGCATAAATTCGCTACTGATAAAGTATTCACCAAAAAAGAAATTGAGGATGCACTGGCCGAACCACTGCATGCCACCCGAAATACCGTACCACACTATATCCCCCACCTTTCACTAAAACTGAAAAAACAGGCCGGCCTGTCCGATCAAACTATGATCAGGACCACCATCGACCTGAATACGCAACTCAAAGCCGAAAAGATCGTCGAAGACTATATCCGTGTGCAAAAATTGCGAAACATAAAAAATGCTGCTGTCGTCATTGTAGACAATAAAACAAACAAAGTCATCAGCTATATCGGTTCATCTAATTTTTATGATACAACCGACGGGGGCCAGGTGAATGGCGCCAACGCTGTCAGGCAACCGGGGAGTACACTCAAACCAATATTATATGCACTGTGTTTTGACGAAGGCCTGCTTACTCCAAAAACGATGATAACGGATGTGCCGGTAAATTATGAAGGCTATGCACCGGAGAACTATGATAAGAAGTTTAACGGCTTTGTCACTTCGCAATATGCGCTCGAACATTCTCTCAACATCCCGGCTGTTAAACAACTCAGGCAACTGGGTCATGAGAAATTGATTCAAACCCTTGTTCAATCCAATTTCAAACAGGTTCAGAAAGATAGGCGCAAACTTGGGTTGTCGATGATCCTGGGTGGGTGTGGTACCACACTGGAGGAACTGACGGGTTTGTTTGCCGCGTTTGCAAATGATGGAAAATTTAGGCCGCTTTCATTCCTGCAGGAAGAAAGCAACACGACTTCAACTACCCTGGTAAGTCCGGCAGCTGCCTATATGATCAATGAAATCCTTTCAAAAGTAAATCGTCCCGATTTCCCACTCAACTGGTCTGCGACCGAACATATGCCAAAAATTGCCTGGAAAACGGGTACCAGTTACGGCCGTCGTGATGCCTGGAGTATCGGCTATAATAAAAATTATACAGTAGGTGTATGGGTTGGCAATTTTTCCGGCGTTGGTGTAGCCGATCTCAGCGGGGCCAATATCGCCACCCCCCTTTTGTTCCGTATCTTTAATACGATCGACTACGACAATGACAGGGAATGGTTTGCCCAGCCTGACGATTGCGATATCAGGCAGGTGTGCAGCGAATCAGGACTGCCACCCTCGGATCATTGCAATAGCCTGGTAACTGATTTTTTTATCCCCCTCGTATCATCGACAAAAACATGTAGCGACCGCCAGGAGATCATGGTGAGCCCGGATGAAAAACTTTCCTATTGTAAATCCTGTATGCCTTCAGGTGACTACAAGAAAAAATGGTATAAGATCATTGATCCCGGTATGCAGGCCTGGTTTGAAGAAAATAACGTGGTGTATCAAAAAATACCTGTCCACAACCCGGATTGTGACATGATCTTCAAAGGCAACGCGCCGATGATCACTTCTCCCACCAACGGAACTGAATATTTAGTAAGCAGGAAAAACCCGGAACCATTACAATTGTCGTGCAAAACCGCCAACGATGTAAGCCGTGTATTCTGGTATATCGACAATAAATTTTACAAAAGCGCCGCTGCCGGCGAAAAGCTTTTCTTTCTCCCCACCGAAGGCCCGGTTAAAATATCCTGTACGGATGACAAAGGAAGGAACAAGGATGTGAAAATTGTGGTGAGGTATGTGAGTATGTGAGTGGATGCTGGGCCTCCCCGCCAGAGCTTTAGCGAAGGCGGGATACTAGCTGCTGGATACTAGATACTGGATATAGGATTTCTAATCACCCAATTCCTAATTACCAATCATTATTGTCCGGGCAACTCTGGAGTACTATAAACCACGGCGGGCACGGCGAGCACAGCGAAAGCCGTTTTTGTTATAAAATCTGCTACGTAGAACAGGACCTGATGCGAATACTTCGCTGTGTCCGCAGTGTGCGCTGTGGTATCCTGACACATCGATACATTTCAACTACGGCCAGCAAAAGTAAGAGTCTCCAGGAAAAAAATAAAGCAAAGCCCCTGTAAAAGTAAAAGTCATAGATGCCGCGCGGGTCAAAGGTTCTGACAACTATTCAAGATTTTATTCCGGACAGCAATGGTTACCAATTACAAATTCCTCAGATCTTCGAAGCCGCAGCCTCCCCGGTGTCAATCGCTCCTTCCATGAAGCCCTGCCATTCGGCGAGGTGCTCGCCGGCGAAATGGGTATGAATATGCGTACGGCGGAGTATGGGTTGGAGGGTGAACCATTGTCCTTTGCCATAAATGGCATAGGCACCGCGTGAAAACTCGTCGTTTCCCCAGTAGTAATTGGCCTGTTTGTCTATTAAAGATTTCACATCACCAAAATGAGGCTGGAGTGTTTGCTGGATCATATCGGCTTTCCACTCGTCGGTCTGGTTGGCGACTACGGCGGCTTTCTCGCCAATGGTATAGGAAATCAAAACCCCTTTATCTGATACCTGGTTTTTGGTAGCGTGATAAAAATAATGGGGAGACTGATCGGTGACCATATCGAAACTTTCATCTTTCCAGAATCTCTTACGGAACAGTAAAGGGTTTTTATTGATGCGCGCATATTGGAGCTGGTTCATGGCATTTACCTGGTCGGCGGGAAGACCAGGCTCCCATTTAATTCGTTGCGCTGCAAACGTTGGTACCGTGCAAATTATTTTATCGGCCGCAAACGATTCGCCACCGTCACAAAAAACTTTTACGCCGCCTTTTGATTGCTGAACAACACGCTGTACGCGATGATGCAGTTTGATCTTATCCGGACCGATCGTGTCTGCGATCTTTTGTGCCAGCATGCTATTGCCACCTTTGATCTTCAGATCCATCTCATTCTTTTCACTGCTTTCGGCATACTCTGCCAGCGCCGCAAAGGCGGATACATTTCTGATCGTTTCACCAAAATCAGTGCTGTCCAGCAATTCCCGCAGGTCAAGATCGCGGCCTTCACAACCATTATTGACCAGGTATCGCCACCAGTCTGTTTTATCCAGCTTGATCTTATCGGCCTGCGTCATTTTATCATAGCCATCGAGGAGGGATTGAAATTTTGTTTTCCAGGCATCGCTGTAATCCCACTCGTTCTTCCCATAATACTTGCCCTGGTAGATCAGATGTGTATCGAACTGGTTATTCTGTAACTCCAGTGAAAACTCGTCACAAAGTTCACGTACCCGGGTATGAGAGTTACCCACCCATTCGGCGCCCAGTTCGATCACCAGGTTTTCGCGCGGGTCGATCGTATAGGAAAACACCCGGCCGCCGATACGGTTGCGCGCCTCCAGCATGACAAAGTCAATTTTTTTCTTGTGCAAATGCAGGGCGGCAGCAAGGCCTGCGAAACCCGCGCCGATGATAATGACTTTTGGTTTTTTCCCAATGAAGAACCGCTCGAAAGAAGACGAAGAAAGAAGAACTCCACCCGTTGCCAGCGTGGATTGCCTGATAAAATCCCGGCGTGATGTCATAAGCTTTAGTTATGGTAAAAATCTAAGTTTAACCACCTTCAACCACCTTCAACAACCTTCAGCCAATCAGTTCAGATTTAACACTTGCTACAATAACCACAGAACACGGATGATCATGATGGTCATGATTTTTGATCAGAACCTGCTACAAAAAATCATAACTTATCATAATGATCATGAAAATCCGTGTGCCCACTTCTATAATGAAAAACCTTTTGATACATGGACCGGAGAACACGGATAGTTATGAGGGTCATGATCTTTTATGATCAGATCCTGCTATACAAAAAATCATAACTGATCATAACGATCATGAAAATCCGCGTTCCCTTATTCGGGTGATTGAAAGTAATTTAAAAATTGTATTACGACATTAAACTATCTTCACCAATATTCAACTACATTCAACCATCTTCAACTACATTCAACCATCTTCAACAACATTCAACTTCCCTATCAATCCACCTTCTTCACACTGCTCGCCCCACTCATGTCCTGTGTCACCGCCGCATTACCCCTGTACTTTACACTACTAGCCCCACTAGCCCGGATATCAGCTTTCACGCTGGCAAATATCTCTGCCGAACAGGCTCCGGAAATGTCTATCGATGTATTTTCAGTTTTCAGATCAAAACCTTTAATACCGCTTGCCCCTGAACCTTCCACATTAAAATCCCTGGTTTCCCCGGCGATGTGTAACTCCGACGCACCGGAAAGGTCGACATCTACCCGTGGAGCGTTCAAATCTATATTTACTTCCGAGGCTCCGCTAATATCGATTTCAAAGCTCTCACTGGATGAGATCCTGTTTTCCCCAAAAACATTACTCGCGCCTGAGACTTCAAGGCTGTGGATCTGGGGAGAAGAAACAAACACTTTCACGCTTTTACTGGGATTCAGGTTGAAATTATCCCTTGGTGATATAAAGAGGCGGCCATTTTGCTCATACACTTCCACCAGTTCCTGGAGGTTTTCATCGGTTTCTACCCGTATCGATTGCGAAGAATCCTGTTTGATATACACATCGATGGCACCGCTGACATCCACGGAACTAAAGCTCCCGGCTGTACGGTTTTGTGTGACAATATTACCATTTCCACTAACGCGTCTACCTCCAAAATATCTACAAGAAGTTAAAACAAGGGTTGCGAGGACAGCTAATACTAAAATCCTTTTCATATAGTTAATGGTTTGTGTTAACAAATTTGCAGTTTTATCATCGTTTTGGAAAAATAATATGACGCCATCTTTTTTGAAGTGGTTACAGGCCAGCGATTTGTTTTGATCAAAAGAGTCGCTAAAACCCGGCCCAGCAGGTGCGCTAGCCTAAATTAATCGTATATTTGCCGGCTAATTTTTTAAATGATGAGCAGGAAAGGAAAGGTGCTTATGGCTATGAGCGGCGGTATCGACAGTACCGTTGCGGCGCTCATGCTCAACGACCAGGGCTATGAAGTGGTGGGCATCACCATGAAAACCTGGGATTATGCAGCCAGTGGCGGAAGCAAGAAAGAAACCGGCTGCTGCAATGTGGACAGTTTTAATGATGCCCGCCAGGCGGCTGTCGAACATGGTTTTGCGCATTATATCCTGGATATAAGAGAAGAGTTTGGCGGTTTTGTGATCGATAATTTCGTGGATGAATACCTCGCGGGGCGCACTCCCAATCCCTGCGTACTCTGCAATACTCATATTAAATGGCGTGCTTTACTAAAACGTGCCGATGCCCTTGGTTGTGATTTCATCGCAACAGGACATTATGCAAAGATCCGTCAGCACGAAAATGGCCGTTTCGTAGTCAGCAAAGCCATTGACGAAACAAAAGACCAAAGCTACGTGCTTTGGGGTCTGCAACAGGATCTGCTGAGCCGGACCCTGCTCCCACTCGCTCCGTACAAAAAGACCGAGATCAGGCAGATGGCACTGGATTACGGCTACCCTGAACTGGCCAAAAAAAGCGAAAGCTATGAGATCTGTTTTGTACCCGACAATGATTACCGCGGTTTTCTGAAACGTCGCGTGGACGGGCTTGAAGAAAGGGTAAATGGTGGCAATTTTATCGATAAAACCGGGAGGATTCTGGGTAAGCACAAAGGCTATCCTTTTTATACCGTGGGACAAAGAAAAGGGCTGGACATCGCCCTGGGGAAACCTGTTTTTGTTACCAAAATCGACCCCGATAGCAATACTGTCACTCTTGGAGGTGAAAACGACCTGGAGCAAAATGAAATGACGGTGGGCAAGCTAAACCTGATCAAATACGACAGCATCACGCCGGGTATGGAATCCGTTACAAAGATCCGGTATAAGGACAAAGGTGCACTTTCCAACCTCTATCCCGAAAATGGTAACATAAAAGTGAGGTTTTATGAAAACGTGAAGGGGATCGCACCCGGTCAAAGCGCAGTTTTTTACGAAGGAGACGACGTGATCGGAGGCGGTATCATCCAGATGGGCAGCCTGGAAGGGTAATCTACCTGCCGTGTCACACCTATCGGACTAAAAATCAGTGAAAACTTCGGATGGCCAACGCCAGCTAAAAGCAATAAAAAAAGCCCGATTTCGTTAAAGGACGGTATACAACCATTTCGTTTTCAAACGGAAAGCGAATTGAAA
This sequence comes from Bacteroidota bacterium, assembly GCA_023412975.1. GTDB lineage: Bacteria > Bacteroidota > Bacteroidia > Chitinophagales > Chitinophagaceae > Terrimonas_B. Next base: position 12,835 of record JAEZRB010000324.1, on the reverse strand, counting down.
AAAAGCAGCTAAACAGCTGTGACTGATGTCTTTAAACCGAAACTATTTGTATCCCTTAGTCAACTGCAAAATATTTATGCGCCATCGCCTCAGCCTGATCGCCCTGTCACTTGTGATGCTTTTTTCCTGTTCCGACAAAAAAGAGGAATTCCCAACTGAAGCGTTGTCTGAATATTTTCCACTCGAACCCGGCAAATCGATCACTTACCGGATCGACTCAACAGTATTTACCAATTTCCAGCGCGATGTTGAGGTACACAGCTACCAGGTGAAACATGTGGTAGACGCGGAAACCGTCGATAACCTGAACCGCCCCACCTACCGGATCTACCGTTTCCTGCGAAATGCAGACGGCACGGGCGAATGGATTAACAACGGTTCCTATTTTGTAACCCCGCTATTCGATCGCGTGGAAGTGATCGAAGACAATCTACGTTTTATAAAATTGCATGCGCCCCTGAGGGAGGGATACAACTGGAAAGGCAATAGCTATTTGCATCTCGATCCTTATAGCTCTTATAAGTTTACCTCATTTGGCTATATGCGCAACTGGGACTACAATTATGATTCATTCAATTCCAGTTTCGAATATGAGAACCAGGTCTACAATGATGTGTGGACGGTGGAGCATGAAAACTTTGGCGACAATTATCCGGTCACCGAAGCGGCACGTCCCGGCGGTATGACCAGGTCAGTTGAACATTATGCAAAAAATATTGGTCTCGTTCATAAGGAATATGCCATCATTGAATATGAGCCCAACACTTCCGGCCCCGAACCTTACTACCGCGGCTTTGGCATTACGATGTGGATGATCGATCATAATTGAGATCGGATCGCTTAATTTTGGTACAACAATTCACATCATGGGGAAGCTTACATTTTTTGTGCTGATGACATTGCTGTTGGCTTACCCGGGCAAAGCACAACTCACCCATTATGTCGTTCAGTTCAAAAACAAAGCAGCTACTACGCATAAACTAAGTGCCCCTTCTGATTATTTAAGCCAGCGTGCGGTCGAAAGAAGGGCCCGGTACAATATCGCGATTGATAGTACCGATCTGCCTGTACCATTCAGTTATGTTTCACAAGTCGCCGCTACTCCCAATGTGTCCTTATTGAATGTATCGCGATGGCTGAACGCGATCAGCATACAAACTTCAGATGTGAATGCTATCGCAGCGATCAATGCTCTGCCTTTTGTTTTAAATATCGCTGCTGTTGCCGCAAGACCTACAGGTAGTTTGAAGAATAAATTAGAAGAGGAATATTCATCCCCGGTAATCACCACTTCGAGAACTGGAACAATTGAATTAAATTTTTATAACTACGGGAATAACTCACTGAAGGAAATAAACCTGCACAATGGTGTATTCTTACATAATATCGGACTCCGTGGACAGGGCATACAAATAGCTATGCTGGACGCCGGCTATTTTAATTACAATACGTATAAAGCCTTCGATAGTGTAAACGCGAACAACCAGGTTTTGAGTACCTGGGATTTTGTATCACGTGAGGAAAGTGTTACAGAAGATGATTCGCATGGCATGATGTGCTTTTCGGTAATCGCCGCAAATGTTCCTGGTACTATGGTTGGGAAAGCCCCCGGGGCAAGTTTTCACCTTTTCAGAACAGAAGATACAGGATCGGAATATCCTATCGAGGAATTCAACTGGGCCTGCGGAGCAGAAAGAGCCGATAGTATCGGTGCCGATGTGATCTCATCTTCGCTGGGCTATGGGTATGATTTCAGTGGAAGTGTGTCGGACTATCCTTTTAGTGCCCTGAATGGTGATATCACCATGTCGGCGCGTGCGGCAGACCTGGCGGCGGGTAAAGGTCTTCTTGTCGTCAACTCGGCTGGTAATTCCGGCATGGATTACTGGGGGAAAATAACGACGCCCGCAGATGGCGATAGCGTGTTGGCCGTCGGTGCAGTTGATGTGTTTGGGACGGTAGGCGCTTTTTCAAGTTATGGGCCTTCTGCCGATGGAAGAATAAAACCTGATGTGGCATCGGTTGGGGTGAATGCACTCATACAGGCGCCGTCCAACCAGTTTGGTTATTTAAATGGTACTTCTTTAGCCTGCCCCGCGATAACCGGACTCGCAAGCTGCCTGTGGCAGGGATTTCCTGAAGTGAACAATATGCGAATCATCAGGGCGCTGCGGGAAGCGGGCAACACCTATCAAAATCCCAACAATCGTATCGGCTTTGGTATACCCGATATGAAAAAAGCACTCATAACCTTGTTAAAAGAACAGGTAACATCGTCGGCTACAATCAGCAACTGTTCCGTACAACTGAACTGGACCAGCAAAGACAGTGAGGGCATGAAATACGAGATCGAACGCATAGCACCGGGTGAACCAAGATACACACTGATTGGCCAACTCAATGTTATGACGGGAAATACGTTTACCACCCATAGTTACCAGGTTAACGATCCTGTAAATGGGATACCGCCCGGAACAATTACCTACCGCATTCGCCAGGTACTCGATTCCAGTCGCGCCAGTTTTACTGATGTTTATATCGACACGATCGAAGTGATGCTTGGCACTACCTGTACTTCCGATATTACTACAGTTAATGTGGCCCCAAACCCGGTTGCGGGTAATAGCCTGCTGATTGTCGAAAGTCCGGAAGCCGTGCCGCTGTTATCAATTCTAATATATAATTCCGCAGGTAAGCTAATGCTCAGACAACGCAAATCCAAACCAGCCGGCCGCGCAATTTTTGATTTGCCTTCGCAAAAACTAAGCAATGGTCAATACTTCATTCGGGTGATGAATGAAAACAAGGTCCTTGGTAAAACGCAGTTCCTTAAACTATAGTTTCTGGAGCAAGGCCACGAACATGCTGTCTGCTTTTTTATCATAGCCAGCAATGATTCGACTTTCTTTTAAAGACATCGGAAAATCGGAAGTAAGTTCCTGTATGTTTTCTTCGTTCTCTTTTTTAAATACGGAGCAGGTAATATAGAGTATAAATCCACCTTTGTTCAAATGCGGGACCAGGTTAGCCAGTATATTTTTCTGCAAGTCCGCATATCGAACGATATCCTGTTTATTAAAATAAAATAACTGTTCTGGTGTTCTGCTCCAGGTGCCACTACCGGTACATGGCAGGTCGGCGATAATAAGATCGAAACCCAGTTGTGCGAGGCGGAAACCCGGTACGGATAGATCGGCGACCAGGCTTTTATATTTCGCAATGCCTGCATCGGCAAATCTTTTGTCAAGGTTATGGAGTATACTTTCCCGGATGTCAGAAACCGTCAGGTCAATTTCACCAAGTAAATCCACCGCCATGATCGACTTACCACCGCTGGCAGCACAGCAATCCCAAACACGCAACTGTTTCTGATCTGAGCTGTTGATCTTTTCTAAAAGTTCTCCCGTTTTTTGCGAACTCAGATCCTGTATCACTGCTTCCCGGTTCAGCTCAACCAAATCGTCGATCTTCGCAGCATTGGGTAAAGCTATGCAATTCCTAGCCGGAGAATAAATATCCAGACCTGCGGCTTCCAGCTTCCGCAACACGATTTGTTTTTTACCCGGTCGCGTTCTCAGAAATAAATCGGGCTGTATAAAAAATGAAGCATTGAATAATTCAAAGTCTATCCCATCACTCAACGCTTCTTTCCATGGAAATACACTGGTTGAATCGTGTATTCCGAGTAAAGCAAACTTTTCACCGACGGACATTGTTACCTGCTGATTCCAGTCCGGCTTTAATGCATCCAGTAACTCATTTGATGTAGTCGAGCAAAGAAACAACCCGACGAGTATCTTCTCATCCATTGCCATATTCAGTTGAGCCTTTCCCAACCGGAAATAACAATAACAAAGATGACTCACCTGCTTACGGTCTCTCGAACCAAACTTTTTATGTTGGCTGAAATACTTTTTCAGGAAGGAAGCAAAAGGTTCCTGTCCGTCATACACCGACAGGATATCTTTCGCAGAATTAATATATGAGTGAAAACGACTCACGCTTTGGGAATACTCCCGACACCGATTAACAACCGGAATGAAATACTAAATGAATAAGTAATAAATCCAGCCCCCAGGACACTCCAAATTCCTAATTCCTAATCCCCCATAAAAATTAAAGCTCCAGCAACGTCTTCACCGGATCCTTGCCGATCAGCAATTGCTCCGGATTTTCAAGTAATTCTTTTACTCTTACGAGGAAGCTTACTGACTCACGGCCATCGATGATACGGTGATCATAACTAAGTGCGATATACATCATGGGTTTGATCACCACCTGGCCATTCACAGCCATAGGGCGTTCTTCAATTTTATGCATGCCCAGGATAGCGCTCTGGGGCAGGTTGATGATCGGCGTGCTCATTAGTGATCCAAATACACCACCGTTGGTGATGGTAAAGGTGCCGCCAGTTAATTCATCGGCAGTAAGTTTGCTGTCACGCGCCTTGGTAGCCAGTTCCACAACTTTTCTTTCTACATCAGCCATACTCATACTCTCCACGTTGCGCATCACGGGCACGGTTAATCCACGAGGTGTGCTAACGGCAATACTGATATCCGCATAGTCATGAAATACCAGCTGATCGCCATCGATATAGGCATTTACAGAAGGCCACTCTGCCAGTGCAACTGCGCAGGCCTTGGCAAAAAAGCTCATAAAGCCCAGCCCTACACCATGTACTTCCTTGAACTTGTCTTTGTATTTGCTCCTGATCGCCATGATGGGACCCATATCCACTTCATTGAAAGTGGTGAGCATGGCAGTGGTATTTTTTGACTCTACCAGCCTCCGCGAAATAGTTTTCCGCAGATTACTCATTTTTTCAGTGCGTGTATTGCGGCTGTTCAACGCTGCGCCTTCAAATGCTTTTTTACCAGGAGTGCTTAGGGCGGCCAGCACATCGTCTTTGAGGATCTTGCCCTGGAACCCGGACGGGGTTACTGATTTGGGATCTACTTTTTTATCAGCGATGATGGCTGAAGCCACGGGTGTGGCCTTAATATCATTAGGTACCGAGGCAACAGGAGCCGTCGTGGCGGGCTTTGCCGCGGATTCTTTCGCAGGTGCAGGTTCAGATTTCGCTTCTTTCTTCTCATTTGCAGCGGGTGCTCCATTTGAAGCAGGTTTTGCAGCGGTTTCGTCGATGCTGGCGAGCAGGTCACCAATTTTCAGCGTATCACCTTCACGGGCTGCGGTTTTGAGGACGCCTGCTTTTTCCGCGTTCACTTCAAAAGTTGCTTTTTCACTTTCGAGTTCGGCAATCACTTCGTCACGGTCAACGTAATCACCATCTTTCTTGTTCCATTTCAACAGTGTTACTTCACTGATGGATTCACCTACGGTAGGTACTTTTATATCGGTCATATATATTATTTCAATTGTTGCCTAAAGCAAAATCCCCGCCCTCATTTTCCCACAGGGTCCTGCGGACAAATTTTCAAATTCTCAAATTATCAAATTCCAAACGCTGTCTCAATGATCTCCTCCTGCTCCTGTTTGTGAATCTTTGTATACCCGGTAGCCGGGGAAGCACTTGGCTGGCGGCTGATAACGCCATAGTTCATATTCTTCAGGTTCATCTGCAGGAATGATGCCGCACCCATGTTGAGCGGCTCCTCCTGCACCCAGAACCAGGTTGCACGACTGTATTTTTTATACAACTCGTCGAGTTGGTTCACAGGAAGCGGGTATAACTGTTCCACCCTGATGATCGCCACGTCTTTCTTATTCTCTTTCTGCTGGCGTTCGGCAAGGTCAAAATAGATCTTACCCGAGCAAAACAGCACTTTTTTTACGGATTTCGAATCGGCATAACTATCGTCGATCACTTCTTTAAATCCACCAGTTAAGAATTCATCCATCGCGGAATAACTTCCGGGGTGACGCAGGTTGGCCTTGGGTGAAAAATTAACCAGGGGCTTGCGGAATGGCCATGCCTGCTGTCGTCTCAAAGCATGGAAAAAGTTGGACGCCGTGGTAATATTTGTGATCACCATATTGAGCTCGGCGCAGGATTGAAGGAATCTCTCCAGTCTTGCGCTGCTATGTTCTGGACCCTGCCCTTCATATCCATGTGGCAGCAGCAGGGTGACGCCGTTCATACGGTTCCATTTCTGTTCACCGGCGGAAATAAACTGGTCGATCATGGTTTGAGCACCATTTACAAAATCGCCAAACTGCGCTTCCCAAACTACCAGGGCATTGGGATTGGCCAGGCTGTAACCATATTCAAATCCCAGCACACCATATTCGCTCAGCAGTGAGTTAAATATCCGGTATTTGCCTTTAGCACCTTCGATCCTGTCTAAACGGTTATAAGGTTCGTCGTTGTTTTCATCTCTCAACACTGCATGGCGGTGTGAAAAAGTACCCCTGCGAATATCCTGGCCGCTCATTCTCACATCGCGGCCCTCCAGCAGGAGGCTACCATAGGCTAGCAATTCACCGGTGGCCCAGTCAACCTTGCCTTCCGATTCAAACAACCTGATCTTATCCTGTAATATCTTTTCGATCTTACGAAGCGGCTTGAAATTATCAGGCCATTTCATCATCGCCTCGAATATCTTGTTGAAATCTTCTTTATTAATCGCAGTCACCGGAGATTTTTCAAAATCCTCCTCGGTTGCCCTGCGCAGATTGCGCCACCAGATCTCCGGCTGCTGGTAATGATATGGAAGCGGTTTCTGTTTCACCTCATCGAGGCGCTCCTGCAGATCACCCCAGAATTTCTTCTCGGCTTCTTTGGCCAGTTCCTGCGCATCAGGTTCCCCGTTCTCCAGCAGGTATTTTACATATACCTCCCTGGGATTGGGATGCTTATCGATCAACGCATATAAATGCGGTTGGGTAAACTTGGGATCGTCGCCTTCATTGTGTCCATGACGGCGATAACAAACCATATCAATAAATACATCACTGTTGAACTCCTGGCGGTAGCGGGTAGCGATTTCAGCACATTTTAAAACAGCTTCGGGGTCATCGCCATTCACATGGAAAACCGGGGCCTGTATAGCTGCCGCTAGTGAGGTACAATAGTCGGAGCTTCTTGCTTCATCAAAATCGGTGGTGAAACCGATCTGGTTATTGATCACAAAATGGATGGTACCGCCTACATAATATCCACCGAGGTTGGCCATCTGCAAAACTTCGTAAACAATTCCCTGTCCGGCTACCGAGGCGTCGCCATGGATCAGGATGGGAAGGATCTTATCGTATTCGCTTTCATAAAGCACATCCGCTTTTGCCCTTGCAAAACCCACCACCACCGGGTTTACTGCTTCCAGGTGCGAGGGATTGGGCATCAGTTTGAGATGTACGGTCTTATCATTAACTGTTTTTATTTCACTGCCAAAACCCATGTGATACTTCACGTCGCCGCTGCCCATGGTCTGGTCAACCTTACCGGTGCCTTCAAATTCACTGAAGATCTGTTCATAGGTTTTGCCCATGATATTGGCCAGCACATTGAGCCGGCCGCGGTGAGCCATGCCGATAACCACTTCCTGTACGTCATGATCCGCAGCGGTATTGATGATGGCATCCAGGGCTGCGATGGTAGTTTCGCCGCCTTCCAGGGAAAATCGTTTCTGACCTACATATTTAGTATGCAGGAATTTTTCAAACATCACCCCCTGGTTCAGCTTTTCGAGGATGCGTTTCTTTTTTTCAAGCGGGACCGGGTTGGAAAAGTTTCGCTCCATTTCCACCGCCAGCCAGTTAACTTTTTTCTGGTTGCTGATATACTTGAATTCAAGGCCTACATGTCCCGCGTAAACTTTTTCAAGATGTGCCCAAATATTTCTTAAGCTTGTTGCTCCCAGCCCTATCCTTTCCCCTACCTGGAAAGTTTTATCCAGATCAGATTCCTCCAGGCCAAAAAATTCAAGGTTCAGGTTGGCATCGCGGTCTTTGCGTGGTCGGATGGGGTTAGTTTTCGCAATCAGGTGCCCCTTGTTGCGATATCCCAGGATCATGCGGTAAGCGCCAAGCTCTTTTCTCCAGCCCAGGTTGCTGATCAGTCCCTCAGCGGCCTCCGTACCAGTAGCTGCTTTGGCAGCACCGCCGTTCACAGCGGCGGCACCGCTTCCCACGGCAAAGTCAAAGCCCTCAAAGAATTTTTTCATTTCGGGATCAACACTGCCCGGGTCTTTTACAAACTCCAGGTACATATTTTCAATAAAAGCCGGGGAGGAACTGGTTATATACGAAAAATCTTTCATCTGAAGGCACTTTGAGAATGAATTCTAAGGGTGACAAATATCGCTTAAAAAACTGAGAATCCGCCTGTCCGGCAAACAGTAGACAATAATTTTGTAATTTGTTCAGGATCACCTTATACCAGCCTGGTCGATGGCGTACCCGGGCAATACCACGAGAGCAATTTTACCCTGGGTTCCGGGCTTAATTTTGCAGAATATATCTGATAATATTTGGCAGGTATGGCTGCCTGCCTTACCTTTGCCATCCTTAAAAAAGAACAGGAATGGCTAATCACAAAGCAACAAAGAAAGATGTACGTCAGGCTGCAAAGCGCCGTGATAGGAACAGATATTACGGAAAAACAACCCGTAACGCGATCCGCGACCTGAGGGCAGCAACCGGAAAGGATGCAGCAGATCAGTTTCCTACTGTTGCAAGTATGATCGATAAGTTAGCAAAGCGCAATATCATTCATAAGAATAAAGCTGCAAACCTGAAAAGTAAACTGGCTAAAAAGCTGACCGCAGCAAAGTAATATCTTATAAACTTATTTTATAAAAAGAGACCGCTACAGTGGTCTCTTTTTTATTGCCAGTAACAGCCATTCAAAACATATGTCTACTGACAGATTTTTTAAAAACCTCTTCTACTACCTTTCCCCTTTTAGCCTGGCCATTATTTATTGCATCGTGGGAGCCCTTCTCAAAACACCTTACGAAACCTCGCATTGGACCCACATAGCCGCGAGCATGTTAATACCTGCATTCTTTATTCTTGGAGGGTTGTACGCCATCATTCGATTGGTTTTAAAAGAACGGATACTTTGGATATGGGTTGTCGAGGCTCTCATATTGCTACTTGTGGAGTATTTTGTATTCAATTGAGCCACGAATATCATCTAACTCCTTATTTAAAGAGAGTTGAATCATAATTTCGGATTGTGAGTGATCACTGTACTATAACTTTATGCATTCCATAATTTACAGCTTTAAATAATCAGTCTCCATGAGGAAGAATTTATTAGCCTGCCTGGCATTGTTGTACAGTTGCTTTTTGTCAGCACAAACCATCCCTACCAAATTTGAACAAACCGGCGGTAAGGAAACACCCGTTTACCACGAGATCATCGACTGGTGGAAAAAGCTGGATGAACGTTCCGGTAAAGTAAAGATGCTCACGATGGGCATGACCGACGCCGGATTTCCGCTCCACCTTATCGTAGTTTCCAACAACGGTGACTACAATTTTAATAATATCCGAAAGAATAATAAACGGGTTATTTTAATCAACAACGGCATCCATCCCGGCGAGCCTGATGGTATTGATGCAAGTATGTTATTGGTAAGGGATATAGTTCTTAACAAATACCGCATACCCGATAATATTGTCCTCGCATTCATACCGGTTTATAATATTGGTGGCTGTCTCAACCGCAGCATTCACTATCGCATCGACCAGAATGGCCCGCTTGAAAAAGGATTTCGTGGTAATTCACAAAACCTTGACCTGAACCGGGATTTTATCAAATGTGATTCAAAAGACGCCAGGGCCTTTGCTGAAATTTTTCATTTGACCGATCCCGATGTATTTGTAGATAATCATGTCAGCAATGGCGCGGACTACCAGCACGTCATGACCCTGCTCACTTCACAGCACAATAAACTCGGAGGCGTGATGGGTGAGTTTATGAATAAGACTTTTGAGCCCGGCCTGTATGCGCTTATGAAAGAAAGAAACTACGATCTCGTCCCCTACGTTAATGTGTATGGCGATACACCTGATAAAGGCTGGTCAGAGTTCTGGGACAGTCCCCGCTATGGCAGTGGCTATGCCTCACTCTTCCACAGTTTTGCTTTTGTGCCCGAAACCCATATGCTCAAGCCATACGATCAGCGGGTGAAAGCCACTTATGCACTGATGCAAAGTTTTATCGAGTTCACCAGTACCAACAGCGCCGCGATCCGGCAAACCCGCGAACAGGGCAAACAGGCGGTAAAAGTCCAGGCTGAATTTCCCGTGAGCTGGAAGCTTGACAAATCAAAATTTAGCCATATCACTTATAAAGGTTATACCGCGGGATACAAACCTAGCGAGGTTTCCGGGCATCCGCGTCTGTATTACGATCGCAGCAAACCATTCGAGACAAAGATCCCTTTCTACAACTATTATGAACCGACCGCGTTTGTAAAAAAACCAAAAGCATACATTATCCCGCAGGGTTGGTGGAAAGTGATCGATCTGCTGAAGCTGAATAAAGTGAACATGACCCAGTTGAAAAAAGATACGACCATCGAAGTGGAAGTGTATCATATCGAAGACTACAAAGCCGCAGCACGCCAATATGAAATGCATCATCCCAACAGCGATGTAAAGCTGCGGACAGTTATACAAAAAATGCATTTCCGGAAAGGTGACTACTATATCCCTATGGACCAGGCCGCGAACAGATTCCTGACAGAAACTTTAGAGCCACAGGCACAGGACTCTTATTTCGCCTGGAATTATTTTGATGCTATCCTGGGACAAAAAGAAGGTTATTCCGCCTACGCCTTTGAAGATATTGCCGCGGAATACTTAAAGAAAAACCCGGATCTGAAAAACAGGCTGGAAGCACGCAGGTCGACTGATACCACCTTTGCAAAAAGTGGCTCCGCGCAGCTGAATTTTGTGTTCCAAAATTCTACTTACTTCGAACCGGTCAACATGCGCTATCCCGTTGTTCGCGTATTGAATTAAAATGGGATGATCAATCTTTTTCGATCCTGAAACTATTTGCTTCGGCAAATTTCTTTTGCGCATCCTGCATCGCCCTGGTGGCATCATCCTTATCTGCGATGATCTTCGCGAGCCGCTGCCGCTCCGCCTCACGGTCTTCGTCGTTCGTTGCTTTGGTAAAGCGGTTGAATGAATTGTAGATGGTCTTGAGATAAGTAAAATAATGTATTGCAGCCTGCCTGAAGTTCTCACCTTCGGCCACATTCGGCGCTTTTAACTTGCGTACCTCTTCGAGTTTGGCTTCGGCAAGGTCTTCCATTTGCTGGGTGACGATTGCGGCGCTGTCGTTTTGCTCCGTATCCATATAGTGGGTCACCTTTTCATCAGCTTTTACGATCTCCGCGGCAAAATCCCTTTCGATCTTCACGATCGCCTGGCTATAATCGAAAGCGCTTTTTGATTTACACCCGATAAAAACAAGGATGAGAAATATAAAAATGGTTGACTGTAATTTCATACTGGTTAGCTTTAGTTGATGGGGATGTTTGGCAACCCAATATACAACCTCTGCAAAACCGGCACAAGGAAAATTATTCTTTTATTTGACTCTCTGAAACTACAACCCGGGCTTTCTTATCCATGCCCGCAAACAGGTAGCGACCGAGCAGCAGGCTGGCTACCAGTACAATAATGCTCAAATAACCAAGCCATTCGTAATGCTGGATCCTGCCGGCTTTGTCTTTCAACACGATAAGTCCGGCCAGTACCGAGGCGATACTGGTACCCAGTTGCTGCACGCTCCCATTAAAACTCATAAAGCTGCCACGTTGTTCAGGCTTCACCACTTCACTGATCATCGCCTGTGCGGTAACAGCCCTGCCCGTGGCAAATACAAACCAGATAGCAAAAAATATCAGCACCGCCGCGAAAGGCACGGTAGGCATGCGGGTGATCAGCATCACCATAAACAGAGAAAAGAAAACACAAACGGAAAATACCGGCAGCTTTCCTTTTTTATCTGCTACACGTCCCAGGTAGATAGCAGCGATCAAAGAAGCGATACCACCTACCAGGTAGATCATGGGCGTAAGGTCTTTTGAAAATCCTTTATTGAACTCGAGGTAAGGATTGATAAAAGGAATGATCAGAAAATGACCCATCATCAGCAGGCAGGAAAATATCAATGCCGAACGCTGGGCTGGTGTTTGCAACACGGTGCCAAGAATGACCAGGGGCTGCTCTTTATTTTCTGAGCTGGCAATATGTCCATTCATGGGTGGAATAAAACGGAACAACAATGGAGTCAGAACAATTCCCACACCGGCTACAAGCAGGAATGGTATATGCCAGTCTTCCTTAAATAAATTAGTGAGGTAAAGCGAGAACGGTACACCCAGGATGGATGCGATGGCAAAGGCACTCATCACAGATCCCATGGCAGCACCTCTTCTTTCGTACACAAAAAGATCGGCTATGATCGAAAAAACCTGCGCGCCAATGATGCCACCGAAAATACCGGCCAGTATCCTCGACGCAAATAAGAGGTTATAGCTGGCAGCAATACCACAGGCCAGGGTACCTATTAAAAAACCAATATATGAAATGATCAATATCTTCTTCCGGTCGAAACGATCTACGATGAATGCCGCTACAAAACCCGATACCGCTGCGCTAATGGAATAGGCGCTCACCAGGAAACTAAACTGCCTGGGACTAATATCGAAATATGGCATCAGGTAATTCCCCAATGGCATCATGATCATGAAATCAAGGATATGGGTAAAATTCAGGCCGGCCAGGATCAACACAATGATTCGCTCTTTCTTTGTCATATCAAATTAAAGATCGCAAAGGTCGGCATTCCTGAGAGGATGGGCAAAAAGGTTTGGGTGAGGTTGAGGTTGAGATTGAGGTTGAG
>JAEZRB010000308.1 GCA_023412975.1 Bacteroidota bacterium | reverse complement strand
GACACAGCGAAGTATTCGCATCAGGTCCTGTTCTACGTAGCAGATTTTATCACGAAAACGGCTTTCGCTGTGCTCACCGTGCCCGCCGTGGTTTATAGTACTCCAGAGTTCCCCGGACAATAATGATCACTAATCCCTAATTCCATAATGAAATCACTTCCCGTATCCTAAAATCTTAAGCATGCTCTGCGCCGTTTGCTGTTTGGCGTATAACCAGTCCACGATTTTACCATTGCGGTCATAATCCAGCAACACATGTTTGGGTGATGGTATCAGGCAGTGCTTAATGCCACCATAACCGCTGATCTGGTCCTGGTAGGCGCCGGTATGAAAGAACCCGACGTAAAGAGGTTCGCCGTTATTTATTTTCGGAAGAAATACCTCGTTGATATGTTCTTCTGAGTCGTAGTAGTCATGGCTGTCGCAGGTGATGCCACCCAACACAACACGCTGGTAGTCCTGGTCCCACTTATTGACTGGCAGCATCAGGAATTTTTCACCAATCCCCCAGGTATCGGGTAAGGTTGTGATAAATGATGAGTCGATCATGTACCAGGTTTCGCGATCGTTCTGCACTTTCTCCCCGATCACACTATAGATATGCGCCATGCTTTCACCAACTGTAAAGCTTCCAAACTCGGTGAAGATATTGGGCATGGGCACTTTCGCTTTTTTACACGCCACTTTTATATTGCGAACAATCTCGTTGATCATAAACTGGTAGTCATATTCAAATCCCAGAGAGTGCTTGATCGGGAACCCGCCACCGATATTGATAGAATCCAGTTCGGGGCAGATCTTTTTCAACTGGCAATAAAGATTGATGATCTTATTCAGTTCGCTCCAGTAATAGATATCATCCTTGATACCTTTGTTTAGGAAAATATGCAGCATTTTCAACTGGAACTTGCTTTCGTAACCTTCAATCCTGTCGACATAAAATTCAAGGATGTCTTTGGCGCGGATACCCAGCCGGGAAGTATAAAACGGGAAACTAGGCTCTTCTTCTGCGGCTACCCGGATACCCAGTTTGAAAGGCACCCTTACGGTTTTAGCGTACTCTTTTAATTCTTCTTTATTGTCCAGGACGGGGATCACATTCGAAAAGCCACTGTTGATCAGGCTGGCAATACGACGGGTATATTCCTTTTGCTTATAACCATTACATACGATATGAATGTCCTTGGTGATCTTCTTACTTTCATACAATTTCTTGATAATATCGATATCGTAGGCATAAGAAGTTTCAAGATGGATCTCGTTTTTAAGCGCCTGTTCAACCACGAAAGAAAAATGCGAACTCTTGGTACAGTAGCAATAAAAATATTTTCCTTCGTATTTATGTTTTTTAAATGCGTTGGCAAACATCGTTTTGGCCTTCTGTATCTGCATGCTGATCTTGGGAAGAAAACTGATCTTTAACGGGGTACCGTATTTGTCGATCAGGCCTTTAATGTCTACCCCGTTGTATTGCAGGTAGCCATTCTTCACTTCAAAACCTTCCTGGGGAAAGTTAAAGGTCTGCTGGACGAGATCCTGGTAAGAGTTTGTCATTTAGGTGTCGTGGTGATAATTGTCGCTTAATTTTTTTAACGGGACAAAAGTAGAATATTGGAGATATTTTCGTGCCAAAATAATTTAACTCCAGGGTAGCCGGCAACAGTTATTAAGTTGGCATAAAAGAAAAGCCGCCCGGAGGGCGGCTGATTCATTATAAATCGAAAAACTTACTTCACCTGTGCAATAAGGCTCTTGAAAGTTTCAGGATTGTTCATAGCCAGGTCGGCCAGCACTTTGCGATCCAGATCAATTCCACCTTTGCGGAGTTTGTTGATGAATTCCGAATAAGTAAGACCTTCTTCGCGTACGGCGGCATTGATACGGGCGATCCACAGGCTGCGGTATTCCCTTTTCTTCAATTTACGACCTACATACATATAGGTCATACCTTTTTCCACCACGTTTTTGGCAACCGTCAATACATTTTTACGTTTGCCATAGAAACCCTTGGCTTGTTTTAATATTTTTTTGCGGCGGGCCTTGGAGGCTACTGCATTTTTTGAACGAGGCATATCTAAAAGAGTTTAAATTTTAAAAGAATAACGTTTGAAGCAGTCCCAGCGACTTACTTCATCCTTAAAAGGCGTTTTACAAAATCAACATGTGTTTTGGAGACTGTGCCGTCCAATCTTAGGTTGCGTTTACGCTTTTTTGATTTTTTTGTCAGGATGTGACGTTTGAAGCTCTTTTGATGCATGATCTTACCAGTTGCCGTTACTTTGAATCGCTTCTTGGCACTGGAATTTGTTTTTACTTTAGGCATTTTACCCAGTATTAAATTTTAGACCCTCGAGGCGTTCCCCACCGGGGGACCCTTGTCGAACCTCTTCAGGAAATACCCAATCCACATTTGTCGTTGATCGACCGTCGGGGATTTGGGGCTGCAAAGATAGTGTAGCAGGCTTTAGCGGCAAAGTGTTGACAAAAATAAAGTGGGAGCCTGTTCAAAGCTCCCACTTTTATCGAAAAAATTAGGCAAAAGCCGATTATTACTTGGGATTCAAAGCATTATCAATCCTGGTCACTATATCCTGCAGGTGATATTTGCTCATAGAGTCGGTAGTTGCCGCAGCGGCAGCCCGGGCTTCATTCCGAAGCGAGGTCAAATGAGCCCTCACCACGCTATGCACATCCGATTTTTCAGCATTGAGGGTTGAACTTCCACCCAATACCATAATAACAATGCCCGAACCACTTCCTGATTTGGGAGGATTGAGCAGATTGTCCAGGACGCTCACATACGATTTTTGCAGGTTTCTCCTGTATACATCAATCTTCGAACGCGAAGGCAGCTCAGACCAGATACCTTTTTTAAGGTCTGCAAAAAGCTCGGTGATCGTGTACGCACTGTTTCCTTTCACGGCTTCAGCGTCGATGAGCTTGGAAAGATTACGTGTTGCCAGCAACCTGTTCAACACCGCATCCTGTAAACCGCCAATTGTGCTGATGCCATTGATACCGGTCTTAGAATAAATATTGTTGTCGATTAACCACTTTGGTGTGGTAAACAGATTTTTGTTGAGGAACTCAACTGCTTCTTTTTGCTTTGCCTTTTCAACCGTTTCGTAAACTGGTCCACTTTGCTCGACCATTTTTGGTGTTTCCATTACACCGCCTACATATTTCGATACATGGCTCAGGTAAAGTGAAAACTGGTTGGTGAGCTGGTTGTACATGTTACGCAGGCTGGTATAATCCTTATTGGGCACTTTGGTCCATTCTTCCAGGTTGGGAACGATACGCTGCAGGTTTTTAATTCCATACATCGCGCCTTTCATACCATCGTCACCTACCTGCTCACGTTGTGAACGGGGATCATCGGGATTGGTTTCGGTACCAAACCAAAGCCTGTTGTCTTTCAGCCTTTCGATCACCCATTTATTGAGATGTTCTTTTTCTTTTTCTTCATCGCTGATCTGAGGGAATAATTTATAACCCCATTCGATCGCCCAGTTGTCGTAGTCGCCGATACGAGGGAACAATCCTTCACGACTGATATTGTCTTCAGGCTGGGCTACATAGTTGAAACGGGCATAGTCCATGATCGAAGGTGTGTGACCATTAGCTTCCACCCATTTTTTATCACGGAGCTTTTCAACTGGTACAGTAGAGCTCGATCCATAGTTGTGACGAAGTCCGAGTGTATGACCTACTTCATGTGAAGAAACAAAACGGATAAGCTGGCCCATCAGTTCGTTGTCGAAAGTCATTTTGCGGGCAGTAGGATCATTTGGAGCACACTGGATGAAATACCAGCGATGGAGAAGTTCCATTACATTGTGGTACCAGTTGATATGGCTTTCCATGATCTCGCCGCTGCGGGGATCGCTGATGCTGGGGCCGCTGGCATTAGCCACATCAGATGGTTTGTAAACGATCGCGGAATAGCGTGCATCTTCGAGGCTCCACTCGGGATCTTCTTCTTTTGTGGGCGCCATCTTACCCATGATCGCATTTTTAAAGCCTGCTTTTTCAAAAGAAGCCTGCCAGTCGTTAACACCCTGGATCAGGTAAGGCACCCACGCTTTGGGTGTAGTAGGATCGATATAAAAAATGATTGGCTTCTTGGGTTCAACCAGTTCGCCGCGTTTGTATTTTTCCATATCCTCATCGCGGGGCTCAAGCCTCCACCTTTTTACTAATCTAACTGCTTCCACACCCTGGGGATTGGCGTCAAAATCAGTATAACCTACCGTGAAGTAACCAACCCTTGGATCAAAATAACGAGGCTTCATGGGTGTTTTGGGCAACAGAACAATAGAGCTGTTCATTTCAACAGTAATATTTCCTGAAGCTGGTCTTGGACCACCACCCTGTCCACCGCCGCCAGCGGGTGCGGGCGAGCGACCATAGGTCTTTACAGTCGAGATCTCGATATTCAGCGGGTACGACCTGATGTTGTTGATATAAGATTTGTCTGATTGCTGCGAACCGATCCGCATGCTTGACTTCAACTGGTTGTTGAAAAACAATACATCGTTGTCGCCGTTCACATAATCAGTAACATCTATCACGTAACCTGTTGAATCGGTTGCCAGCGATTTGATGTCAAAGGATGCCGCGATAGGCTGAACGTTCGATTTGTTGACCGCAGTGAACATTGGTGAGGTTGAATCCTTGGAATACTCTGCAAAGGAGACATTGCGAAGGAAAATTTTGTTGTTCGGTCCTTTTTCAAACCTGATCACATTCTGACCTACCTGGTCGCCTGCATAACCAAAGAAACCGTTACGCATACCAGCAGCAGCTTTGGAAATGCGATTGACCACCAGAAGTTCCCTTCCGAAGATGGTATCACCGATCTCGAAATAATATTTGTCATCTACTTTGTGAACAGAGAACAAACCTTGGTCGGTTGCTGCCTTGTTGGTGATGACTTCTTTAAATGGCTTGGGCCCGCTTGATCTTCCGGCGCCGGGTCCTGCTGACCGGCTGGAGTCGCTGCGGGGTTGTGCTTCTACAAAAAGTGTTGTGGTAACAGCAATCGCGCCTACAATAATTCGGCTAAAGAATGGGTGCATGTAATTGTTATTTGTGGTGTTTTACGAATTTAAGCGGTCTAAGATACGGAAAGCAACTATCAAGAATTAAGTCTTACATGAATTTGTATAAACGGTCGCAATTGAATATGGATTGTAATCAGTCAAATTGTAATTCAATTATATATATACACTCATTAAAAAACCCGGTAGATGCCGGGTTGATAATATATCAGTTTATTTCATAATCAGAATCACTGCGCCTGCTTCTCAGCTTTCTCTGCTTTCTTTTTTCCTTTTGGTGCAAACATGGCCAGCATTCTTCTTCCTTCCAGTTTAGGCATGCTTTCCAACACACCAACTTCTGCCAGTCGCTCCGCAAATTTCAGAAGCAATAATTGCCCCCTGTCCTGGAACTGAATAGCCCGGCCTTTAAATTGTACATAGGCTTTCACTTTATTGCCATCTTTTAAAAACGCTTCCGCGTGTTTGGCTTTGAAGTCAAAGTCATGATCGTCCGTATTGGGCGTAAAACGAATCTCCTTTACTTCCGAGACTTTGCTTTTGGCTTTCATCTCCTTTTCCTTCTTCTTCTTATCGTAAAGGAATTTATTATAATCGATGATCTTGCACACCGGAGGATCCACATTAGGAGAGATCTCCACCAGGTCAAGTTCCTGTTCCTGTGCCATACGCAGCGCTTCCTGGGTAGGGTAAATACCTACTTCAACATTGTCGCCTACAAGACGCACTTGTGGAACCCTGATAAAATGATTGATACGATGTTCAGCTTCCCTGCGAGGACCGAATTTGTTCCGGTTGAAGCCGCCTTTGTTGAATCCGCCACCTGGTCTGAATCCTCCGCCACCTTGTGGCCTATTGAACCCGCCGCCGGGTTTTTGTGGTACTGCCATTTACGTTTTTTAAGTGAGCCCTTTCTCCTGCAGAAAGGTTTTAATCTTTGATTTTATTATTTAGCCTCATTCAGGATCTGAGGACATTGAAAATACAATTTATTCTGCTCTTCGCTCTTTTATTTCATCCACTATTTCTGTTAAAAACGACTCTACAGATTTTGTACCCAGGTCGCCTTTGCCCTGCCTGCGTACCGATACCTGGTTTTCGTTCATTTCCTTTTCTCCCACCACCAGCATGTATGGAACTCTCATCAGCTCGGTGTCACGGATCTTCTTTCCGATCTTCTCCTGTCGATCGTCCACTTCTGCACGAATATCAGCTTTTTTCAGCGTTTGTGTTACGGTTTTGGCGTAATCCAAAAACTTGTCGCTGATCGGCAACACCTTCACCTGGGTGGGTGCCAGCCAGGTCGGGAATTTTCCGGCATACTGCTCCAGCAAAAACCCAATGAACCGCTCATGCGTACCCAGCGGTGCACGGTGGATGATCAAAGGCGTGTTGGACTTATTGGAGGCGTCGGTATATTCCAGGTTAAAACTTCTTCCCTGTGAAAAATCCACCTGGTTGGTTGCCAGGGTGAACTCCCTGCCAATAGCACTAAATATCTGGACATCGATCTTGGGCCCATAAAATGCCGCTTCGTCCTGCACCTCAACGAAAGGTATATTGGATTCCGTCAGCACATTTCTTACCATCGTTTCGGTTTCCTGCCAGAGTTCAGGTTCATTCACATATTTAATGCCAAGCTTATCGGGTGAATGCAGCGAAAGGCGCATCACGTATTTGTCTATGCCAAAAATTTTGAAATACTTCAGGTACATATCATTCACCGCGCGGAACTCGTCATTAAACTGTTCCTTAGTGCAATAAATATGCGCGTCGTTCATGTGCAGACAACGAACCCGCATCAGGCCAAATAATTCGCCGCTTTGCTCGTATCGATATACCGTACCATACTCGGCGATCCGGTAAGGCAGATCCCGGTAACTCTTGGGCTCGGCCGCGAATATCTTGTGATGGTGCGGGCAGTTCATCGATTTCAGGTAGTACTTCTCCCCTTCCAGTTCCATCGGCGGGTACATACTATCTGCATAATATGGAAGGTGACCGCTGGTGAGGTACATACTTTCTTTCGCGATATGCGGGGTCACCACTCTTTTATAACCTGCTGCATGCTCGGTTTCCTTGGCAAGTTTTTCCAGTTCCTCAATGACCACGGTACCGTTGGGCAACCACATGATCAGGCCCTGGCCCACATCATCGTCCATGGAGTAGATGCCAAGTTCCCTGCCTAGTTTACGGTGATCTCTTTTCTTAGCCTCTTCCAAAAGCGCCAGGTGTTCATCAAGTTCTTTCTGCGAGGGGAAGCTCACACCGTACACCCGGGTAAGTTGTTTGTTTTTTTCATCACCTTTCCAGTATGCACCGGCGATATTGGTGAGTTTGACCGCCTTGATAAAACCAGTATTGGGAATATGAGGCCCGCGGCAGAGATCAGTAAAATGACCCTGCGTATAAAAAGTTATTTCGCCATCGGCGAGACCACTGATCAGGTCCAGTTTATACTCATCCTTTTTTTCAGTAAAATATTTGATCGCTTCCGGCTTCGAAATTTCCTTCCTGACATAGGGATTATTTTTTCGTGCCAGTTCGTTCATCTTTTTCTCCAGGACTTCCAGGTCCTGCTCTGAAAGTTTCCGATCGCCCAGGTCCATATCGTAATAGAATCCCTGTGGATTTTCTGTCGCCGGTCCCACCCAGAATTTTACTCCGGGAAAAATCTCTTCTACAGCTTCAGCCATCAGGTGTGCCGATGAATGCCAGAAAGTTGTTTTTCCGTCTTTATCGTTCCAGGTCAGCAGGTTCAGACTGGCATCGGACTCTATAGGACGGGTGGCGTCCCAAACGGCGCCGTTAACATTGGCAGCCAGAACCTTTCTGGCCAGGCCTTCTGAGATGGATTTTGCTATTTCCAGGGCCGAAACACCTTTCTCGTATTGTCGTACTGCCCCGTCCGGAAATGTGATATTAATACTCATTTTATAAACCAGTTACCGGTTACCTGCTACCGGTAGTGTTCGAATTTTTAAAAAAACCAAAAAAGCTAATCAGAAAAAATGGCTATCCGCAACAGGCGAGCGGCAGCCTTTTAAAGTGTGCAAAATTAACAAACTCTTGCCGGAGTACAATAAACCAATACGAACTAATTCGTTAGTTTTGATACCACATGGAACGAATCCTTACAAAGAGCAGGTTTCTTCTTTTACTATCTCTCTGCGCTTTTGGTTTTACTTCATTCTCCCAGGGCGTAACCGGTATCTGGCGCGGTTACTTTATCGCCGACAATGGTTATCAATACCGCCTGGAATTCCAGGTGATCCAAAATAATAAAAGCTACGCGGTGTCAGGGGTATCCTATTCCTGGCAGGATGATATTCGTTTTTATGGCAAGGCCACCATGACCGGCAACTATATCGGTTCATCGAAAAACTTCCGGATCCGGGAGATCAAAACCGTTGAGGTAAAAAGCTACGGTGGTGGTGGTACCTGTATCATGAATTATAATCTTCAGTACAGCCGTTCCGGAAATGAGGAATTCCTCGAGGGCACTTACCTGGGCAAACAGGAAGTGACCGAAGGCCCCAATCCCTTTGAATGGGGCGACTGTGGCGGTGGCAAAGTCTTTCTTCGAAAAGTTACCACTTCGGAATTTTACATCGAGCCTGCGTTAAGGCCAAAGTCCAATACCAAACCACCAGTTGCAAAAAAACCCACTAACAAACCAGTAAATCCGCCGGTGGCCAAGAAAACAGAACCTAAAAAAACACCAGAGAAAAAACCTATCGCCAAAACGCCGACACCGGCCCCGGTAGACGAGAAAAAAGATACAGCAGTTAAGGCACCTGAGATCACAAAAATTCCCATAAAACCGGTGATCGTTACGCCGGAGATTTTAAAAACACGGGAAAACAAACTGGCGCAGTCGCTGGTTGTGACCGATCCGAATGTTACAGTAAAACTTTATGACAACGGCGAAATTGATGATGATACGATTTCCGTTTTTCTAAATAATAAGCTGGTCCTTTCCCATCAGCGTTTGTCGGCCAGCCCAATCAAATTAAATTTTACGATGGAAGATGGCGAAGACCAGGAACTGACGATGGTTGCAGAGAACCTGGGTCGTATACCGCCGAATACTTCCCTGATGATCGTGGAAGCAGGTGATCAGCGGTTCCAGGTTCGCATTACTTCTTCTGAACAAAATAATGCAGTGGTCAGATTTAAATACAGGAAACCCAATTGATAAAAATATTCTTTGCCGTTACTGTAAATTCTATAGCTGCTCCGTGTTTTTCCCCTATTTTCATTCCTGAATGCGCAGTATAATCGTTTTATACATTTTTATCCAGTCGGCATGGTGTGCGCAGGCGCAGGACATCAACGGCTTCTGGAAAGGGCGGCTGGTCATGGAACCCGGTGGATGTTTTCCTGTTTACAATATAGAATTCCAACTGCAGACGGAAGGCACCAGTATCCGTGGCAGTTCATACCACTACTCCGATACAACCAACTATGTAAAAGAAGAATTTGAAGGCACCCTGGACACGGTCACCAAATCAATGACCATTGCTGAAAACAAAGTGTCGATATTTCGAATTCCGCCCGATTGCATCCCCTGCATAAAAAAATACACCCTCAACTTCCATACGGATGGACGTGAGGAACAACTACGGGGTTCCTGGACGGGCAGGACAATGGATGGAAAAAGTAATTGCCCGGCCGGTACGATTGTTCTTACGCGTATTCAAACTCCCGCGTTCAAACCGGAAGTACCACCCGTATTGATTGAAAGAAAACTGGAGCTGGTCAAAGAGATCTTTGTTGATACGGGTAGTATACGACTGGATTTTTATGATAATGGTGTGATAGATGGTGACACGATCTCGGTGTATGTAGATGGTACTACCGTGGTATCAAACCAGGTGCTTTCTACCAAACCCATCACGATCTATGTTCGCATCGACCTCAACAAGCCCCGCCAGGAAATGGTGATGGTTGGTGAAAACCTGGGCTCCATTCCGCCCAATACCGCGCTGATGATCGTGAACGCTAATAATAAAAGGTACCAGGTATACCTGGCTTCAGACGATAAGAAGAATGCTTTAGTAAGATTTATCTACGACCCTCCACGATAATTGCTTCATTCCCCATTTTCAAATTTTCATCCCGATAGCTATCGGGATCAGTTCATCCACAACGCGCCATTCTCCCTAACATCTTTCACCCGGTAGCTGGCGATCTTACGTATCAGTTGTTTGGGAAGTGGTTTGTTGTAAGGGAACTGAATAGTATCACGCCCGGTTTTATAGTCTGTGAGCTCTTTCTTAAATGGTTCGAGCGTGGTACGTGTCGGCATGAAGTTCAGATGTGACTTATGTGCGGTAAAAGAAAAGAGAATTCGATTTTCCTCCAGTACCGGCGATCCCCATTTGATAGTTTCGGTGGCTTTCGGCGCAACTTTTTTTAGCAGTGCGCGTATCTCCCGCAGGTGAGCCTGCGCCTCCTTTGGTGCCGCGGCGATATATTCATCCACGGTGGCAGGTTTTGCTTTTGCCATGATGATGGTTTTTATAGTTTACATACCCGGTGTGGCCGGTTGCATAAAGTTGATGGTGTCCCTGGGACCACCACAATTTAGCATACCATCTTTATATTTCGGATGGCTGGTACCGAGATAGGGATTTCGGACCGCATCGGTTTTGCTTAGCCAGTAGCCTGGCCGCTCGTCATCAAAAGCCATCGGGCATTCCTGCCAGTACAATTTTCCCTGGTCATATCTCACGATAATAAAAAGCAATCGCAGGTTTTCCGAAAGGCTGTTGAACGCTATGCGCTTGTCGTCGATGGACGGGTTGGCTAAAATATTAGAAGCTTCATTTCTGGCATTGGCTAAAGGGTCCAGGGCCGATTCATAAATACCCGTGGTGTCCACTTTCAGTTCATCGATCTTCAGACTGTCCAGCGCAGTTTTCAAAGCTGCACCCTGGTTAGAGATCGCTGCTGTATCCCATTTTACGAATGCTTCGGAAAGCCCAAAGTAAGCATCAAGCAGACCCTGGACGGATTCATTGAATGCGGGGCTGTGCTGACTTACTGCCAGCGCGACCGGTTTGGGTCCTTTGACACGTTTTTTTCCACCCTTAAATGTGTACCAAAGAAAAGCCGCGAGTATTACGACCAGGATACCGAGTATAGCCAAAACTTTCTTCATGGAGACCTAATAATTTTTTGCAAAGGTAAATCAATCCCCTTAGTAAGGGTAATGCTTATTTTTGCCGTGGGACGTGAGGCGTGAGACGTGAGTGGGGGCGGTTTTGTTGGATTTATTCAAACACCTTTAAAAAAGTCATTAAAAAGTGTCTACTCACTACTCGCTACTCGCTACTTAGTACTGACTATTCACTACTGACTACCGACTAAAGAATATAGACTACAACTATGCTGGCAGGACTACAAAATGTAACATTTGAATTTGGTGCAAGGACGATCATTGACGACGCAACCTGGCATATTCAACCCAATGAACGAATTGGCTTAATCGGTTATAATGGGACGGGCAAATCAACAATACTCAAGCTGCTTGTGGGACAATACAGCCCGTCTTCCGGGACGGTGGAAAGAAGCAGGAGTACTTCCATAGGTTACCTCCACCAGGACCTGCTGAGTTTCGACACCAACGATAGTATCCTGCAGGTAGCCCTCGGCGCTTTTGAAAAAGTATTGCAACTGGAAAAGGAGATCGACGAACTGGGCAAAGAGCTCGAAAAAACGGGTGATGAAAAGACCCTGCACGAGTATTCCGATAAGTTGCACGAACTCGAAACACTGGGTGGTTACAATATCCATCATAAAACTGAAGAAGTTTTGCAGGGCCTGGGCTTTGCCAATGCCGACCTGAACCGTCCTTATAAAGAATATAGCGGTGGATGGCGGATGCGGGTGCTGCTGGCTAAAATGATTTTACAACAACCCGATCTGTTATTATTGGATGAACCTACCAACCACCTCGACCTTCCATCTATTGAGTGGCTGGAGAAATACCTGCAGCATTACCAGGGATCGGTTGTAATCGTGAGCCACGATAAATATTTTCTGAACCGGATGGTAACAAAGATCGTGGAAGTGTACCAGCAACAGTTGCATATTTATAATGGCAACTACGACTTCTACGAAAAAGAGAAAGCCATTCGCATCGAGATGCAGCAAAAAGCTTACGAGAACCAACAGGACTATATCCGGCAGAATGAAAGGCTGGTAGAAAGATTCCGTGCCAAGGCCAGCAAGGCTGCCATGGCGCAGAGCATCATTAAAAAGCTTGACAAACTGGAGCGAATCGAAGATGCAACACTTGAAAGGCCGGACATCAGGATTAATTTCCGCGTCGATAAACAACCGGGTCGTGTGCTGGTTGAATTGAATAATGTAACTAAGTCGTTTGGTGAAAACCTTATCGTCAAAAATACTTCTTCGGAAATAGAACGCGGTGACAAGATCGCGCTAATCGGTGCCAATGGAAAGGGCAAATCTACCCTGCTTCGCATCATTGCCGGGGTGGAAACCTTTAACGAAGGGGAAAGAAAATGGGGACATAATGTTGAAGAAAGCTTTTATGCACAACACCAGCTCGAAGCACTTAATATCAACAATACGATCCTGGATGAAATGAAAGAATGTGGCAGCCAGATGACTGAACTTGAGTTGCGTGGTTTACTGGGATGCTTTTTATTCAGTGGTGATGATGCTGATAAAAAGATCAGGATCCTGAGCGGTGGTGAAAAAGCAAGGGTTGCGCTTGCAAAAGTGATCGTGAGCAAGGCCAATTTCCTGATGCTCGATGAACCTACCAACCACCTCGATATGCATAGTTGCGAATTGTTGATCGAAGCGCTGAACAGGTACCAGGGAAGCATTATACTGGTGAGTCACGACCGGTATTTTGTTTCAAAAACAGCCAATAAGATCTGGGAAATCGTAGACCACGAGGTAAAAGAATTCAAGGGCGGTTATGAAGAATACGTAGCCTGGAAAGAAAGAATGGCGAAGAAACAAAAGGAAGAAGAGTCCGGTAAAAAAGTTGAGAAACCGGAATCAAAAGTTGTGAAGAAAGCTGCAGAACCTGTATTCCGTCCACAGGCTTCTACTCCTATCAATAAAGAACAAAAAAAGGAATTGCAAAAACAACAACGTATCTTTCAGCAACTCGAAGAACAGATCGCAAAACTAAATAACCGAAAGACTGAACTCGAAGCATCGCTGATCGATCCCGCTACCTACTCTGATAAGTCCAAATTCCTTGAAGCAGAATCCAATTACAAAAAAGTATCCGCGGAACTGGAAAACCTCAACGCGCAATACGAAAAGACTTTTGAGCTGATCGTATCGCTGGAAGGGAACTGATGTTGTTTGGAGCTTGGTATAAACTTTGCACTAAGCAAAGCGCTTATGGATTTTACAACAATAAAAAACCAGCAAATGAAAAAACAACTAAACAGATGGATGCTTTTGCTCCTGGCAATAGCATTGATCGGCAGCACAGTTACTGGCTGTAAATCAAAAGTAAAAGACGAAGATGTCAGGACGGCTGTGCAAACTGCATTCCAGGCCAATCCTGAAACAGCAGGACTGATGGTAGATGTAAAAGATGGTGTAGCAACCGTATCGGGCGAAGCAAAAGATGAAGCCGCAAAGGCAAAAGCTACTGAGCTGGCCACAGGCGTAAAAGGCGTTAAATCGGTGCAGAATAATGTTACTGTTGCGCCACCCCCCGCTCCTGTTGAGATCACTGCCGATGATCCACTCACTGCGGCGGTGCGTGATGCTACCAAAGACTTCCCAACTGTAACCGCAACCGTGAATGATGGTGTAATTGCCGTAACTGGTGAATTGAAATCCGCTTCCTGGAAAAAACTGAAACCCGCTCTCGACGGACTGAAACCCAAACGAGTGGATGCATCCGGTTTAAAAATCACCAATTAATCTTAAAAACTTAAACTATGGCATTACAGGATAAATACAAAGAACTTACTGATGCCGCTACCGCATCAGGTGTAAGCAATCTGCAGGTTCGCGAACAGGACGGCGTTCTCTATATCGATGGAGAAGCTCCCAGCGGCTCTGTCAAGGATCAGCTCTGGGATATCTACAACAGGATCGATCCCAACTTTCTCGCAGGCGATGTAGTGATGAATGTAAATGTAGCGCCCGCAGCAGCCGGATCAAAAGCCAAAGTAACCACAGAAAGGTCCAACCTTAACATCCGCAAAGGCCCGGGTACCGACCAACCCATCGTAGGTAAGGCAGCGCATCATGAAATAGTGACCCTGGTGAGTCGTACCAACGATCAGTGGTGGCTGATCCGCACTGATGATGGTGAAGAAGGCTACGCGTATGCGCAGTATCTGACTCCTGAAGCATAGACAGAAGGTAATTGGGACCCGATAGCTATCGAGTTTATAACATGATTGTCCGACGAACTCTGGAGTACTATAAACCACGGCGGGCATGGCGAGCACTGCGAATGGCGTCTACGTATTAAAAATCCGCTACAAAGAACAGAACATGATGCGAATACCCCGCTGTGTTCGCTGTGTGCGCTGTGGTTTCCTGACACACCGAGACATTTGAACTACGACCAGCAGACAACAGTCTCCAGGAAAAATAAGCAAAGCCCGTGTAAAAGTAAAAGTCATAGAAGCCGCGCGGGCCAAAGGTCTTAACACCAAACCAAAACTTTATTCCGGAAAGCAATGAATTTGTAATTGGACTACTTATATGGAACGGAATAACCCCTCTAATGTCATGCGATGTAACCCGGCTATCAACCCGATAGCTATCGGGTCCCATTTTTATTCCCTCACTAACGGCGCATAAAAAAGTTGAAGTATTAGGTTTTTTTGTAACTTTTGTCGATCAATCAAAAAAACCATGCGCCTCAAACTGCTTTTCTTTGTTCCGGTATCATTTGTTATCGCAGCCGGACTTGCATTTCGTTTCGAGAACGTTTCGTCAACCATAAAGAATAAAGACCGTAGCTACAGGTCTGGTATAGTTGGATGTAGCCCCGATTGGAATGTATTGAATGCATGGATCGAAGAATTAGAGGTTCCTCCCCTGCCCGGTTCGGGTGGATGGAACTGGAATATTTCTTCCAGCAGTGATTCGGCCAAATTTTATTTTAACCAGGGTATCAATACCTATTATGGATTTCATATCATCGAATCCAAAGCATCCTTTCAGAAAGCGGCGAAATTTGATCCAGGCAACGCCATGATATATTGGGCGCAGGCACTGGCTGAAGGTCCCAATATTAATGATGTGGGCTATACGGCACAACCGATGGCATTGGCAGCGATTAAAAAAGCATTGGAATTTTCAGCCAACAGCAGCGAAAAAGAAAAACTGCTTATTGAAGCCCAGGCGGCCAGGTATTCCGCCGACAGTACCATCAGCCGGGAACACCTCAACCAGGTATATGCCGATAAAATGAAAGAAGCATATATTAAATATCCAAATGACCCCGATATCGCTGCACTATATGCCGACGCCCTGATGCTGCAACACCCCTGGGATCTTTGGAATATAAACGGCACACCCAAACCATGGACACCTGAGATACGTGAAGTACTGGAGAAAATACTGGTCTCAAATCCCAACCATCCCGGGGCAAACCACTACTATATACACGTGATGGAACCTTCACCTTATGCCGACAAAGCCCTGGCAAGTGCTGACCGGCTGGGACAACTGACCCCTGGCTTATCACACATGGTGCATATGCCCTCGCATATTTACCTACGTACCGGCGATTATCTTAAAGGCGCGCTGGTAAATGAAGCCGCGGTGAAAAGCTATAAGGAGTATATGAACCTGTATGCGCCGGTTGTTGGAAATGATTTCCTGTATATCATCCACAACCTGCACATGCAAACCAACCATGCCATGATGAGCGGTGATTCTGCCTATTCCATACATTCAGCAAAAGAAACCGTCAACAGTATTCCGAAAGAATACCTCGAAATGGAAGCTCCACTGGGCAACTTTCTCCAGTATATCGCGATGACACCTGTATTGGTAAATGTGCGGTTTGGCAACTGGGCTGCTTTGCTTGAGATGCCACAGCCTGCCGCGCAGCAGATTTATGCCAATGTCTTATTTCATTTCGGCCGGGGTATGGCCTTCAGTCACCAGGCAAAACAAGCTGAGGCCAAACAAGAGCTTGATGCGCTCCGGGCCCTGATGAAAGATCCTGTGCTCATGATCCCGATGTCTCCATTTTCACCTCCGATACAAGGCGCCACTGTTGCTGAGAACCTATTGGCTGGTAGTATTTCACTTGCTGATGAAAAATTTATCGATGCTATCACGGCATTTACAACCGCTGTGACCACTGAAGAAAATATGGTATACACCGAGCCGCGTGACTGGATGCTTAATCCAAAGCACTACCTGGGTAATGCCTATTTACACGCAGGAAAGCATGAAGCGGCCCAAAAGGTATTCCTGGCCGACCTGAAAAACAATAACGAGAATGGGTGGGCATTATATGGCCTGTATAAGTCATGGCAGGGGCAAAAGAAAAAAAGCGAATCGCAAAAAGCTTTAGCGCGGTATAAGAAAGCATTTGCGAAAGCCGATATTGCATTGACGGGTCCTATCCATCCTTAACAAAGCTTAAAGCGTCCTCAATTTTATCCAAAAGGAAAACTGGTTAATTTCACGGGATAATCTTTTCAGCCTGATGAAACGAGTATCCCTTCTCCTATTGATGATTTCGCTTAACCTGGTTTCCTGGTCACAGGAGCGTCAAGGCCGCCCTACTGTGGGTGTAACGCTCAGCGGCGGAGGCGCGAAGGGACTGGCGCATATCGGTATATTGAAGGCCATTGATTCGGCAGGTCTGAAAGTGGATTATATTACCGGAACAAGTATGGGCGCTGTTATTGGCGGGTTGTACAGCGTTGGCTATTCTGCCGATACACTTGAAAAAATTGCCCGCACGATAGACTGGGACCTGTTGCTGAGTGACCAGTCAGGTTTGCGTAGTCTTTTTATGGAGGAAAAGGACGAGTACGGGAAATATGTGGTGGAATTGCCATGGGTAAATAACAAATTCAAGATATCAACAGGCTTTCTTGAAGCACAGGAACTCTGGCTAAAACTCGCAGAGTTATTTTTCCCTGTTTTCGATATTAAAGATTTTTCAAAATTCAGCATTCCTTTTCGTGCCATCGCAACCGAGGTGGGTAATGGTGAAGCCGTTGTATTGAAGGAAGGAGAGATCAGTACCGCTATACGTGCCAGTGTTGCGATCCCGTCCGTTTTTACTGCCGTCGACTATAATGGGCAGGTGCTGGTGGATGGTGGTATCAGCCGCAACTTTCCCGTTCGTGATGTCAAAGAAATGGGCGCCGACCTGGTGATCGGTAGCACGGTTGCTACCGGGCTGCTGCCACCGGAGAAAGTGCAAAATGTGATCCAGCTCCTTTTGCAGATCGCATTTTTCAGGGAAGCGGAAGATCAAAAAACGGAAGTTCCGCTTTGCGATATCTATATTCCCTTTGATATGGAAGAATTCAGCATGGGTGGTTTTAATGATTCGGAAAAATTATTGAAACTGGGTGTAGAGGAAGGGAGAAAGCTTTATCCCCGCTTCAAAAAAATGGCAGATTCACTCGACGCGATTTATGGAAAAGCCCAAATATTAAAACAACGTCTTCCTGCTGTACGCACCGTTACCATCGACTCCATCCAGATCAATGGCCTGAAGAATACAACCCAACAGTTCCTGCTGAACACGATGAACTTTAAATACAACAAAGCCTATACGGCAACCGACTTATCGCATATGATCCGCCAGGCTTTCGGTGCGCGGTATTACAGCCGAATCGTTTATTCCCTCCATCCCCTCCCCAATGGGAAGACAAAACTCATCCTGGACCTGGTCGAAAATCCACTCAGTTTTTTAAAGGCAGGATTACATTATAACAGTACGTCGGGGATCGGGATCATTGCCAATATTACCACACGTAATTTCCTCTGGACAAATTCACGTACTCTTGCAAGTATTAATATTGGGGAAAGTTTTCGTATACGTGGTGAGCACCTGCAATACATCGGTCGCCTAAAAAATTATGGATTTACCCTGGGTATGCAATTCGATCGTATCGATCTGTCCACTTATGATGCGTACAAAGAAAGCGGCGTTTATAAACGTAACCAGTTTATCACACAACAAAAATTTCATTATTCACCAACAAAAACATTCACCCTCGGTGCCGGGCATAGGTTTGAATGGCTGCAATACAAACCGCAGATAGCAGCAGGACTTGATCTTGAAGGCCGGAGCAATTTTTCTACGTTGTTCGGATACCTGAAATACAATTCGCTTGACCGGAATGCCCTTGCAAGAAAAGGAATAAAGTTTGATGCCGAATTTGGACGGGTCGGTCCGCAACAATCCAGAGTAAGGTTTATCAGTAATGGTCATGCCGATACGCCGGCCGTTTCCACAAATGCTTACTGGCGTGGCTGGATGGAGGCGGAAGGATATCTTCCCCTATCGACAAAACTTACCGGGTTTTTAAAACTTCAGGCGGGAGCCAACTTCGATTATGAAAATCATGTGATGAATGAATTTGTAGTGGGTGGCATGACAAAGTTATTCAGGAACCAGGTTGTTTTTGCCGGGCTTTCCGAAGGCAGTCTTTACACACCTGCTATGGGCACGGTGCAGGGCGGACTGCGGCAATACCTGTTCCAGGGCGCCTACCTTACTGCCTCGGCAAATATTTTATTGAATAACCTGGTGACCCGTAGCGATTTTTATTCGCATGAAGATTTCTATTCCGGTTATGGACTTACGTTCACTTATAATTTTGCGTTAGGTCCGCTCGACCTGAGCGTGATGTATAGCGACCAGACCAGGAAACTGCAGAGCTATATAAACCTGGGGATT
The DNA here is from genome assembly GCA_023412975.1 of Bacteroidota bacterium. Lineage (GTDB taxonomy): Bacteria > Bacteroidota > Bacteroidia > Chitinophagales > Chitinophagaceae > Terrimonas_B. The sequence continues at coordinate 6,174 of JAEZRB010000308.1, read as the reverse complement.
CCGTTTTAAAATGCTGGATAAGGAGGTTGCATGAAAGCCACGGCGATTAAAGGAGAACATTACATCATGAATCTTTTTGCTGTCTCGCCCTGATCCCGTTCGTGACCTCGTTTTGTGGTTTCGGTTCGTTTCTCACGAACCGGGAATAATAAAGTCATTACGAAAAATGAATTAGTTTAGGTATAAGGCAATAATATCGAGATCATTTATGTGATTTTAAGAGTTTACACTTAGTTAATAATTTTTTATTTTTCTTTAGGTAAATAGACTTTATATTGGATTACCATACGATGCAGTTGAGTCTAATAGTTGGTCGCATCCTTACTCGTACCGGCCCCGAGGGTGCCACCACCTTCGAGTATTATGTTGATGGAAGTTGCAGTAATAACAGCCCGGTAAAGATCACCGGCTTTAACGGTGTGATCAAAGAATATACCTACGATACATACAAGCGGCCGGCGACGGAAAAAGTTACTATTGACGGAGTTGCTTTTACCACCAGCTTTACCTACAATAATTACAATGCCCTTACCAAAATAGTTTATCCATCCGGCGTTGAAGAAAACAGGGTGTATGATGTCACTGGCGGACTGCTGACGGTCACCGGTGGTAATGCCGGTTCGCCGGTTACCCTGTTCACTGCCTCGGATATCAATGGTTTTGGCCAATATACCGGCTATACGCTGGGCAATGGAAAGACGGCACAGCATACCTATCATTACGGTACACCTACCCGCTATTACACTGCAGGTGTGCAGGACCTGAATTTCACATGGGATTATGCCAAAGGCAACCTGCTGACCCGTAGCGATGCTATTAAAACCATCACCGAGAATTTCACCTTTGACAACCTGAACAGGATAAAAACAGCAACTGTAAACGGCACAGAGCAATTTGCCATCACTTACGACGGTACGGCCAGTTCTTCCAAGGGTAATATCACCAGCAAAACCGATGCCGGCAACTATGTATATAAAACGGATAAGATACATGCGGTAGCCTATATTACCAACCCGGCCGGTGCGCAAACGCCTCCTGCCAATATTTCCACCATTGAGCAACAGATCACTTACACGCCTTTTCTAAAAACGGCAACGGTTACCGAAGCGCCATACGGGTTGGAGTTTACCTACGGGCCGGATTACCAGCGGGTAAAAACGATCTTGAAAAATAATGGTGTGCTGCAGGAAACAAGGCTTTTCCTGGGTAGCTATGAAAAACAAATAATTGCTGGTGGCGCTACCAGGGAAATACATTACATAGGTGGAGGCAATGGTTTATGTGCCATTCTTGTTAAAGAGGCGGGTGTTGTAACGCCATATTATATTTACTCTGATCACCTGGGCAGCATATTAACAGTTACCGATGCGGCAGGAACTATTATTGGCGAGCAAAACTTTGATGCCTGGGGACGAAAGCGAAATCCTGCCAACTGGCAATATGCAAATGTGCCTGCTACTCCAACTTGGTTATTTAGAGGCTATACCGGGCATGAGCATGTCCCCGAATTCTCTTTAATAAATATGAACGGGAGAATTTATGATCCTGTACAGGGGAGGATGCTGAGCCCGGATAATTATGTGGCTACTCCTTTGGGTACACAAGGATATAATCGTTATGGGTATGCTAATAATAACCCGTTAAGCTATACCGATCCTGATGGAAATATAGCTTGGTTTGTCCCGATAATTATTGGTGCTGTTGCAGGTGCATACACCGGGGCTTCAATTTATTCGGGAACCGCAGAATTTTGGAATTGGAAAAAAGGATGGGGGAAAGCAGCAATAATCGGGGGAATTGCTGGAGCAGGTGCTGGAGGCATGGTGTCTTGGGCGGTAGGTGCAACCGGGGCAGTTACTGGTGGGACTTCAGTTGGATGGCATATGGCTTCTAATGCCCTGATAACAGCTAACGTGAACATGACTTCAAAATTATTACAAGGACAGAATATCGATGCTATTTGGCGAAGTGGTCTAATTGGTTTCGCTAGTGGGGCAATTGGGGCTTACGCCCATTCAAAGTTGCCATTAGATAATATTCAGGAGAAATTTGATTTTCTTCCCACAGAAGGTTTTCTTCCGGACAACTTTATACAAAATTCGTTTGGTCAGATTATTAGTGGCACTCTTAATGGAGCAGTAGATCGTTTAGTCAACTCGTCCGAACAAGGATGGAGATTAGGTTTACATACTTTTTTAGGTACGTTTGAAGGCATGATTGGTGGGTTAACGGTTTCGAGTCTTGGGCAAGAGTTTCCTGGCTTGAAAACAGCAATTTCTTCAGGTATATCTTCTGTGCCTGGGTTAGGGCTACGAATAGCAAGAACTTATTTGACAGCCTATGGAGGTTTTACGATCAGTAATATTGCAGATAAGACTATTATGAGTTCTGCATCTGGACTTTCACGAATAGCGACCATGGGAGGAGTTTTAGGCGGTGGTGTCCTTTTGGCAAACTTCAGTATCAAAGATTGGTTGAAGAAAATTGATTATAGTGACCCAATTTGGGGTAAATAAGATTTAAAAAGACTTTTTATGAAAAGTAAACAGGTTTATGCAATGTCTCTCCTTTGTCTAATAATATTGACAAGTTGCACGAGAGTTTATTACACGAATAATTATTCTGAAAAGACTCAGGTAATACAAATAGTTTATAAAACCAAAGACAATTGTGAAAACCGGAATTCCATGTTTGATTACTATAATAAAAAAGGAACAATTCACAATTTAAGCCTAATAAAGGATGGAGACTTTTGTGTTTTCAAATTCGAGTTAATGCCAAATAAGAATCTTCCTCTAACTAATTTGATCCGTGTTTATAGTGTAAAAAATGATCCCAACGAAGAAAGGTTTTTATGTATTAAAAAAAATAAAATCGAAAATGATCTTGGTTGCGACACTATTTTACATAAAATAGGAGAAAAAGAAGTATTAAACAAGTTTACCGAGAAATCAAAGTTTTTTGGACTGCTAGGCAAAAAGACTTATGTCTACTATTTTGCTAATTAAAGTTTTGTGAGGCACTAATCAAGCAACGTGGATCCAGGAAGCGAATATTGGAAAATATGAGTACAGAATACTTACTTTACAATTTTATGGCATGGAGGTTAAATTACTTAGAAATCCAATAAATAATTACAGTGATAAAATTAAACAGACATTACAGTTTTTAATATACAATGAAGATGTTAAGCAATGATTAAATCAACTTTATTGATCTTTATTTTTACACTTTTTCTTAGCAGCATTGTTGCCGGCCAGGAAGTGCCCAGGAACTGGAGGGAAGAAAAGACCAGGAAAGTAAAAATGCCCAGGTATTATAAGGCCTGGCTTCCTAAAAAATCAATTGCTGTAGCAGATATACGGATAGAGCAGGCTGTGCCGGACAGCACCCAATTGGGATTTTTGCAAAAGGGACTCAATAATCAGAAAATGAAAGCCGTACCTGCAACCAACCTGACCGCCTTTTTGCAGGACTATATTACAAAGCAGTATAAAAATGATTATAAAAGCAAAGGAGTGAAATTGCTGCTGGTAGTAAAAAATCTGCGGATCAATGAGGCGACTTTTTTTTCGGCTGAACGGGCTTTTGCCAGGCTTCATGCCGATGCTTATATTTCACAGGATGACAGCCTGTACAGCTTTATTACCAATATGGATACGGTACAGGTGTATAGCGGAATGGATGTGACTGCCTTTCACGGGGAGAACATAGCGGCTGCGCTGCACAAATTAATCGTTCAATCACTGAATAAAGCGGAAAACGGCCTGTCTGCATTGCCAGGAGGAATTGCGCTTGATTCGGTATTAAGCGATATGAGAAAAATAAAGCTGCACCCTATTCAAAAAACGGGGCGATACAGGGAAGGGGTGTATTTGAATTTCCAGGAATTTTTGTCAAACGATCCTTCCCTGAAAATATATGATGTTGAGCCCGAAAGCATCGGTACAGCAAGAATATTTTCTTTCAACCCGGACAGCACAAAAAAGGAGATCATTCCCTGGGGCCTTTGCAGAAAAGGAGAACTCTACAAATATCATGAAAACAGGCTGGTGCCGATAGAACAATATGGCAGCGAATTTATCATCTCCGACTATATTGATAAGGCCAACAGGAGAAATCGGGGCATAGCTGCCGGAGCCTTTTTGGGAGGAATAACCGGGGCTGCTATCGCCTATTCATCTGCTGAACGGCTATACTCAGTCACGTCTATACCCTATATCACAAAAAGGCAACCGGAGGCTTCAGTCATTGATATGAAAACAGGTGAATTTACATTTTAAAAAATCAGGCTATGCAAAAAAAGATACTATTTATAATGGCGCTTTCGATGATTTCTATATCAGTATTTGCCCAGCAAATACCCGTTGGCAGTTGCGGCATCGTCAATATTTACGATGCAGCCGGAAACCGGACCAAACGGACTTATTTTTGCAACAACGGTAGCGATCCTTACCCGCAGAGGCCCGCGGGCCAAAATACAACCGTTGCAGCCGACACTTTGGCAAACCAGACAGAAACGACAGAGTTCCAACAGGTGGATGCGCTGTATCCTAATCCTACGACAGGCAGGTTTTCTGTGACTTTCAGCAAGGCACTGGATAATGCAAGGATCCAGGTACTGGATTCAGAAGGCAGGGTTATCAGGCAAATAAAAGTGAAGGGAAACAAAGTAGATTTTGATCTTTCTGCCAATGCCGGCGGAGTGTATTATGTACGCATAGAACAGGACGGTAAGGTAATTACTAAAAAAGTGGTGAAGCAATAAAGGGTGAAAATGCGGAGGGGTTACATTGTGTCTCCCGTGATTCAACCGTGCCCTGGTGTGTACATCGTGTACTCCGCGACTAAAACAGGACAGGTCAATCCATTACCGTCATAGCTTTTACAAAATCGCTGACCAGGTAGCTGACCAGTTTTCCTGTTGAGGTATCAGTCCTGCCATCGGCAAGCCGGGCCGCACCTTCACAAATATGCAGGTAAGCAGGTTTTGCATCGGCGGCCGCCATGGAAACAAACTGGCGGGCATGAAGTGGCGATATTCCCGAAGGGCTGGATGCACTGCTCAGGGCATTTTGGATCGCATCGAGATCAACATCGATACCGGTAAGTGTATCTTCTGTAAAACCTGTCGCATGCATAACAGCCTGCATAAAACTTCTTTTTCCGTGCAGGAAAATATCCTCGTACGTGATGCAATCAATGAAGGGGTTGTTGACAATATCGATCCAGATATTTTGTGGCAGGTAATTCTCATGCAATCCCACGATACAATACTTCTGTAAATAGCCATCTTCCTCCGCGTATCGAAAGGCATTGCCGCTATGTCTGCCTTCAAGTGGCCTGTAGTCGGAATGTGCATCGAGGTTAATGCAATTGATCTGCGCCAGCTGCAGTTTGCCGGCTTTATGCCAGCCCTTAGCGCTGCCCTTGATCAGTGGATAGGCATTGTTGTGTCCCCCTCCAATGGCGATTGGGATCTTTTGAGAAGAGGTAATGATCTTCGCCAGCTTTTCCACTTCCTCATCAATCGTGCCTACAGCATGACGATAGGCTTCGAGTTTTTCATCGTCGGTCCTGGCGGTATGTTCCACCAGGTGAAGTATATCGCCAAAATCAAAATGCCCGGCCAGGATAATATCGTCGCCACTGCAAAAATCATTGCTTTGAATGTTCAGAAATGACTGAAGAAATGATAACCATGCTGATTCACTGCCGGCGATGCCACTGTTAGCACGGATGCCAATATCTTCCGGAATTCCAAATAGAACAAATTTAGCAGGGCTGTTGGCAAGAAACGCTTCGAGTTCCGCAGGATGGTTTACATAGTGCAACCGCTCCCCCAGTTTAGTTTCAAAACGCCGAAGACGGGTTAAGGAAAGAATGTCCTGTTTGTTGTAGAACCTGAAATGCTGCATGGATTGGTTTATGATACCAATTTACTGAAAGAAATCAATATGGGGAGTGGTGAGTGGGGAATTTGGAATTAGGACTTTGGAATCATTGCTGTCCGGAATAAAATCTTGGATAGTTGTCAGAACCTTTGGCCCGCGCGGCATCTATGACTTTTACATTTACAGGGGCTTTGCTTTATTTTTCCTGGAGACTCTTACTTTTGCTGGCCGTAGTTGAAATGTATCGATGTGTCAGGATACCACAGCGCACACTGCGGAC
>JAEZRB010000277.1 GCA_023412975.1 Bacteroidota bacterium | reverse complement strand
TCCCCATACCTCAAACAGCAATCGACGGCGCGTCGAGTATACCAGGTTACCTGGACCAAAATGACGGATACTAGTCGAGTCAAGATACTATTTAAATCAAAAAGAAGGTACATGCAGGCCCTGCCTTGCGTGTACCATTATCAGATAAAATTTGCATAGATATTCTGTTCAGCCTGAAAACCCTGATGAAGCGCTTATACCGCATATTATTGTTATTTGCATTTATTGTTTGGACTGTTATCGTAACCGGCCAGGAAAAGAGGTATACTACAGCCAATGGGCATGCGCATAATGACTATCTTAATCCCCGGCCATTTTATCTGGCTTATGAAAATGGTTTTGGTTCCATTGAGGCCGATATTTTTCCTGTTGGGGGCAAATTACTCGTAGCACACCGGAGCGATGAGATCAAACAGGAGAATACGCTGTCGAGGCTGTATATCGAGCCACTATTAAAGGAGATGAAGGCGGGAAATTCCCGGAAGTTGATTTTACTAATAGATATAAAACAAGATCACAAGACCTGTTTACAGCTTTTAATCTCAGAACTTGAGCCCTTACAAACTTATCTTGCAAAACCAGGCGTACAAGGACCTTTAACCGTCGTGATCAGTGGGGAAAGGCCTTTACCGCCGGATTACAGGAATTACCCGGAGTTTATTTTTTATGATTCGGACCTTAAGCAAAAGCATTCGGCAGACGAATGGGCGAGGGTTGCGTTGGTAAGTTTGCCATTCAACAAATTGTCTGGCTGGAAAGGTGACCGCGACCCGGTTGAAGATGAGTTGCGGTCCGTCAAAAATATCATTGATAGTGTACATCGGGCTGGAAAACCTATTCGTTTCTGGGCGGCACCGGATAATGTGCTGTCGTGGGAATGGCAAAAGAAGCTTAAAGTTGATTTGATTGGGACAGACAGGATTAGGGAATTGAGTGAATTCTTAAAAAGCGAGAGTAATTAGTCATATTGTTTATTAATCGATTTTTTATTGCTGCCGATGAATCCTGTTTCGCCAAGAATATTTTATAAGCATTGTTACGGGAAATATGCTATCGCAGCTGTAAATGTGTTTACAATGGAACAGGTACATGGTTTGTTTTCGGCAGCCCAGGAAACGTCGACCCCAATAATTGTCCAGATCACACCCGCGGCTAGAAATTATGCGCACCCAAAGATGATCATGTTAATGATCCATGCCGCCTCATCCATTTATCCTGAAGCCTTATTTGCTATTCATCTCGATCATGGTACAGAAGAGCATATTAATGAAGCGATCAACGATACCTATACCTCCGTAATGATCGATGCTTCACATGATAATTTTACAACGAATGTAAATAGGACAAAGGCCGTAGTTAATAAAGCGCATTTGAAGAATATCATGGTCGAGGCTGAATTAGGGGTTTTGAGTGGGGTGGAGGATGATATGGAGGTCGATACAGCCAGAGCCCGATATACCGATCCGGGTCAGGCCAAAGAATTTGTTGCCCGTACCGGTTGTGATAGTCTTGCCGTAGCAGTGGGTACAAGCCATGGAGCCTATAAGTTTAGCGGTGGTCAGGGCTTGCAGTTCCCGGTATTGCGTGAGATTCAGGCACAGTTACCCAATTTCCCCCTTGTACTGCATGGCAGTTCAAAAGTTAATGCGGAGGATGTCCAGGCTATCAATCGATATGGAGGAAGCTTGCAGGAAAATGCAAGCGGTGTTACGGATGAAGAATTGAAAAAAGCCATATCTTATGGAATTTGCAAAGTCAATATCGCAACTGATCTTAGGCTGCTTTGGACAAAAGTTCATAGGAAATTTTTTTTCGAGCATCCGGAGGCATTTGATCCAGTTGTGCCTGGAAAGGAATATATGAAGGCGTATAAGGAATTTATGATTGAGCGTTTTGAAGTATTGGGGTCAAAGGGAAAAACTTCGACTATTCATCTGAATTAATGATAAAGGATAATAAATATAAGCTGATAAGTCATGCATCCAGGGGATTTGGCGTCTATCAATCTGTTTCGGCAAGTGAAGCGGGATGGAAACACCTGAATTTTGAGGCACGCCTGATGCAAAAACATGTTGTTTGGGAAGGTGACACTGGTGAACACGAGTATGGTATCATTTTATTAAGTGGCGACTACACTGTTCATTCGAGTAAGGGCTCCTGGAAGACAGCCAATGGAAGAAAATCTGTTTTTGATGGTATAGCGCATACCCTGTTTTTACCACCTGGAACATCATTTAGTTTAAGAGCCGAATCGGAAGTTCTCGATATCGCAACAGGGTGGTGTAAAGCAACGAACGAGTTCCCGGCGCGGTTTAAAACCCCGGCAGAAGCGGCCATAGAAATAAGAGGTGGTAATAATGCTACGCGACAGATCAACAGCCTGATCGAACCTGGTTTTGGCTGCAGTCAGTTAGTGGCTGTAGAAGTGTACACGCCCTCGGGCAACTGGAGCTCGTTTCCACCACACAAACATGATGAGCGTATAGTTGACAGTAATGGCGCGCTTTTAGAAGCCTGCCTGGAGGAGTTTTATTTTTTTAAAATTGATAAAGAGGAAGGCTACGCGATACAACAGGTGTATACAGATGATAATAGTCTTAACGAATTAATGCAACTAAGAACGAACGATATCGTGATGGTACCGAGGGGTTATCACCCGGTAGTTGCAGCTCATGGATATAATTGTTATTATTTAAATTTTTTAGCTGGCAGTGATCAGTCGCTTGCCAATACGCCAGATCCCAAGCATAAGTGGATATTCGATTCCTGGAAAGGAAAAGATCCAAGGATTCCAATGGTCACTGCAGAAAAGAGTAATAAATGAGTCAGAAGCAATTTGATCTTATCACTTTCGGACGCTCGTCTATTGATCTGTATTCGCAGAATATAGGCGCAGACTTTATCGATATAAAAGGTTTTGACGCATTTGTTGGCGGGTCTCCGCTCAATATTGCAGTTGGTGCAAGAAGACTTGGCGCTTCCGCAACTCTGATTACGGCGCTGGGTAATGATAAAATCGGAGATTTTATTATGAATTTTTTAGAAAAGGAAAAGATAAACACAACGGCTATTTGCAGGGTTGATAATGCAAGGACCAGCGCGGTTGTGCTGGGTATCGAACCTCCCGACAGGTTCCCCCTGGTGTATTATCGCGAGAATGCAGCCGATAGCCAGGTCACAATTGACCAGGTCATTGCTGCTGAGATAGAAACATATCGAGTCCTTGAAATATCAGGAACAGCCCTGAACATCGAGCCTAGCCGGAGTGCCGTTTTCTATGCTGTCGAAGTTGCGGGTGATAGCCAGACGGATGTTATTCTTGATATTGATTTCAGAGCCGACCAGTGGAAAGACATCCGCTCATTTGGATTAATGATAAGAGCATTGTTGCCGAAAGTAAAGATCGCGATTGGGACAGAAGAAGAGATACTCGCAGCTACATTGCAGTCAGCCGACCAGGTGAGAATCAAGCACCAGCAGATTTCAGCTCCTGAAATAACAGGTGATATCGAATTATCCATTCAAAAGATATTGAGATCGGGCCCTGAAATTCTGATCGTAAAAAGGGGTGCAAAAGGGGCAAGTATTTATTATAAGGATGGCAGGCAGGAGGATGTGCCTGGTTACCCGGTAGAAATATTAAATGTGTTGGGTGCAGGTGATGCATTTGCAAGTGGATTCATTTACGGTTACTTGCAGGGTTGGGATTTTTTCAAATCATGCAGGATGGGCAACGCGTCAGGTGCCTGGGTAGTACAAAAGCCAGGCTGTGCCAATGATATGCCGTATCATGACGAATTGATGGAATTTATTAGCTCGCGTGGCGGGCTTTGAAAATATTAACCCGATAATTTTTTCAAATGCGGAACAAAACTAAACGATTGACTGTAGCGCAGGCGACCATTGAGTTTCTGCAGAACCAGTTCGTAGAATCGGATGGTGTAGAGACACAATTCTTTGCTGGTTGTTTTGGCATTTTCGGACATGGCAATGTAGGAGGTATCGGCCAGGCTTTATTTCAAAATCCCTCTTTCAGATATTTCCAGTCAAGAAACGAGCAGGCCATGGTGCATACGGCCATTGCTTATGCCAAGGTGAAGAACCGCCTGGGCGCATTTGTTTGTACCAGCTCAATTGGACCAGGGGCGACGAATATGATAACCGGCGCCGCTACAGCAACCATTAACAGGTTGCCGGTATTACTTATTCCGGGAGATATCTTTTCAACGCGTTCAGTGGATCCCGTATTACAACAACTAGAATATCCATATAGTAACGATATTTCGGTTAATGATTGTTTCAAGCCAGTATCGAAATATTGGGATCGCATTAACCGTCCTGAACAGTTGATTGCAGCCCTTCCGAAGGCGATGCGCATACTAACATCGCCTTCCGAAACAGGTGCGGTCACCCTGGCCATGCCACAGGATGTGCAGGCAGAAGCATACGATTTTCCCGCGGCTTTATTTAACAGGAAAGTTTGGCATATTCCACGAACCAGACCCGACAGGTTTGTATTACAAAAAGCCGCGGCTGTCATTTCTGCCGCGAAAGCGCCTGTGATCATTGCAGGAGGTGGAGTAATCTACAGTAGCGCTTCAGTTGAATTGAAGAAATTCGTCAATCGCTCAGGCGTGCCTGTTGTTGAGACTTTTGCCGGAAAGGGTGCTTTGAGATACGATGAACCACAAAACCTGGGCGCAGCGGGTGTTACCGGTACACCAGGAGCAATCGCTATTTGTGAAAAAGCTGATGTGGTGATTGGCATAGGTACGCGATATAGCGATTTTACAAGTATTTCCCAGTCTGCCTTCCAGAATCCCGATGTAAAGTTTATAAACATCAATGTGTCAGAATTTGATTCATTTAAGCAGGGAGCTATACCAGTAGTTGCCGATGCCAGAGAAACATTGAAGGAGTTGAATAAACTTTTAAGTACTTATAAAGTAAGTAGCAGCTATAGTGCCACAGTAAAAAAATATAATTCGGAATGGGATAAAACTGTGGATCGTATTTACGCGGTTTCCGGCGACCAGCCGGTAAGACAGGCTGAAATTGTCGGGGCAGTGAATAATTTTTCTTCCGCAAAAGATATCGTGGTTTGTGCCGCCGGAAGCCTGCCCGGAGATTTACATAAGCTTTGGAGAACACAGGACTGTAAGGGTTTCCACCTTGAGTACGGATACTCCTGCATGGGGTATGAGATCGCTGGTGGTCTTGGTGCAAAGATGGCGGATCCTTCCCGCGAAGTTTATGTGATGGTTGGAGATGGAAGTTACCTGCTGATGTCGCAGGAGATCATTACGTCGATACAGGAAGGATATAAACTAACGGTTATCCTGATCAACAATAACGGATTCGCGAGCATCGGAGGCCTTTCCGCTTCGCTAGGAACCAGGGGTTTTGGCACCGCATATAAGTATCGAAACCAAAAAACAGGTCAGTTGGATGGGAAGGTGCTACCTGTGGATTTAGCTGACAATGCTAAGAGCCTCGGGGCTGTCGTTTTTAGAACAAACACGATAGAGGAATTTAAACACGCATTGAAAAAATCGAAACAGGAACATAGTACTACGGTGATCTATATAGAATCGGATCCGGGTAAAAGAGTAGATGGGTATACATGGTGGGAGGTGCCGCTTGCCCAGGTCGCGGCGGCTGCATCCGTTAGGGAAAGTTTTGAACAACTAAAGTCCAATAAGAAAAAGCAACGTCACCACCTCTAATATTCAAAATCCTACAGATGAGTATTTCCCTAATCAGTTTTATTGTATTTACGTTGCTGGTAGGAGTTTATACATGGTATAAACTCAGGCGATCAAAATTTGAAACAGCATCGGGGTATTTTTTAGGCGGGCGGACATTAGGAGCAGGTTTGATTGCCATTTCCATGTTACTTACGAATATTTCGACCGAACACCTGATAGGAATGAATGGATCTTCCTATAAGAATGGGTTCGTCGTGATGGCATGGGAAGTCACTTCAGCCATTGCGCTGGTGATCGGTGCCTTGTATTTTATTCCCCGTTATTTGAAAATGGGTTTAACGACTATACCGCAGTATCTCGAACTTCGGTTTGACCGCACCACCCATACTATAGTGAACTTATTATTGCTGGTATCTTTTGTAGTCACACTTTTACCCGTGGTACTTTACACGGGAGCCATAAATATGGAAACGCTTTTTGACATTTCAGAAAAATTAAACATCACTAAGGAAAGATCATTACTATACCTGATCATTGCTACCGGCATTTTGGGATCGGTTTATGCCATATTCGGGGGATTAAAAGCGATCGCTTATTCTGATGCGATTTATGGTGTGGGTTTGTTTATTGGTGGTTTGTTGATACCCATTATTGCATTATTAGATATCGGTGATAGCAATATAGTCACAGGTTTAACCAGGGTGTATGATGCTGCACCGGAGAAGTTTAATTCAATTGGGGATAAAGATTCGGTGCTTCCTTTTGGCACTTTATTCACAGGGCTTGTCGTCAATCAAATTTATTTCTGGTGTATGAACCAGGTGATCGTGCAGCGGGCCCTGGGTGCATCCAGCTTAAAAGAGGCGCAGAAGGGTTTTTTGCTGATGGGTGTGTTCAAGATATTAATGCCTATCATCATTGTGTTGCCCGGCGTGATCGGATATTTTTATTTCCGTGAAACATTATACAATGAACAGGATACAATATATCCGAATTTAGTTAAGAAGGTCTTGCCGGTTTCACTCGTAGGATTTTTTGCTGCGGTCGTATTGGGAACAGTGCTGAGTACGCTGAATGCCGTGCTCAACAGTGCCGCCACCCTCTTTAGCCTTGGGGTATACAAACGCCAGATTAACCCTGATGCAAGCGAAAGAAAGGTTGTAAAAGTTGGAAAATGGACCAGTGTGGTGATCGCGGTTTTTTCAATTATCGCAGCTCCGTTAGTTGCGAAAGCCCCGGAGGGATTGTACCAATTATTGCAGCAGTTGAATGGGATATTCTTCATCCCGATCGCTTCGATACTTATTGGTGGTTTTTTTATAAAAGGTATATCCGCCGCCGGCGCCAAAGTAGCAATTATTACAGGTTTACTTTTTTACGTTATCACCACATTTATTCTAAAGGTCGATATCCATTTCGTACATGTGTGGGGGATCGAGTTTGTGTTAAACATACTGGTGATGCTGATCGTTTCCGCATTTTATAAAAACACAAACAATTATACACCTACACATACCGGGGAAGTGAATATTACACCCTGGAAGTATGCAAAACCGGCAGGGTTGGCATTAGTGATTATTACTATACTGATCTATATTTTATTAAGCTAATACGAAGAAGATGAAAACAGTTACCAAGATTAAAATAGCCAATGCGCCTTGTTCATGGGGAGCACTTGAGTTTGAACTGGAGGGTAAGTCTTTAGGGTATGGACAGGTGTTGGACGAAATAGCTGAGACAGGTTATACCGGCACTGAACTGGGTGACTGGGGTTTTATGCCAATTGACCCCGGGAAGTTAAGGGACGAGATCGCAAAGCGGGACCTGCAATTGCTAGGCGCATTTGTGCCGGTTGCACTTGCCACACCGTCTGCTCACCAGCTGGGTATTTCAAAGGCGCTTAAAGTAGCCGGTTTGATGTATGATGCCGGATATGAAGATGCATTTATCGTGTTGGCAGATGAAAACGGATCAGTGGACTATCGTACGATGCATGCAGGGAGAATAAAATCCAGTGAAACCCTTTCATCAACCGATATGAAGGTTTTTGCCGAGGGAGCGGATGGTGTTGCGCGGGCGATTAAAGATCGCTATGGTATGCGAACAGTATTTCATCATCATTGCGCCGGATTTATTGAAACGCCATCGGAGATCAATGCGCTGATGGATCTAACTGACCCCGGACTTTTGGGTTTGTGTTTTGATACCGGGCATTACATGTTTGGCGGAGGCGATGACCCCGTTTCACTCATGAAGCAATATCGGGATCGAATCTGGCATGTACACTTTAAAGATTTTTCACGAGAGGTGGCAGAATTGGTAAAGCGCAATGACTGGAATTATTTTGAAGCAGTAAGAAATGGCGTTTTCTGTGAATTGGGTAAAGGAGCTGTTGACTTTAGAAAAGTGAAAGAATGGCTTGAGTACACGGGCTATGATGGATGGATCGTCGTGGAGCAGGATGTGTTACCAGGTATGGGCAATCCGAAAGCCTGCGCAAAGAATAACCGGGCCTACCTGCAGTCGATAGGATTATAAGAGAATTTATAAAGAAGGTTCAGCGGGAGCATTACGCCGGTTGCCGGGCTGAAGTATTTGGAACAATAAAATAACTTAGTATGAAAGAGGTTAAAATTGCTTTGTTGGGTATCGGTCGTATTGGCAGGATACATTTCAGAAATATCAACCAATATTTTCCCAATGCATCAATTGTGGCCGTAGCCGATCCCCTGTACAGTAAGGAGGAATTCAAAGAACTTTTTGGGAATACTTTTTTTTCCCAGCAACCCGAGGAAGCGATCGGTCATGAGGGAGTTAACGCGGTGTTGATCTGTACGCCCACCTCCTCACACGCCGACCTGTTGACCCTGAGCGCAACGGCAGGAAAGCATATTTTCTGTGAAAAGCCGATGGATCTGTCCTTGGAAAGAAGTGCTGCTCTTGTGGACCTTGTTAAGCAGATGAGCATCCAACTCATGCTGGGTTTCAACCGCCGTTTTGATCCCGACTTTATGCAGGCCCGTCAGCATATCATGGACAAAAAAATCGGGCCCGTGCAGGTGGTCAAGATCACCAGTCGCGATCCTGGTTTGCCACCAGTTGATTACCTTGAAAGTTCCGGCGGGCTTTTTATGGATATGGCAATCCATGATTTTGACATGGCGAGGTATATGATGAATAAAAAGGTGGTTGAAGTTTTTTCGAAAGGCCTTGTATTGGTAGATGAAGCCGTTCGAACCGTGGGGGACATCGATACTGCCCTGACGACCTTGACCTTTGAGGACGGCACTTATGCGGTGATCGACAATAGTCGTAAAGCTGTATATGGTTATGACCAGCGCCTGGAAATATTTGGCGATGCTGGAATGATCCAGGTGGAAAACAACCTGCACAACCGAAATATACTTTATGATGAACAAGGCATTCACCAGGCGCTGCCGCTCGACTTTTTTATGGACCGGTATGCGGCATCTTATTTAAAGGAAATGGAGCTTTTTATAGATGCGTTAATAAAAGACAAGCCGATGCCGGTTAGCGGGGAGGACGGGCTCGAAGCCTCCAGGATCGCAGTGGCAGCCCGGCTTTCGATGGAAAAAGGCCGCCCGGTAAAGCTTTCCGAGATCACGACGGGGGCCAGGCAGGTTACGGCATGAGGGTGCTGCTAATTGTGAGTCAATAACTTAAATTTTTTTGGCTACAAACTACAGCACTGCTATCTTTGCCGTCCCTAAAACGGCCCGTTCGTCTAAGGGCTAGGACACCACCCTTTCACGGTGGTGATACGGGTTCGAATCCCGTACGGGCTACCAAGAGGTTTCAGTTTTTGCTGGAACCTTTTTTATGACATTTGCCTTCTTTAATGTTGTGTCGTTTGCTATAAATCTTTTAGCGGAGATTGACCAATTAAACGGTAAAGACACCGTTTTTGATGGCTACCATGACCAGGCCAACACGACTTTTAACGTCCAGTTTTGCGAATAGATGATCCCTCAATGTGTCAATTGACCTGGGGTTATAACCCATTCTCTGGGCAATCTCTTTATATGTCATGTCTGAACAGGCAAGTTTTAAGAAAATGATTTCCTGCTCTGTAAGGATGATGTTCTGCAGGTTCATATTACCTTCTTTGTTGTTACGAAAAAGACTCACCAGCTTACCGGTCGTATTATTAGAGTAATAAAACCCGGTTTCCATGACCGAAAGAATAGCGGATTTTAGCTCAGAGGGACTAATGTCCTTCTTCAAAAAGCCTTTCACCCCCGCCTGTAGCAATCTGATTAAAGAGAGCTCTGAATCATACATAGTAAGCATGAGGATATTAATACCCGGACGATTTTTTTGGATCCATTTTGCCGTTTCGAGCCCATCTACTTTAGGCATATTAAGGTCGAGTATGACTACGTCAGGGACCAGCCCGTTTGCCATGGCGTCAATCAGTTCCTGGCCATTGCCTGATTGATTTACTACCATGCATTCATCAAAATTTTCTATCAAGGTGGCCAGCGCACTGCGCAGTAGGGCATGGTCATCTGCAAGCGCAATTTTTACGGCATTTTTTTTCTTTTGCATAATCAAAAAGGGATAATAAAATTAAGAGTTGTTCCTTGTCCCGGGCTGGATTCAATGGTCATCTCTCCAGTCATTGCTTTGACACGCTTTGACATATTGCTAAGTCCGGCTTTGCCGGCTCTGGTATTTTCATTGGGATCAGGAGGTACAAATCCTCTACCATTATCTCTTATTGTGACATCCAAATGACCTGCACAATAGTTCAAGCTAATATGTGCTTGTGATGCGGAGGAATGTTTGACTATATTGTTCAATGCCTCCTGTATTATACGAAGTATTACCAATTCTTTTCGGCTATCCATATACATCGTGCTCCCGGTGATACATAGCAGGATTTCAATCAAACCAGTTTCTTTGATTTGCTCAACCTCCTTCTCAACAGCTGCGATTAATCCCATACTGCTGATTATATCGGAGTTGAGACTTTTAGAAATAGCGCTAAGCTTGTCTATCGCTACACCAATCAGGTCTACAGATGACCTGACGTCTCCTACGTTAATTACGGTCTGAGAAAACCCGAGTGAATTCAATTTGAGTTTGGCGAGCGTTAAAGAGAGATTGATATTGTCATGAATTTCTCGCGAGATATGTTGGAAAGTGCTTTCCTGGATTTCCAACTGAGAAGCCATGAGGGTTTTTTCATGGTCAATTTTGAGGCCATCGATATTTTCTTGATGGACAAGTTGTTTTTTTTGATATATATAGATTAAGCTGATAATTAAGCCTACCAGCAAGAGAATTACAAATGTAGAAATAATAAGAAATACTATTAAACTGACCTTGCTACTTTGCATAGATAAGACTTAATAATCATTAGAAAAAGGAGTATATAGAAAACATTAATTACGATGAAAATAGTCTGGTAGGTGACATAGTCAGTTTTCTGAAAATAATTTAGAGTGAAAGTTATTGGAAGGGTGCAGATTGAAAAGAAAGCGACACCAGAAACAGTCCAGAAGTTTGGTTCTCGAAACAAATTAACTTTAGGTAAGCCAGTAAAAAGCTCTTTATAGTAAAAGACACATGATACAATGAAACAGACACATTCTAAAATGTATATCGTGGTAGAAGAGCCATAGTATAATTTACCACTGTCAAATATGTCATTAATAATAAGTGATAATGATAGCGTTATGAACACTAGCGTTAACCATATTATAATCTTTTTGTTTCTCTCATTTTTCAGAATAAAATGAAAAAAATACATGAAAGTCAGTAATTCTATAAACGTCACTACGATATCAAAATAGTGTGTCATCCTATCCAACTTATCATAAGTTGGACTACCCTCTATAAAAAAATAAGCTGAGTAAAAGGTTAATTCTAAAAGTAGGAACGAGAAGAAATAAATTGGGAAAAATCTATACTCTGGGTGCTTACTCCTATTTGTGATGGAAAGATAGCAAGCAACACAAAGGATTAATGTTACTATTAAGTCCGAGAAAAGACTGTTATACCAAAGTTCCTTTAATTCCTGCATAAAGTAAAAGGTATACTTCAAGGTATAAAACCGCTTTAATAAAACAAAGGTGAAAAAACGTATTGAAACGGTTTTTTCACCTTTTGCCTCAAATGATTAATCAGAGATTAAGTTTTAACAACTAAATAATTGAAACATAATTATTTGTGAGTTAGGGTATGAAAACTGTAAACTAGGAGCACATCGATACGATTTAAAATATTGCCTAATACCTCGCCGCTTTCCCCGCACCCGGCGTGGAAGCTTTGATAAACTGCCGGATATCCTCGTTGGCGGTTTCCAGGTCCTGTTTGCGCAGGTACATCATATGCCCGCTCCGGTAGCCCTTCCAGCTCAGGCGCTCCTTGAGTTTGCCCGCCGCATCCATCTGCCAGAGATTGTACTTGGCATTGAAATAATCACAGGCGCCATCATAATAACCTGACTGTACCATCACGTGCAGGAAGGGGTTCTGGGCCATGGCCTGGCGCAGGTTTTCACCCGTACGGTCGCCGCTACGGTCCCAGGGATGCACATTGCCAAACATCAGGTATTTCAGGTCGGTTTTATAGTTGAGCTCGTTGCGCAAATACATATTGATCGCTGGCGTAAATGAATGCAGCCAGGAAGTAAGCTCCGCGTTGAAATCGGGTCGCTCACCGGCATCACCGCGGTCGATACCACGATAGCGGGAGTCGAGCCGGCCTACGGTAAATCCTTTATCGCGCAGCAGTTCCTTCCAGAAAAAATTCAGGGGCACATTCAGGTTATGCTGCAGGATCACTTTGGCTGAAAGACCGGAATAACGCGCCATCTTTTCGGCGATCTGTTTTTTCTTTTCCTCGCCCAGCGAACTACCCAGGCTCATGGCGGGGATCAGCTCATGGATGGTAAAGTTCTCTACCTCGGGAAGCATGTCGACCAGGTCTTTTTGTTGCAGGTCGGCCGGCAGTACTTTATGATCCCAGGCCGTAGCAGCAAAATAGGGGAGACGGAGCGCCGCTTCCACCGGACCGCCACGCTCGATACCCAGGTCTGTTGGTGAGACCAGGATCACACCGTTCAGGTACATCCATTGTGCATTCTGTAGTTCCAGCGCCAGGCCCGATACGCGGGTGGTGCCATAACTTTCGCCGATCAGGTATTTGGGAGATGCCCAGCGGTTGTTGCGGGTCACGAAAGTGTTGATCCACTCGGCCAGGTATTTTATATCGGCACGTACACCAAAAAATTTGCTACCCGGGATATCCTTGCTGACGGCTCTTGAATAACCAGTGTTCACGGGGTTGACAAATACGATATCGGCCACATCCAGGATCGAGTATGGATTTTCTTTGATACCATAAGGTTGTACGGGATACCCTTCGTCATCGATATTGAGCAGGCGCGGCCCAGTATAGGCAATATGCATCCATACCGAAGCGGAGCCGGGCCCACCATTGAAAGAGATCACCAGTGGCCGGGAAGCACGGTCCTTCACATCGCTGCGTTCATAATAGGTGTAGAATAAACCGGCGAGGGTCTTGCCCTCCTCATCCCATACGGGCATGGTGCCGGTGGTGGCTTTGTAGGCGATCCGCTGACCCTTGATGGTTACCGCGTGATCGGTGACAACTGTTTTGTCGGGATTGAAAACAATATTCGGGAGGTTGGTTTTTTCCTCCTTCATCGCAGGCTTTTCTTCCTGGCGGGGCTGAGGCGCCGCTGACCTCGGCTGTGCGGATATTTCGCTAAGAATACTGAAAAGAAGAACGGCAAAAAGAAATTTTCTCATGTAACTGCATTGGTTTTAAAGCTTGAAAAATAAGTTAGAGTGAATTTAAAGGTTTATTCGAGTATTTATTTCACTAAAAGAAAACTATTCGTATTTTAAGCCCAAAATTTATAATTCACCATGCGAAAGTATCCAATCTTAATTCTGTTGACCGGGGCTGTGTTTGTGTTTTCCTATTGCAGCAGTTCCAAAAAAGCAGCAAAGGCCGAGTCACCTAAGGTAGCTTATGAAAACAGTATACAAACCCTGGTAGTTGGCAATTGCAGCCCCTGCCATATCCCTGAAAAAGGCGGTAAGAAAAAAGCATATGACATCTATGCCAACGGAAAAAGCGATATTGATGATATCAGCCGTCGCATAGAAATGGAACCACATGAAAGAGGGTTCATGCCATTTAAAAAAGAAAAATTAAGCGAAAGCGCGATCGCTGTTTTCTAGAAATGGAAGGAAGACGGATTACTTGAAAAATAAATATTAATAAAACATAATAATGGTGGGTACCAGTCATGGTGCCCACTATTTTTTTTATCAACACCCGCTCCCCTACTAAGCTGCATAGGTCTCCAACAAGCATATTCGCTCTATTCCTACTCTCCCATTAATTTTTATTGTAATTCAAAGGAGTTTGTGTAGGATAAACACTACAAGAACTTCTACATAAGTATTACAACTAAAAGAGGCAGGAATCTATTTTTTTCGGCCTGGTCATTTTGTTCCTTTACTAAACCAAACTAACCTTATTTATAAAAAGTTTCATTTAACGTCCGTATGCGTCAGCTAAAAATTTCCAAATCAATTACTAGCCGTGAATCGGCCAGCCTGGAAAAATATCTCCAGGAAATCGGTAAAGTGCCCCTGCTTACGGCTGAGGAGGAAGTGCAGTTGATCAGGGCTGTAAAGAATGGTGACAAAACAGCCCTGGACAAGATCGTGAAAGCAAACCTGCGTTTCGTGGTATCTGTTGCCAAGCAATACCAGGGACAGGGTCTTTCTCTCCCGGATCTTATCAACGAGGGTAATATTGGATTGATCAAGTCTGTAGATCGCTTTGACGATACACGTGGATTTAAATTTATCTCTTTTGCCGTGTGGTGGATTCGCCAGAGTATCATCAAAGCCCTTGCCGATCATGCGCGACTGGTACGTTTGCCGCTCAACAAAGTGATCGCTGGTGGCCGCATCCGCAAAGCGGATTCATTGCTGGAACAGGAACTCGAAAGAACGCCTTCAGCCGAAGAACTTGCGGAAGTACTGGATATGGAACTGCATGAAATTACCGCACACCTTAATACAAAAGAACACGTAAGTCTTGATACACCGTTTTCGGAAGATGAAGATGGCGGCAGCCTGCTCGATGTATTGGAAAATCCGAATGTTGATGGTGCCGATCGCAAACTCGATCATGCCGAATCTTTGAAACAGGAGATCGACCGTACACTGCAAATTCTTCCCGAGCGACATAAAGAAATGCTTTGTTATTTCTACGGTATTGGTGTGGACTACCCGCTTAGTCTTGATGATATCGGGCGGCGGTATGATATCACCCCGGAACGTGTGCGGCAGATCAAAGACAAAGCGATCAGCAAATTAAGAGCCAGCAACAATTTTGAGCAACTGCGTGCCTATCTCGGTATATAATTTATTTCTTTTGATAAAAACTAAAAAGGCCCCACCGGGGCCTTTTACTTTTAAGATAAGGGTTAATGGAAATGATCAGATCTTGACATAGCGAAGAGTAGTGGCTTCGCCTGTTGATTTATTTTTTATACGCAGGAAATAAACGCCTTTGGTCATAGCAGGTAATTCAACGGTAGCATTGGTCAACCCGGTTGAATGCACCATCGCACCAGCTGCATTGATAACTGATAATTCCTGGTTACGATATTCATTTATCCCGTTAAAGGTGATCCTATTGCCTGTATTCGGAACGGGGAATACAGAAACGCTGCCGCGGTTCGATTCGATTCTTACAGACCTGGTTTCTGAGAAAGTTGTATTACCATTGAAATCGGTCTGCCTGATTCTATAATATGACGTACCAGTTACGGGTGAGTCATCAGCCGCCTCATAACTGTTCAGATCGGTGGAGTTACCAGCGCCTTTTACCTTTTTTATTGCTGTCCAGTTGTCCTGGTTCGTTGAACGCTCCACGGTGAAATAATCATTATCCGTTTCGGTGGCAGTCTGCCAGTTGAGCTTTACTTTTTTACCCTCTTCCCGGGTTGTAAAACTTACCATTTTCACCGGCAGAATGGAGGCATAGGCAAATGAAACCACCTGGTGATTGATCCCATCACCAGAGATAGTGATCTCGATGCTTTTAAAGTTCATGGTTGAAATCGTCGCAGTGCCGCAATCGCTTTCAGGTCTCCAGGCGCGGCCGTTGGTCCGGGTAGTGCCTGTAGCTGCTTTTTTCGGGAGATTAAAGAATAAAGAACCATGGTCGTTGGTGATGGTCCCCTGTAAAGTATACAGGTTTTTCGGTGCGTTATTACCCGTGATGGTGATAATGTACTCGAGCTCTACATCATAATTATATCCCCAGGTACAGCTGTTACTATTGCCATGAACGATCAGTTCAATTGGGGCCACATAGATATTGACACTATAGCCCTTTGTAGACTGGATACTTATTTGAGAAAAAGATGACTTTGTGAAAAGACTGCATACAAGCAATAAGACAGATAAGCGTAAAGTTAGTTTCATGGGTTGGAATTGGTTGTTATTAAATCGGAGGCAAAACAAGGTAAAACTCCGCTTGATTCATAGTATTTTCTGCAATTTATTTTCGGATTTTTTCAATTTTTGTGTATTTGTGTGTTAATCAAATGTTTATAAACAATATTTTTTTCCAGCTGTCGAAAATTTAAGAGTTTTGGCCTACCGTTTCTAAGTGTTTACCATTAAAAATGGGAAACTGAAAACAGCCGAATTTATTGTTCCAAGGCCCTTATTTAATATAATTCTAATGCGACAGTTCGTAGTTTTTCGCACCTGTTATCGTAAAAACTGAAGTGGTAAGAGGCTGGGTCGGGAGCTGATTAACGGGCTTTTTGATGTGTATAAACTTTTACAGAAACCAGGCTAAACCAGAGCAGGAAGGCCAGGAAACTGATCTTTTGGATAACAGGTAATGCCCCGATCCAGGTTTTGGAGTAATACACATAAATATTGAGCAGCGCCAGCAGTAGGCAAACTATGCCGAAGATTATAAAGCCCCAGAGTCGCAGATGAAACATCCCCCATAAGGTCAACAGGATGGATAGCAGGCCAAGCGCCACCGAAGCATTGATCACGGTATCGTGATTACCTACCTGTAAAAAAGCCAGTACGCCCATCGAGAGAATACCAGACGTGCTGATCACAATTTTTGTCCATTTAGGAAGATCCAGGAGGCGCGGTACGAAATAAGAATAAAGGGCGATGCTCAAACAAAGCACTACCATGGCTGTGATCGCAATGGTTCTGGCTGTATTCGGCAATCCATTTTCGGCGTTATGTGCCAGCAGGTCACACCAATAATTCTGCATCCAGTTGAATCCAACTGAACTACGGTCGACCTCTGATCCTCCGGGGTATTGGAATACGGCCACGAGATAAAGCAATACATACAGGCAGAATCCAAAGACGGGCAGAAGTAAAATGCTGTGTCGGGGGGGTGATTTCAATTCTAGTGTAATTTCTTTTCAAGGCATTGCGCGGTATCGTCCCCAATCCATCTTCCATACACCGGCGTGGGACTAAATCCTTCTTTATCATAAAAACGTATGGCTTCCGGTTGTGGGCTCCCTGTTCTCAATTTGATCAGGTCAAAATTTTTCTCCCTGGCAAAAGCTTCCAGGTTCACTAGCAACTCATGTGCGATGCCGGTGCCTCGGGACGATGGAGCAACATACATCATATCAAGTTCTGCTTCCCGGTCAGAAAGCGGAGATATCGCGATACTGCCTACAGGTTCATCATTAACAAATGCCAGCCAGAACCCTGAGCGGGGCCCGGTAAATACGTCGGCCGTGAAAGGCATTGGCGCTTTAAAGTCGTAGCGTGTTTGTATTTCTTCCCAAAGCGCAGTCATCATGCTGTGTGCCGCCGGGGAA
>JAEZRB010000262.1 GCA_023412975.1 Bacteroidota bacterium | reverse complement strand
GCCCACTGCAGGGAAAGTATGTACTACACTATTGAGCCCGCCTACCACCTGCGGACTACCATCACCGAAATCCCAGATAAACGACGAATCGGTAAATGGTCGTGATGGTAAGGTTGTCGACAGGTTATTGAACCGGTAATCGAGTGCCGTACACGCCCCTGTTTTTTCAAAACTCATATCAAGATTGGCTTTCAGATCACCCACCCGAATATTGATGTAAGAAGTATCGGTGATATTACAACTGGCCGAGTCAACCGCAATAAGTCGCACACGATAAGTGCCAACATTGGCGAAGGTGTGTGTCTGGGTATATCCCTGTGCCGCGGGTAGGGGACCTACTTCAGGGCTGCCGTCACCAAAATTCCAGTAGTAAGACTGCGCGTTTCTAATAAGATCCGTAAATGTAACATCAAGTGGAAAACAACCAGCCGTATCACCGGGCACCCCGCCAATAGCGGATGAAACTTCTGATCCCACTCCAGCAAGATTAAAAGCGATCTTGATCATACCGAGGTTACAACCCTGGCCGGATAAATTAGTAGAACTCCAGGCACCAAATGTGGCTGGGAAAGGCACGCTACCACCGCAGTTGGCACACACTCCCTGGTAGATCACACCATTTGCATCAAAACGGCTGGTACCACCATCCACGTGATCGGTGAAACCCTGGTTCTGTCCGAAATAGCTACCATATAGCTGTGATGCGGCATCTCTTTTTAATACAAAGAAATAGAAGTCCCTGCCGTCGGTTGAGCGTTGTAGCGCATCAGTGGTGATCGGCAAACCAATTGTGCCGGCATTAGGATAGAGATTTCCAGGCTGGTCCTGGGTGCCACTACCCCAACCCGAAACATATACGTTCTCACAACGGTCAACCAGGAAGGCCGTGATGGAAATATTCGGCCGCGCTGACCCATTACCAAATGTTGTGGAGTATACATACGCTGAAAGATCCGGCTGCAATTTGCAGATAAATTGTTTGGAGTTACCGTTATTATAAGGTGCGTTGATGATCGGCCATGCACCCTGGGTTTGACCCGTAATATAAGGAAACCCATTGCGGTCGAACTGAATACCATATACCTGATCGATCTGCGGAGTACCAATATAGGTAGACCTGATCAGGTTGGCGCCATTGTTTGATATCTGCGCAATGAAACCATCCACATCACCATTTGCAGGATTTGTATTAAATGCGCCATGCAGGGCGGTGCCTATGGTTCCCGCATGTGAACCAGGAAAATCATCGCTTTGTGTACCACCCGCTACAAATATATCGCCGTTGGGCCCCAATGATAAAACATAGGCTGCGTCGTTACCGCGACCACCCAGGTAAGTTGAAAACAGGTTAGTGGACAGATCCGGAGTGAATTTCAGGACCACGGCATCCTGGTTGTCTGGACCGCCACCAGAAACCTGTTGAAATGCCCCGGCTGTGGTAGGAAATTTCGCATTTGTAGCCGTTCCGACGGATTGCGAACAGGAAGCCACGTAAATATTTCCAGCACCATCAATAATCACTTCGCTTCGTCCATCATCACCATAGTTTTGCTGGAGTGATATATCACCAGCCCTGTTATAATTAATATTGACACCATCATCGCCGGCGCCACCGATCATGCGGGAGCCGATCAGCGCAGTACCTGTTGCATTCAATTTCGTTATAATAATTTCAGATCCACCGCCGGGACCAATCAACGGAGCGGTAGTCGGGAAATTGTCTTCAGGAAGGTTAGACCCCGATGAAAAGGATCTTCCGGCAATGATCAGGTTGCCCTGGTTGTCGGAGATAAGGCTATGCGGCTGCTCGTTCCTGGAACCACCGAGATAGGTTGCGTAAACACGATTGCCACCGTTGGGCGTTAACTTAATGATACCGATATCATGGGGATCAAGTCCCTTGTCGTCACCACCCTGGAAAACAGTTTGAAACGCACCGGGTGAAACCGGGAAGGAATTTGACTGAAATACGATCCCGCCACCAAAGAAACTTCCATCCGGGCCGTATGTCGCGGTGAATCCCCAGTTGTTGGCGGTACTTCCGGAAAGCGACACAAATATTGGTGTGGGATCAATAACCAGGGTTTTTGTTGGATCGTAACTCTTCACATCAAACCGCACGATATTATTTCTAACCACATATTTACAGTTACGCTCCACCTTGCCTTCGTCGCGGTACTGGTATGTGGAGGGGATCGCTTCCTTTAGTTCTCCAATAGAGGTGCCGAGTACGAGTTCTTTATTTCTCACCATCATCTTTTCCACCCCTTCATACTTTAGCGCGATCTGGCTTATATCCGCTCCCGGTTTGACGATAATATCATATTTCATCGCACCTTCATGCGAATAATACCGAACGTCCACATTAGGATAAACCTCCTTCATGGTGATTGCCTGGTAGATCTTGCAATTGGAAGCCCATTTGGAGGGATCGTTGCCGATAAAATAATTATTATAGGTATCTATGGGCTTATCAGGGATCACCTGCATCTTGGGTGATGCACCCACAAAATCTACATTATAAGAATGTGAACGAAGTACAAATGGCTCGGGCGACTTTGCCATAGTGACCGCGGACGCCGGTGCATGATGCTGTTGCGAATTTTTGTTGATATACCTCGCGTAGTCGTCTTTGTTATGCTGCAAAATGGTAAAACCGTTCGATCTCATAAATACGGCACCGGCATACACATCTGCTTTATATCTAATGCGGTTATCCCACTGACCTTTGTTTTCAATAAATTCAATATTGTCATAACCCTGGGAAAAACCAGCAACAACAGGAGCAAGAAACGCTAAGAGAAATATATAGGGCTTAAGGCTTGTCATTCTTTCTTTAAATTAACGCAAATATTCGGTAAACAGTCCGAAAATTTATGTTAAGAACGCTGACTAGGCAATTGCTATTCTTTGCAGTTCAATTATTAGCGGGAAGCTTCACAAAATCCCTGATCCTTATCCTCGTATCCTTACGATATTTTACTCCAGGCCATTTTACCTTTCTGTTGCAGGAGGTAGTTTTTCAGCGGCAAATTTTCTGCCGAACTGAGGTCAGGGTCCTGCTCCAGCAGGGCTGAGATCAGGTTGCGGGCTGTATCTAAAAGGTTGCGGTCCTGCACAATGTTGGCAATTTTAAAATTGAGCATCCCGCTTTGCCGGGTGCCTTCTATATCACCCGGCCCCCTGAGTTCCATATCTTTTTCCGCGATCTCAAAACCATTGGTCGTGGAGACCATGATCTTTAGTCGCTCGCGGGCATCATTCCCCAGTTTTGATCCTGACAAAAGGATGCAATAACTTTTCTCCGCTCCCCTGCCCACCCGGCCACGCAATTGGTGCAATTGCGAAAGCCCAAACTTTTCCGCACTTTCCACCACCATCACCGTAGCATTGGGCACATTCACACCAACCTCTATCACCGTCGTTGAAACCATGATTTGAGTATCGCCGGTAACAAAACGTTGCATATTGGTCTCTTTTTGTTCGGCGGGTTGCTTGCCATGCACCATGCTGATCCAAAACTTTGGCTCGGGGAAATATCCTTTTACTGTTTCATAGCCACGCATCAGGTTCTCATAATCCAGTTTATCGCTTTCTTCTATTAGTGGAAAGATGATATAAGCCTGTCGACCCTTTTCTATTTCGGCACGCAGAAAATCCATCACACGGCTTCGTTGCGATTCATTTCGGTTAACCGTTATGATCGGCTGCCTGCCGGGAGGCAATTCGTCAATAACGCTATAGTCCAGGTCGCCGTAGGCAGTCATGGCAAGTGTGCGGGGTATGGGTGTAGCCGTCATTACCAGCACATGTGGCGGCGTTTCGGCTTTTTGCCAAAGTCGTGCACGCTGGGCCACACCAAATTTGTGCTGCTCATCTACGATCACCAGCCCCAGTTTGTGAAACTGAACCACATCCTCGATCACCGCGTGGGTGCCAACCAGGATATGGGCGTTGCCCGTTGCCAGTACGGACAGGATGCGCTTGCGATCCCGCGCTTTGGTTGAACCTGTGAGCAATTCAACTGAAACCGGCATATCCTTTAATAATGCAGTTATCGAATGAAAATGTTGGTTGGCGAGGATGGCGGTGGGCGCCATCAGGCAGGCCTGGAAACCATTGTCGGCAGCCAGCAGCATCGTGAGCAGGGCAACGATGGTTTTGCCACTTCCCACATCCCCCTGCAATAGCCGGTTCATCTGTCTTCCCCTCCCGGTATCGGTTCTAATTTCCTTGATCACTCGTTTCTGTGCGCCCGTCAGCTCAAAAGGCAGGTTGTTTTTGTAAAAACCATTGAAAAGCTCCCCTACTTTGTCGAAGACCACTCCTTTTGAAAAACGATGTCGCCGGGAACGGATCAGGTTCATTCGCAGTTGCGCCATGAACAGTTCCTCAAACTTTAGCCTTTTTACCGCGGCTTCATATTGTGAGGCTGAAGATGGGAAATGAACCTGGCGGTAAGCTTCGAACCGGGGCATCAGTTGCAGGGCGGATACAATTTTTGCGGGCAGGTTTTCAGGAATGTCTTTCTCACGAAGCAAGGCCAGCAGCACCTGTGTTAGTTTGGCCAGCTGCCTGCCACCCAATCCCCTGGTTTTCAATTTCTCCGTTGCCGGGTAAACCGGTTCCAGGAAACTTTTACCCTCTTTCTTTTCATCGGTTAAGGGTTCGATCTCCGGGTGCACGATCTGGGCGGTTTTATTAAAGAAGCCCGGTTTCCCATAAACCAGGTATGACTGACCGGGTACCAGTGTTTTTTGGATCCAGTTGATCCCCTGGAACCAGACCAGTTCGAGAAATCCTGTCTTATCCCTAAGTTGCCCGATCAGGCGGCGGGAGGTTTTAGTACCGGCAATTTCGAGGTCAACCAGTACCCCGGCCACCTGGATATGATCGGTCTGGGGGTTGATATCGCTGATCGGGTTGATCCGGGTCTTGTCGACATGGCGGTAGGGGAAAAGCTCGAGCAGATCCCGGAAATTGAAGATTTCCAGTTCTTTCTTCAACAATTCCGCCCGCTGCGGACCCACCCCTTTAAGGTATTCGATGGGATTGTCTAATATGGAAGCGGTGGATGAAATAAGACAGGGTTTATCAACAAAAATAACTGATTATTAAAATTTTGAGCGGGAATGCTCCGGTTGGGCACATCTCAAATTTTCGCCAGATCAATTTATCCTGGTAACCATTAATCACCTCAGGTTAACCATATTTACTAGGGGGTGTCTCAAAAGTGATCAAAGGTAAAATTGCCGGGAAGACGCAAAGGCGGGAAGTATTGATTTACAGCTGATCTTTTCTTACCGACTTCCCGCCTTACCGGCGAAAGAATACTTTTGAGACAACCTCTAGTAAAAAGTCATTTTGAACCATACCCAACCTTATTCCCTTATCCCACTGAAAAATAAAGGAATAAGGTTATTTCCTGTTGTGCTTTTAGGTTATTAAGGTAATAAGGTTTTCATCACAGCCGGTTAATAATCATTTCACCAGTCAAAGCGAAAAGTTGAGGTGCACCCCTCCGGTTCTGAGTCGGGTAGGCAATTCGTATAAGGACGCTATACCTGCCTGGTTCAAAAAAATCGAAAACCTACACAATAAAAAACAAGTTGCGGTTTTTTGAAATGCGATCTATTTTTGTGGCAGAGAACCAATAACCAGGAAAAACCGATACTAATGAGAATTTCTACATTCTTCTTGCAGGCCGGCCTGCATTTCGATCTATTTAAGCCTGCCCTACTTTGTTTTGTCACTGCTTTCATTGTCGCTTTACTCGCTATTCCTCCCATCATTTACCTGATCAATCGCTATCAACTACACGACGTACCCAATAGTCGCAAGTTGCACCGGGTCCCCGTACCCACCATGGGTGGCATCGCGATCATTGCAGGTATGGTGGCTGCGCTGGTCTTATGGTTTCCATTCAACAACGATATGCGCCAGGTTTGTTTCTTTTTCAGCATCATCGCCCTTTTTGCCATGGGCATCATGGATGACCTGAAAGATCTTTCGGCGAAGTATAAATTCATCGTGCAACTGGGGCTGGCAACACTGATCGCTTTATCCGGCCTCCGGATCACTTCATTCGATGGATTGTTTGGCATTTATGAACTGTCAACTTCGGCACAGTATACATTGACTGTATTAGCCATTGTCGGCATCACCAACGCCTTCAACCTGATCGATGGCATCGACGGGCTTTGTGGTGGTCTTTCCTTTATGAGTTTAGTCACACTAGGTATTTTTATGACCCTTAGTGGTGACGCCGGCACGGCTGTGATCGCCTTCGCGCTGGCGGGTGCTATACTTGCCTTTTTATATTTCAATTTCAATCCAGCAAAAATATTTATGGGTGATACCGGCTCACTGGTCATTGGCTTTGTGGTTGCGGTACTTTGTATTCGCCTGTTAAAGTTTAATATCGATTCACCTACGGCAGTCTTACCCGCTGCGCCGATGTTTGTGTTGGGTGTTGTGCTGGTGCCTGTGTTTGATACCATTCGTGTGTTCGCCAAGCGGATCTGGAAAGGCGGCTCACCCTTTGAAGCAGATAAAACACATATTCACCACCTGCTCACCAACCAGGGTTTCAGCCATGTATTTGCGGTGCGTGTCATTTATTTTGTCCATGCCTTTATCCTGATCGAGGTGTATCTTATCCAATCGTTGCGGCAGGAAATGATCCTGCTCATCCTTGTCGGACTAATGATCGCTGTCACCATTTTCTTCAAAAAGATCGGGGCTTATTTTTCTTATGACAAGAATGAAAGCCTGCAGGGTAGCGAGGGAGGATAAGGATAGATCGAACCCATTTAATGATACTCACTAATATTCATTTCTCTACCTGGGAATATGAAAAAGCGAATTGATTTCGAATGAGTATTAAGCAGTTGAAAAATTTGGATAGGTCAGATTATATAGTAATCTTAGTGTTAGCGGCAATTTTCGACGAGCACCATGTATAACATTACAGATACTGATAGAGAGTTCCAAGCTCTGTTGACAAAGGAGAAGTTGGCTGAATTTGAAAAGAGTTTTGAAAAAAACTTTTTTACGCAAGAGGGCACTTTGCAATTATTAAGTTTGGGTGTCAGGGCGGCCACGGACTTGAAGTTCGAGTCGAGTAGGGTGATTTGGAATACTGCTTGTTTTGTGAATGTTTTGAGTTACGACTTAAAGATTATAATTAGGTCAATGATATATGCACAACGTGAGTGGGAGAAGCGAGTGTTTGCAAGGCAAGCCGCGGTGTTGGTTTATGAATCTTTGAATGATCTTTTTGATTTATTGGGAAAAGGCTTGAAAGAGGCGGTAAAAAAGTTAGCGGACTGTCAGGCTTTCGAAGATCAATTGAAATTGATTCGGTCAGATCTTAACTCTTTCAAACAGTCGCATTTTAATGCTCTGAAGGAGATTCGAAATGTCGCCGCCGCCCATCGTGATCAAGACGCATTAAAGCTAGTGCAGACCATCTACGATATTTCGTGGATGGATTCCTTTTCGATATTTTCTAGTTTCGATAGGATCATTATTCGTCTAGGCGGGATATTAGAAGTACTAACGTCTAGAGTTAGAGAACTTGAAAGTCTGGATTAAAACTGCCGCTAACATGGAGTTTGGCGAAATGCCGGCTTCAGAATCAATGCTCAGCTGCATATCGCTACTCAGCTTCAGTCTCAACATCAGAATCCAGATGAACTTTGGAATATAACCTCAGCGATATATCTTTACTCAACACCAGGCCAAGCGACAGTAACACGGACTTCCGGCACTTCGCCAATCTCTGGACGTTAGCGGCAATTAACCTAAGAACTTAAACCTTTTAAATGAGCTATTCCATTGATACAAATAGAACTTACCCGCCCATGAGGTATGAACTACCGCTAATACATACCACTCAAACCTTTGAAAACCTATCAAATATATTAAGTACAGGATTCAGGCCAAGCTATTGCGTTGAAGTCTTATCTAATAATGTAAAAGAAATAAGAGCGGCGTTTCCGATGATTTCATTCTCAAACATGGATGTAGAAACATGCATTAATCTTACAAAATCATATGGCACATTTTCTATCGCCTTAAAGAAAGATTGGGGAGCTAAAAATAAACTTAATCCGGTTTTATACCTCGAGCGAAATTCGGACTTTACAAATCAAATCATAAGTTCGTTCGAACGTTTAAAACAATTTTCTAACAAAGAAATTGAGTCTTCTTTGCGCGGTGGACTTCTCGGAGACAAGCATTTGTTTGCTAAGACCCTGATTGATTTATTTTCGCATTCTAAAAATTATGATGGCAGGCTCGTCAGAGGCAATAAAGAAATCGATCCACAGTATTCTTTTGGACTTGAAAGAGAATGGAGATATTTAGTTACCGCTAAAGAATATGTCCGCTACTTGATTGGAAATGAGATTGACAGAAGACAGGACTATAACAAATCAATTGAAGGTCTCAAAATTGACTTTTTAAGCGAGGAAATTGACACTATCGTTGTAGAAACCGAGTATGAGCAGACGGAAATTATTGAGATTTTGAAAGCGAAATACGGGGAGTCGCTGACTAAACCGAAGATTATAATTAATACTGTGCGGCATATACCTGACTACTCTTAACTGCCGCTAACAAGGGGTTTTGCGCTATGGCGGGATAGAATATGGGCTGAGCTGTGGGTTCATTGGTCAACTGTTGAATAACTTACCAGGCGACAGTAACACAGACTATCGCCACATCGCAAAGCCCTGGCCGTCAGAATGTGAAAAAACTCAAAATCCTCTTTTTTTACGTTCGTAAGGTGCTTATCAGATTGATTGCATCTGTTTTAAACAAGCCTTATTAATGCGATAGTTTTTTTGCTGAAAAAAAATGATGTTACCATTCGCCGCCAAATCACGTTAAATTGATGCTGTAGAAAAGAAAAAATGATCCGGGCATAATCCGGTTTCCATTTTGCAATTGCTTCCATCAATTTTTCAAATCCAAGTATGGATAGCGTTCTTTTTATATTATACACCAGGCCGATCAGGTTCATTTCGCCATCAACTTTACCTAGTCCTTTCATCAATGTATAGGTATAGCCCCATTGTCGTTTGATAGTGCCGAAAGGATGTTCGCAAATGCTTTGCCTGCGTTTATAATAAGCAGGGTTTTCCCTGATGTTTTGATTATTGCGGTCAACAGCATGCTGGTACTCGCTGCGATGGATGATACGCTTGTTAAGTTTGGTACAATGCTTTTTTAATGAACAGCTCTTGCATCCATCCGTGCGGTAGGTTTTAAAACGATAGCTTGTTTCTCCGGCACTACCTCTTTTATTGTGCCAGGTACCCAATGAAGTTAATGTTTGTCCATTCGGACAGGTGTAGCTATCCTGTTCCTGGTTATAAATAAATTGAGTGGATAAAAATTCATTTTGCAAGTGTTTTACAGTTGGCTGTTCTTTGAAAGCGATATAGGTTTCAATGTTGTTATCATGACACATCTGGAGTTCCGCACCGGTGTGGTATCCCTTATCGGCCAATACATCAAGATTGTCTTGCCTTTGTAAACTCATGTTTTGTTTGGCCTGTACAGCAGCCTGGTGAAGTGCTTTGCCATCATTGGTATTGGTGGCCCGGACATGAACAAACAGGTTGTGTTTTGCATCCACGGCCGCCTGCGTGTTATAACTCACTTCTACAATGTTTTTATTGATGATGATGGCCCGGCTGTCTGCATCGGTGGTGCTGATCTGTTTCTCTTCTGTATTATCTAACTGTTGCTGCAGGTCATCGTACTTTATTTTTCGTTCAGTCAGTCTTTGTAAAGCGGCTTCAACTTCTTCTTTTTGGTAGGACGGACCGCTTTCATCGGTCTCCTCCTGGTCCAGTTCGTCCAGCTCCCTTAAATATTTAGCAGCTTTCTCTTCAATCATAGCCTGGTGCTTTTCGATCTTTCGCTGGTTATAATTGTTCTTGCTGCTATTGACGGCTCTGAACTTGCTGCCATCCACGCCAATGGTTTGCTTACCCAGCAGGTTCAACTCACCCAGGAGTTGTACATAGAGCTTGAAAAGACTTTTTAAGGCATG
This sequence comes from Bacteroidota bacterium, assembly GCA_023412975.1. Classification (GTDB taxonomy): domain Bacteria; phylum Bacteroidota; class Bacteroidia; order Chitinophagales; family Chitinophagaceae; genus Terrimonas_B. Next base: position 16,828 of record JAEZRB010000262.1, on the reverse strand, counting down.
GCTGTTATTTTTTCTGAAATCGGCGATGGTATGATAATTGGGTGTAAGCTCCTGCATCAGCCAGCGCAATTCAATATTGCGGTAACACTCCTGCTGCAGTTTACGGCTGCTGCGTATCTTATTAAGATAGCCGTACAGGTATAGCTTTAGCAATATTTGGGGAGCAAAGGGCGGGCGGCCTTCGCTCTTATGAATTGCATTACTTAAGCCCAGCTTTTGCAAGTCGAGCTTGTCGACAAAGGCATCAATGATACGTACTGGGTTATCATTTGTCACCTGCTGATCCAGCGTGGTAAAGCTGGTTTGGTTGCGGTTTGTTCCTTGTTTGAATGGCATGACAACTATGAAAGCAAAAAACATACGCCGTTTAGACTATTCACAATATGTGTATATATTTGTTTCACAACAGCAGTTTTTTCACAGACTGCCGTTGGCTGCTATAATTTGACAGACCTTTAATGGCAACATTCAAAAAAATCATTCAAATAATTGCAGTACTTATTGTTGCTGGTTTCTTGCTTTTAGCAGCGGGAAAAATGTATTTTGTTGACGGCGGAGTCAACCTTGACAAAGCAGCAAAGATTACCGGACAAATAACAAGTGCTTACGAGACAACGAGGCGGACAACTGGAAAATATGCAAGCGATGTTCCCATATTTGCCTTTACGTTGGACAATTACAGCCATATTTTAGGCGCTTACAGACCCTCAAGAGATTACACAGCGTTGCTTAACAATTTAAAGCAAGGTGACACCGTGACTGTTACTTATAAGCCGATGCCGCACGACCAAATAAACATAGACGTTTATCAAATAGAGAAATCAGGAGAAATAATTTTGGATTATAATAGCTATAAAAGAAACCACATAGGAGCTTCAATTCTTGTGGCGGTCATAGCAATTGTCATGATTATTCTGGTGACAATGAAAATTTTAAAACCATAATACAGCAGCCAACATCGGTTTGCTGCTATGCCGGCAGAAGAAACGCAGCATCAACTTTTGTTTCGCTTATCAGCACCAGTTTCGGCAGAACGAACAAAGATGAGCAGATGAATATATCTTGTACTTTGGTTTTCTAATCGGCTTCAGCTCCGGAGCGACGAATATAAAATCCCGGCACAGCAGCAAACCGTTAACCGTAGACGCAATGCTATGAAGACTTTATTTGTCATAACAATTTTTCTCTTGGCCCTAAATTCCTATGGGCAACAGAACCCTGGGACTCTGGAAAAAAGGAACAATGTCGATTCGATTTACGTCCCAATTAATCTAGACGACTGCCTTAGACAACTTGATACAATCTTAGTCGACAGCGTTAAAATACATATCAAATCCTTGACAGAAGATCAGTTTTCAGGAAAATATCATCATGGATTGGGGACGTGGATGCGAAATAATTGGGGATTATGGAAAGGTTCAAGGTTGTCAAAATATTTTAACGAAAAAGGAATTTTTCATCCCGATGATATGTCTGGAATAATTCTGGACAGCTATCATCGGAGTTTGACGGGAAGGGAAATCAACCTTGATCAGCAAGTAAAATATTACCAGGACTATTGGAAAATCGTTAGCCCACCCTTGAAAGACAGTTTTCCAAAAGGTGTAAAGAAACTCGAGTTTAAATCAGGGATGTATTACGACAGCAAATTAAATAAGCAAGGTTTTGTCCATATTGGAAGGTCTCGAAACTCAAAAGAAATTTGGCTATATGATTACAACCTTGGCTGGACAAAAGTTACTGAAGTTCAGATAAAAAAGCTTGAGCAAAACCCAGACACCCGAGAAGACATCTTAATTGAAATATTTCAAGAAGCAAAATAATTAACACTGCGCCTAACGGGCGGTTTGGCACAATTGCGGATTCGGACAAAGTGCTGATCTGTAGCAACTCTAATCAACTTTTGTATATTAGCCGAGCGATAGTAACACGGTCCCGAAAGCTATCGGGAACCGGCCCTGCACCAAGCCGTTTTGATTTGGCTGAAATGCACTTCAAATTCCGTTTGAATTAAATAATTCCCATTTCGGGAACTTTTATTATCTTATATCAAAGGCAACCATTACAGACTAATTGTGAGAATTAACTATTCTTATGGAATGGTTTGGATCATATTCATTGGAACTCACGCGCAATATGATAAGTTTGACGCAACAAATGTTTAAGTATGAGCATCAAACCCATAAAAACGAAAAAGGATTATAAAGCGGCTATAGAAAAGCTGGAATCGATCTTTGATGCAAAACCAGGTAGTCCCCAGGGTGATGAACTCGAAATATTAGAATTCTTATTGACAATTATGAAAAAATTCATTACCCAATTGACTATCCGGATCCCATTGAGGCAATTAAATTCCGAATGGAGCAAATGGGTTATTCTCAAAATGATCTCGCCAACATCATAGGTTTAAAAAGCAGAGCTAGCGAAATTCTTAACAGGAAAAGAAAACTAACTTTAGAAATGATTCGACAATTGCATGAAAGGCTTAATATCCCAACTGATGTTTTGATCCAGAGTTACTAATGCACCTCAGCCAACAGGAAGTTTTACGAAATACCGGCCCACGGGGTGCCGCGCTACAGAATAAATGCTCAGCTAAATTTCGATATCCGGTAGCTATGGGGTCAGCTGCAGTACCGGCTGCAGAATCACGGATGAGATTTGGATATATCATCAGCTTCTATAATCAGCGACAGTACCGGGTAGCAGTAACATAGAATATGGTTACTATAGTAAGCCCTGGTCGTTAGCGGCAAGCAGGATACCGTACAATTCAGTGATAGTTTACGGTTTGAATTTTGTCGCAATTAACCCTTTAAAATGGCTTGTTAGCACCCCACAAAAGTGTATAGCATGACCCAACTTTGTATTATCACAAAAACAAAAATTATGAAAACAGCAAAAACATCAAAAACTATCTTTTGGATAGCGACCATTATAATTTTCGTAATGGAAGGTGTAATTCCTGCACTTACATCTCAAACAGAACTTGCAAAAGAAGGCATAAAGCATTTGGGCTATCCTGAGTATTTCGGGAACGCTTTGGTAATATTTAAAATAGGGGGTGTAATCATTCTACTTATACCCAACTTTCCTAATCGCATTAAAGAATGGGCTTATGCAGGCTTCGCTTTTAACTTCATATTTGCCTGTATAAGTCATTGGGTTGTTGATGGCTTTGGCGCACAAACTTTACTTCCTATATTCTTCTCCGCTGTTCTTATTATTTCTTACATTTCCTATCAAAAGGTCAGGAATTTTGATAATAATAATTTAATCTTTCAAACAAATGAGTATGTCGTTTCAAGCATACCTTAATAACATTAAAGAGAAAACAGGCAAAGGTCTTGAAGACTTTAAAAAGCTTGCAGAGAAAAAAGGATTTTTAGAAAAAGGAAAAGTAAAGCCAACAGTAAAAGCGACAGAAATTACAAATTGGTTGAAGGAAGAATTTGAGTTGGGACATGGACACGCTATGGCAATGTATGCAGCACTCAAAGGTAAAACCGAATGATGTAAGAAATGCCAGCCGCTAAAATGAACTGAGTAAAAAATCAAGTAAAAATCCAGGTTTTTATAGTTTAGCTGAACAGTAATTTAGTTGATATAAATTCCCATTTTCAGTTCAGTATGACAAGTGTTATCAGCTTTTGTACATAATTTAAGCAATATATTTTCAATCGGCAGCAGTTATCGGCAGACGGAATACTAATTCCAACCTGCATAAAGCTCTGCTCGTCAGAATACATTTTGACAAACAAAACAAATTGAATTAATGATTAAAAATATTTTATAATGAATACTGCCTTACTATTTATTGTTGGATTTTTTATCGGACTGTGGTTGCTGAAAATTCTTTTTGTAAACAAAAACAGATAAGTATGTCCACTGCACCAACCCCTGGCCCTTAGTTACTACCTTTGAAGATGGACTCACGACTAATATATTCAGCAACGCAAGAGATAACTCGTAAAATTTTTTGGCCAAAAGTTACCGATACGGAGTGGGTGTATTTTGGAACTAAGGGTGAAGTCATCAAAGAGATAGTGATGGAGAACATTAAAACTCACTTTTCTGACGACAATTTGTATGTTGTGCGACAACGAAATAATTCATTCCAAACGTCGAAGGATAATAGCTTGGAAGCAATTACAGACCTGTTAGGTGTTGAAGATTTTTCATTATGGAATCAATCCCTGGATCGTGTAATTCAATTTAATCGCATAGGCGTTCTCCGTAGAGGAGAAAGAAATTCCTAAAAGAACGGTTTGAGCTGTTATCGTATTACATCTTTAAGTAAGAGCGCGTTTATATTTCAACACAAATGAATCGATACGATCTATGAGAATTGCTTTCTATATACTTCTTTGTTCACTACTTCTTCAGAGGTGCACAGTAATCAAACTTTCTAATGGTTCAACCGAAGCAAAAAGAATTTCTATCGTTTCAACAGATTCCGTTGCCTTCGCTTCTGAAAGCATCGTCACAAACAGAAATAAGAAATCTTCTAAGGTTACAACTGATGTGACTTTGACCAGATTGGACAGTGGCTCTATTCTTGAATTTAATCTACAACCCAATCGAGGTTTGTCTATGAACAATTTGATACTAGCCCGATATGGCGACCATCAAACAACGACATTTTGTATATTAGATAAAGCGGGCGTTCAGGATACTCTTATCAGTGCTCAAGGTAAAAAAGTCCAAAAACGGTTATTTAGAAAGAGGTTTAAATTACTTTGGATTGTTTACCATTATAAGATAAAATAGCAGTTCCGATAATCTGGTTACAAAGAAACAGCAGCCAGCAAGGGGTTTTCTGCTATGCTGGCGACAGAATATATGCTCATCGATATATCGATACCCGATAGCTTTCGGGACAGTTGCAGTTCCATCTTCACGAAGATAACCGAGCTTTGGAATATGCCATCAGCTTTCTATCTTTGATAAGCAACAGTACCAGGCTGAAGTAACACAGAATATCAGCACAACAGAAAGACCTGGTAAGTTAGCGGCTATTTAACCCGCAAACCTGTGTCGGATTCCGTTAAATTTCTAATAGAAAAAATAGTCTTGCATGATAAAACGAATCTTTCTGTTACTGTTGACGTCGGCGATGCTTTTTGCATGTTCGTCAAGCAAAAAAACCAGATCTGGTTCAGGCCTATCCAATACATTTTCTGCGTCGACACCTAAACCTACAGATGACGGACTTTCATTTGCAACAGCAATTGTTATAACAGAGAAGACGAGCGAAAAAGGAATTTCTGCAGAGTATAAATGGATAAAAGAGCATTACTCTGACTATAAAGTGCAAGGACAGTCGTTAATTTTTCAGGATAACAAACCCTACGATGTGATAGCAATAACCTTGGCGAATGGCCAAAACCTCAAACTGTACTTTGATATATCCAATTTTTTCGGAAAATTTTAGTATAAAACTGACGCTGACAAGAAGCTTTGCAATATGGCGCGATAGAATATGGACTGAGCTGTAGCTCGCTGATCAACTTTTGCAAAACTAACCAGGCGTCATTAATAAAGTCCCGATAGCTATAGGGAATCGCCACATCGCAAAGCCCAGGGGGTGTAGGCAATCAGAGCGACATCCAATGCAACGAGAGACAAACTTGAGTTGTCAGGTTTAAAATTACTCCTTGTGACAAAAACTCTTTTGAAAGTTTATCTTCTTATTACATTTGCTGCTTGCAAAAAAGACAATATATCCTATACTGCCTGCTCTCATAAGACAAACGACATTGCCATAGTAAAATCGATGATTGCGGGCACCTACACCTGGACGCATACTTATCGAAATTATTTTACTTTCCAAGACACGTTAACTCCGCTAAACCAGGGAAGAACTGAAAAATATGTTTTCAACATGAATGGCACGGTAAGCTTTGTTGAAAATAATCAAAACCAGTGGACAAGAAATTATGAAATAGACTACGAATTCAAAGTGACACAATATCAACTTGATTCTGCAACGGTTGTTATCATCAAAGACCCGGAAACGGGACAACGTACACAATTTTTTCGACCATTCATGTGCAGTGACACAGCCTATTTCTATAATCCATATTCAAGTATTTTGACAGTAAATTTTTATAAACGCGACTAAAAAAACTCCTACAACAGTGCATTTTCAATAACATGGCTAGAAGTTGGGTCATTCGGCTACAAATCATTTCTCAGTTTTAATTCGTCAGACATAACTCTGTTGATCATTAGTTTGTAACTTCAACATGAGCTTTTAAATAAGTATTTGTTCCAGGCAGACATTTCCCTATTGCCATGCTATCGCAAATCTTTAATGTTGGTTGTAATGTAAAAACGAACCCCTCTAAATGTCGATCCTCTTATTAATAAGCCTCAAAAGCAACAAGGTCAGAAAAAATTGTTTAAATACCAGGAATGAACACTTCTTACAAAAAATTTTACTACAAATGAAATTCCTGGCTACGATATTATTCCTGGTTACCGGTTTTCTTGCTGAAGCGCAGGAGTCGTTTCAAAGATTTACGATGTATGGGGATGTATATATAACGATAGATATGGCGACTGGCCAGGACAGGAAAAGCCAGTCCCTGATCATTTTATATGCTTTGCCCAATGGCAACACCACAGAACAAACAATGGGAAAAATAATGGCCGAAGGTGATGACTGGCATTTTGATATTCAACATATAAAGGCACAGACAAAATTCTTAAGACAAGAACTGCGGGATAAAAATATCATTGTTATTTATTTAGAGAACAGTTATAAAAGCTGGCCGCAGTGGAAAACAAGGCATCCTGCATATATTGAAGAAACACAACATATTGTGGACACGCTTTACTCCTTATTCAAGGGGAAAAAGTCGCTCTACCTGAACGGTCATAGTGGCGGTGGCCGCTTTATTTTCAGTTACCTTGACGGTGTAAAAACCATTCCTTCCTATGTGAAAAATATCAGTTTCCTTGATAGTAATTATGGTTACGATTCAACTTACCTGTCAAAGATTACACAATGGCTGAAACAAAACAAGGATGTGCATTTGAATGTATTTGCCTACAACGACAGCGTAGCACTATTGAACGGAAAGCGTTTTGTATCAGACACAGGTGGCACCTGGTACCGAAGCGGTTTAATGCTAAGACATTTACAAAAGAATTTCGCGCTTTCTAAACTGAAAAATGATAGCCTGATCGTTTATCGATCGACTAATAAAAAAATATCATTCTTTCTAAAAACCAATCCTGAAAGAAAGATCTTTCATACGCAGCAGGTAGAACGGAATGGCTTTATACATTCCATATTAATTGGTACGAAAAGGGAAGAAAGAAACTATGTGTATTTTGGAGAGAGGGCTTATAGAAGATTTATAGAGTAAACTGAATGCGCCTTGTGAAGTTGGGCAAAAGGGACCTGCTGGCAAAGCCCTGTGGAAGATTCATTATATTTGTTAAATGACTGACCTGGCAACCATAAAACAAATTTTGATTCAATTAAAACCAGAATTGGTAGCAAGATACAATGTAAGTTCAATAGGACTATTTGGTTCGATAGTTCGTGACGAATTCAAGCCAACTAGTGACATTGATATCATTGTAGATTTTAGCAAACCTATAGGAATTGAATTTATTGACCTGGCTGATTTTATCGAAAAGAGGTTGAATGTCCCGGTAGACTTAGTATCAAAAAATGGCGTCAAGAAAAAATATTTCACCGAAATAGAACCTGAAATAGTTTATGTCTAAGAGACAACCGAATCTCCTTGTTGAAGATATCATTGAGAGCGGTAATAAAATACTAATATACACTGAACACTTAACTCTTGAAGAATTTGTTAATGACAGCAAGACCGTTGATGCAGTAGTCCGAAATTTTGAGATAATAGGTGAGGCCGCAAACAGACTTCCGGAAGATTTTAAGGATTGTCATGCAAATATTGACTGGCACAGAATCCGTGGATTCAGAAACCGAATAGTACACGATTATTTTGGTATATATTATTCAATCGTGTGGGAAATTTAAAATACATTTCTTCCGCAACTTCTTTCTTCTTTAAAATCACTGGATTTTTAAACAGTCGCTGCCACTGACAGTGAGTTTGACAAAATGCCCGCTTCAGAAAAAAAGCTCAGCTATATATCGCTAATCATCTGCAGTTCCGGCTGAGGAATTACCCATGAGCTTTGGAATATAAAATCAGCTCTATATCTTTACCCTGGCTCATGGCCGGGGCAGGCCCAACATCGGCCGAGCGACAGTAACACTGTCCCAATAGCTATCGGGAATCGGCAATTCGCTAAGTTCTAAGATTGACTTTAATGCCAAGCTAGCGGCCTGAAAAATCGAAAACGATATGAAAATTCAAAAGATTAATCATCCTAGTCGGCTAACCACTAAATGCGTCAATTTCTTTTTAATCTTCATACAATTGGTTGGTGTCTCGAATGCGCAAAACCAGGACAGTATTTTAACGACAATTCCAAAGGATGCTACCACTGTAAAGGTTATTGGCGTAGAATACAAAGCGCTTTGCTTGGCCCTCTTAGACAATAACTACATTTTTGAATCTCGCGACGCGGATCTTCAAACATTTAAAACCACACTCAGGGACTTTAAAAAATACTGGAATTGCAGCTACTCCATTGAAGGACGGGTTAAGGACAGCGTGGCTTACTTAAAATTCCGGCTTAAAGACAGTCCGCTTTTATTCAAGTACGCCAAATGGCAGCGAACAAAAAGCAAGTACGCAGAAAAGTCACTATATAATTACCCTTTCATAGAAGTTATTGAAGTCTGTAAAAATCTCACCAACAGATTTGAGTTCTTCAAGGAAAATCTCGAATAGTACTAAAATAGAGCAGAGGCACTGCTGCCCCAAACCATCTTCAGGCCGTACCATACAGCTGTTTTTGTCATGGCAGGATTTAGACGAAAACATACGCCATTTTAGCCTATGCACAGGACCTGTATATTTGTTTTGAAAAAAAAATTTTCATAGACAGACGTTAGCGGTCAGCGTAAAAACGACAACACTTATTGACTTTAAACAAAAAATATGGACAGATTCGAACAGATAAAACATATTGCAGACCAACTCATTGAACAAGGGAATTTGAACATAGTTTACTCTGCTTTTTCAGAGGACTATGTAGCCCACGCTGGCGAGAAGACCTACAATGGACACAAATTTATAAAGCAGTTTACTAAGCAAGTTCGAACAGCAATTCCCGACATAAAAATTACAAAAATTGAGATCTTGTGCCAGACTGACAATGTATTGACCTGGCAAAGAACATTAAGCGGGACACATAAAGCCAACTTACAAGGAGTTCCACCTTCAAATAAAAAAGTAAAATGGTACGAGATAGTTGTTTCTCGTTTTGACAAAGACAAAATAATTGAAGAATGGGTGGCTTCAGATTTGGCTTTTCAACTGATGCTGAAACTAAAATGACAAAAACAGAAAGCCGGACCGGTAACAGTGAAAGAATGATATTTTGATAGCACCGCTTTCAGCAAAAATTAAACTCACACAGGCTGGGTTACCATGGCTTTTTCTTTGGGACGATGCATTAGTTTTGGTTTCAAATCCGATTGTAATAACCGGATCAGTTTTTTCTGATATACGGTGGTACGATGATGAGAAAAGACGTACCATTTCCTCAGGATGGGTTTTCCCGGAAGTTTTACCTCTATCAACTGCTTTCTTTCAACGTAAGGCCTGGCTATCCAGGACGGCAGAATGGTAATGCCGAGATCTGCTGAAACCATTTCCATGATGCCCTCCGTTAAAGGGATCTTCGTGACGGAATTCAACTGGATCTGCATTGGCCTGATAAATGAATTCAGAACAGTACTTCTTTCGTCCGGAACATCAAATATGATCAGATCCGCGCCCTGCAGATCCTTCTTCGACACACCGGCTTTCTTTCCAAACCTGCTTTTTGGCGAAACAAGCAAAACAAACTCATCCTCGAACAACACCTCCCTTCGGTATTTGGACGAAGTGCTGCTACGACAATCCGATATCACCAGGTCGATATGGTTTTCTTCCATCAGGTGAAAAAAATCAATTCCCTTATCGGGCTTAATATCAATCTCTACCGTGGGGTGGTCAGTTTTAAACTTCTTTATTACCGTTGGTAGCCAGTGATACGTGGTATAGCATGCTGTCATGACGCGGATGCGCTCCACCATATTGTGCCTGGCATCCTTCACAGCTTTCTCCAGGTCTTCCATTAATGGAAGGATCTTCGCCGCATGTGAAAACAATACCTGTCCGCGCTCTGTCAGGATCAGCTTTCGTCCACGACGGTCAAACAGGGAAAATCCCAGGTCGGTCTCTAACTGGCGGAGCTTATGGCTCATCGCTGATTGTGAACGAAACATTTTCGCGGCTGCCCTGGAAAGAGAGCCTTCATGTACAATATGCTTTACCATAGCCAGGTCTGTAAGGTCCAGTGAGTTCATATATGCAATTTACTCATGTTTTGGCAATAAATAATGCATTTGTAACATATACGATAATGGATTTCCTTTGCGGTACCGATGAATGATCATATGGTTTCAAACGATAAAATCATGAATAAACCTGAGAAAATCAACCTGCAGGAGAAATTCAACCTGATAAGCGAGTACAGGGCTCCAAAAATTGTTGGCGAACTTAACGGTCAGCATGTCAAACTTGTAAAACTGAAGGGCGAATTCATCTGGCACCACCATCAACACGAAGACGAATTGTTCCTGGTAGTGAAGGGCAGGTTTACAATGTGCCTGCACACCGGCGATATCGACCTGGCTGAAGGTGATCTGATCATCATCCCACGCGGAGTAGAACACAAGCCAGTAGCGGAAGAAGAAGTTGAGATATTACTTTTTGAGCCCGCGACAACAGTAAATACCGGGAATGTGATAAATGAATTTACACGGGAAGCAACGTATTAAATCGAAATGGTCAACATGACGATGGCAACCTCAGAACAGAACATATGCATTGATCGAACAACACATGCAGACTTAGCAACCATCATTGACTTCTTCAATGCGTCTGTGGGGTACCAGGAAAAGAACGGTTTTCCGAGCTGGCGGAACTTCGACCTGAGTGCCATTACCGATGACATTGGTGAAGGTTGCCAGTATAAGATCAATCTAAACAATACGATCGCGATTGTATTTAGTATAATCTATGAAGACCCGGTAATATGGCGACAGTATGAAAAGAACGATGCGGTTTATTTACACCGGATCGTGGTTAACCCTGCATTCAAAGGTCAAAAAATGCTTGGTCATATTATCAAATGGTCCGCGGAGCATGCGCGGCTCCAGGGACGCCAACTGATACGCATGGATACCTGGGCCGGCAACTCCCGGCTGATAGATTATTACCTGGGTTTTGGATTCAGACATATTGAAAATTACACTACGCCTGATTCAGAGGCAATACCCGCGCACAACCGAAACTTGCATCTGGCGCTGCTCGAAATGAATATCAGTTAACACTTGAAAAAACATGAAGATGAAAGCATATGTGCTTCAAAAACATGGAGGCATTGAAAACCTTCTATTAACAGAATTGCCGGTACCAAATATCGCTGAACATGAAGTACTGATCCGGACCAAATCCGTTTCCATCAACCGGGTGGACTCTTTTGTCAGGCAACACGATTTCGCCGTGCCGGTTTTCTATAAGCGGACCGATGATACGGAACCGATCATTCTCGGCTGGGATGTAGCAGGAGTGATAGAAAAGGTTGGAGACAAGGTGAAGGATTTCAAACCAGGTGATGAAGTATTCGGACTAGTTAACTTTTTCGGCAAAGGCAGGACACACGCAGAATATGTGACTGCACCCGCTGAACACCTGGCAATAAAACCAAAGCAGATCTCTTTCGAACAAGCTGCAGCAGCCTGCCTGACTGCATTGACCGCCTGGCAAGCTATTAACATGTATGGTCAGGTTAAGGCTGGAGATAAAGTTTTGATTTATGGCGCTGCTGGTGGCGTTGGACATTTTGCCGTTCAACTCGCCCGGTTACAAGGTGCTTATGTGATTGGAGTTGGATCTCCCCACAACCGCGCTTTTATCATGGACATTGGCGCAGATGAATTCCTTGACTACAAGCATGCAGAAATTGAACAGATCGTAACAGATGCTGACCTGGTGATCGACCCGCTACCTACACCACACTTATTGAAATCTCTTAATACGGTTAGAAGTGGGGGACGCCTGATCCACCTGCTTCCCCATGAAGACAAGGACGGGCAGGTAGCCAGGATCGTGAAAACCAGGAACCTGTTTTTGCATCGCGTTGTAGTGAGCTCCGATGGCCAGACGATGAAGAAGATCGCGGATCTGCTGGCAACAGGTGAGTTCAAACCTCATGTCTTCAAAACATTTGGATTTGATAAACTGCCCCAGGCCCACAAAGCCATAGATACAGGTAAGAAGAAAGGAAAGATTGTTGTGAACATTACCTGATTTATCAATGAAAGCGATGCTTCGAACATTTCGCAACTGGCAGCTTCTTATTTCCGGGATCTGAACAGGCTCGTCAACGTATTCCATTGGGTATACAACACAAAAGGAAAGACCCAGGAAGCCCAGATGACGGAAGGATATACTTCCGCAAACGACCCGTAAGAATCAAGTATCTTGGTTTCGTAAATAACCGCCTGTATCACAAATGCCACTGTCGCAATATAGCTATACGTCATCCACGTTTTGTGCAATTTGATCTGTTTGCGTATAGCAGCATACAAGGCCAGCAACGCGCTGGTCAGCCATGTAAAACCAAGTGCATGCAGCGACAAGGTATAACTCCACCCCACGACCAGGGTGGTAGTGAATACCAGGACCATTGCGCCTACTGAGCCGAGTGCAACTCCAGTTATATAGGTATAGCCTAAAACACGATGCAATTTTAACCTGGCCATACGTCGAGGCTGCCAGATCAGGAATGGCCCGGTAGCCAGCGCTATCATCCCACCCAGAATGTGGGCCCAGATAAAAAATTTGTAGGGAAGATATTTTCCAAGTGTAGCCCCATCGTTGGTCAATAAATGTGATGCGGAATAAATCAAGTATAAGGATAGGGAAATAATTGTCACCCTGAAAAGCATGACCAGTATCTTCAATGATAACCGCATAAAATAAATTTTAAGATTTGTTTTCAATTTTGTGACAGGGTCACTGATTTCAAATACAAATCTCGCGGCATAGTCAAAATAGAACAATAACCGAAAACATATTCGGGATGGTTATGTCGTAGGACTAACTGAAACAAGCAGATTTTTCCCCGGCCATTAATCGATCATTTCCCGTTCACCAGTGCGGGCGCCACCAACGGCATGTATATTTAATATATGCCTGTTGTCATCGCCCCATTTTTCGATCGATTTTATTAAGGGCATGAGGGTAAGTCCTATTGGTGTGATCGAATATTCAGAGCGAAGTATTTTTCCCGGAAAAATTTTTTTCGCCACAATGCCCGACTGTTCCAATTCCCTTAGTTGCATTTCGATAACACGCGGCGCTGCGGCTGGGATGCTGCGTTGTATTTCACTGGGCCTTCTATATCCACGATGAATGGCATCCAGGATACAGGGTTTCCATTTCGAGCCAATCACCATCATTGTGATGACGATACCACAATCCAGGTCCTGCGGAATTTTTCTAAATCGCATAAGCTTTTGCATTATTTTCAAAGTTCTGATTTGAACGTTTTATCGGATGACCAGGCCATACCGAATTTTTTATCGGTATATATTGGAAATGATAAATTACTATTTTCTACGGTTGATAGACCTTCACCTCCTACAAAGAATATCCCCAACGGGTGGATACGAATTGGAAACGGCCGAACAAACCATCTTCTGCAGAAGATATGAGCTGGAGCTTGTGCCGGCGTGACGAACAATGCAACTGACAGCCGTTTCTCATTGATACAGAAGGTGGGTCAACATACAGGAACGGTGGGTCATCTTGGCAGGAATTTACACGTAGCGAAAATTTTCACACATGCCGCCCCTGCCCGATGCCAAGCACCCACCAATCCCCTACTCTTTCATCTCCGTCAAAAAACTCACCAGGTCGCGGATCTCCTTTTTTGAAAGTACCATCTTCATATCAGGCATGCTCGACGGCGCGTCGTTTCTTTTTACGATAAGGTCTTTGGAGATCACCTGGTCCTTGTCGCCAATCTTTACAGTAATGGATCGGTTGCTTTCCGCATTTAATATACCCGAGACCTTTGTTCCATCTTTTAATTCCAGGCTTACAAATCCATAACCGGGCGCCAGCCGCGCACTGGGATTGACCAGGGATTCCAGTATCTGCTGACGGGTGAGCCGCTGCGCTACGCCATTGAGTCGCGGGCCGGCATTGCCACCTACATCATTATATGCATGACACCTAATACACTGGGCTGACTGGTTGGAATAAAAGATCCGCGCTCCTTTCCCGGCATCACCGCCGGTGAGGCTTCCGGCATATGCAGATGCCAGGCTATCGGGTGAGAGATGCATATTGATCGCTTTATAACGTGCAGCCAGTTCCGCGGAACGGCTGCTGTCAATAGCTTCCTGTAATTCGAGATAAAGAGCAGGCGCCAGGCTGCCGGCAGACATCTTATTCAACAGGTCCTCAAAAACATTTTGAGAATACTGTACCGGCATATTGCCAAGCGTTAACAAGGCCGCCTGCTTTTCTTCCATTGTTCTTGTTTGAATAACATCGGTCAACAATGTTACCGCCAGTTCCTTGGGAATATCAAGCTGGGTGATCAGGTCGATACCAGCTACGCGAACATTTTTATCCCTGTCCGCAATGGCCAGTTTGATCGCTTCACCCACCTGTTTATCTTTCAACGCCACCAGGGCTTTCAGTGATTCAGCTCTTACAGTTGCATCCCGGTCATTTTTCAAAAGACTAAGCAACACAGAACCACCCTGGCTGATCTTTAATTTAGCGACAGCTTTCACGGCGCTGATCTTTACTCGCGACTCCTTACTGCCTAATAATGTAGTCAATGCCTCACCTGTAGCGTCTACGAGTTTAGTCGGATCTCTTTCAATGATACCACGGTACCTGCCATCTACCCTATCAACTACCGAAGGTTTTGCCCAGGTGCTGAGGGCCTGAATGGCCTCCGTCCGCATGTTTTCAGGCGCATTATTATTCTTTGCATACAGCACCAGGTTTTGCAAAGCCTCATCAGTTCCTACACGAAGATTTGCATTAATGGAACGCCTGACCAGTGCTTCGTTTTTAAATGTAGTCGTGTTCAATAAATTTCCCAACGCGGGTAAGGCGCCAGGAATGGAAAGATCATCATTGATGGCACGCGCCGCTTCGGTTACGATGAATTCATCCGTATCCTTTAAAAACTCCGCAATTCGCGGTTCGCTCATTCTACGTAAGGCAACAACCGCGGCGATCCTGACGGCACGCGATGGATCATTGGTTAAACGGATGATCGGTTCCGCCTTTCCAATCCTTGCCAACGCTAAACTGCCCGCATGACGCAGGTACACGTCCTGGTCATTATTGCTTCGCAGCATTTCGATCAGCGGAGAAATTGCCGGCTCGTATTCGATACGTCCCAGGGCTTCAGCAGCGAAGAAACGTGCACGACTATTGTTGTCTTTCAACAACGGGATCAGTTTATCAGCGCTGCTTTTGTATTTTATATCACCCAGCCATTTCGCTGCCTGGGCCCTGATCTCAGGGTCGCTATCCTGCAACAAAGGCAGGAGATGTTCAGCATATTCCTTTTGCTGTCTTGCCATCTGGCTCAGTCCCCAGATCGCATGCACACGGGCCAATTGATTCGAGTTTTGCGCAAGCGCTTTTTTGAAAATGCGCTCACCTTCCTTACCTCTTTTTGCCGATTCGAACTGGGCTTTCAATCTCACCTGCATATCAGGATTCGCCAGCAACTGGTTTAATTCGTCTTCGGTTTTCTTCGAAAAATCTTCAGAAAGTAAAACCTTTGTTTGCTGGCGTGCTGCAAAACCGGCGCCGCGCTTATCGTCCAGTTTCCAAATACGACCATAATCATGCGTACCCCATCCATCGATCCAGTCGGCGATATATAAAGCGCCATCGGGTCCAAAATCCAAACCGGTAGGAAGTACGCCACCCACGACCAGTTTGTTCTCACCCAGTTCAAAGCCCGCGCCACTTGGATTCAGTTTAAAACCATACACACCCGACTGTGCAGGTGAACCCACAAACTTTGCAATGAAAAAAGTGTTCCTGTATTCTGGACTTAACGCTG
Organism: Bacteroidota bacterium; assembly: GCA_023412975.1. GTDB lineage: Bacteria > Bacteroidota > Bacteroidia > Chitinophagales > Chitinophagaceae > Terrimonas_B. The sequence goes on along the minus strand of JAEZRB010000262.1, from coordinate 553 downwards.
TACCCGGGTTGTACACCATACCCGCCGGCCCGCTCACATAGTTGGCGATACAGGGTACGATATATGCCGCCTGGCCTTCAAAACTTGGCATCCACATTTTTTCATCCATCCATACTTTATAGGTGTTGTTTTCAGGATCCCTATACTTACCATATTGCCAGTTGCTCCGCCAGCCAGCGTCCGAACCATTGACAATATAAACCAGCCTTTCTTTTTCGCCCGCATGATCACCATCGTTATCCTCGCTGATGAGATTACCGTATTCATCAAAAACAAATTCATGCGTATTGCGTAGACCAGAAGCAAATATTTCAAAATCGCTGCCATCAGGATTGCTGCGGGCAATGACGCCACAGTTGGGGTATTCCCACTTTTTACCAGTTTGATCCACACCATTAAAACCTATATCACCGATCTGCCAGTAAATTCTGCCATCAGGACCCATTTCCACCCCCGACATGCCATGACCACTAAAGCCGATATGTATACCATAGCCATGTGAAATAGAAGTTTTATCATCAGCAATGCCATCGCCGTTTTTATGTTTCATTGT
>JAEZRB010000221.1 GCA_023412975.1 Bacteroidota bacterium | reverse complement strand
CTCCACGATAATATCATTATTTACCGCTTTACCAATGTTCATAAAACTGGCATTGACCTTGAAATGCGGCTCAGATACCGGGATAAATGAAGGCGTAATCTTAACCTGTGGCTCCTCGATTACATAGTCCGGTTTATCGGAACTGTACATCCGTATGGCCGGGTCACCATGCAGAGTAAATTGTTCACATTGGAACCTGGCATAAAAATCATTTTGACTTGTGGATAAAAATACCTGTCGGATCGCCTCATCCATTATTTCGCCGATGGTGGAGCCATAGTGGGTAGTGGCCATGGCCTTATATAATCTTGTGTTGTAAATGTCGAGATAGTGAACGATACCCAGGTGCGTACTCGCCAGGAAAGCAACAGCACCCCTGTCAGGTGCCAACACAAATTTTTCGGAAATGGTTTCTTTTGTAAATAAGCGGCCTTCATTATAGTTATAAAAACTTCCGGCATTACAACCCATCACGATAAATACAGGGTATTTACCTTCATTGTCGTAATTCTGTGGATTATCGAGGTTGAATTCAAGCGTGCTGGCGGAGGAGTGACCGAAATAGGTCAATACTCCGACGCCTTCCCGAAATAGGTTCTCAAGCTTGGCACTACTGACCTGTTGCACCGCATCAGCAGAGGTTTTTGTAAATGTGTGAACATTTCCACCGTACATCGAATCTTCAATAATTTTCTTATGACCATTCAATGCCTGGAGAAGGATGTCAGACGTGTTATTATCACTCGCACCCGTAACGTGAACCACGTTCTTCATCCACGCCTTGTCGACGATCGAAGGCGATGAAATATTATAAGCTTGTTCGTACTGCTTTACTTTCTGCAGATAAGCTGTAATCTCGTCTTTATTAATTACCGATATTCTTCCTATAGGTGTAAGCGGTATCGAGCTCCCGCCTTCCGCGGACAATAGATTATCAGAAGCAGGGAAACCAAAAGTGGGTAAAAGCGCGAGCTTACCGATATCGGGTTTATTTTCATTCGTTCTAAAATGAGTATATATCAAACCTTTACCGATCAGCAACACGTTGGTTAACGGAGAAGAAAACCTTACCCTTGCCCATCTTAAAAAATTTCTTATAGATAGTGGATGTTGTTTAATACCCAGACCAAACTGGTCTTCTAACTGGTCGATCAGGTAGACTTTCGCATTATAGCTTCCACCTTGTGGAGAACTGCGGTATAGCCTGTAGTCCTCAACAGGATCACTGCCTCCCACCGCACCAGTCAGCAAACGATTGGTGATGATCAGATAATTGCCCTGAAATTCGGGTCGGCTATAGTCTACAAAATTCCTTTGCTCAAACTGAGATATCTTAGATATTAAATTAACCGTTTGATGAACCAATACCAGGCTGCGGTGCTGGGATGAAGGTTGCAAAGCGAACCTCACGGCTGAACCTGTTCCGCTTGCAGCAAAGACACCTTCATAGCGCCTGTTATTGGTAATGTCATATAGTATGGGTTTAGTGGCACCGTGATTGAATCCAGTGATATGAAGGAAATTTCCATTTGAATTGGCAGGCAGTTCAAAATAAAATTGTCGTTGATTTCCAAAATTGAAGACTCTTGGATATAAAACCTCCACGGTTGCTACTACCATACGATCATTCGCGGATGTCCCCATATTCCTAACCTGAACACTTGCACTACCGCCACTAATTTTCGACATGGACATCTCTGCGGTACCTTTCACATACTCATAGTAGTCCATTGTCGCGCCGTAAACGGAGTCTCCATTTACATTTACCACAAACCGTCTTGGGTTTGTAGCGTTGCCAGCAGCATTCACCTTAACTATTGCATTTGGAGCATCATTTCCTAAATAAGGATGTAAGGCTGTAAAGTTTGAATTTGTTGCAGCCCCAGCAACAATATCCCCCGATGTATATGACTCGCCCTGGTCATATGATGAGGAATAGGTAAAGGATTTTCCCACCACTTCGGAACGTCCTGGGTTTATTCTACCTTTATTATAATTGGCAACTGTATGTATGAAAAAAGGCTCGGGTGTAAGAGTATTGCCGGCCACATCATTGGGAGTATTTACATAGTGCCTGTTGCTGCCACCCGGGTTGACGGTGAGGAAAAATGCGGCAGAATCCGTTTGTAAACTCCATTTGTTATTTAGTTGGTGGTCGGCCACGCGATATAATGGCAGATCGGGTTTACCATCATTCATTTCTCCCCAAAACTCGATATAGCCATTTGCGTCAAGCGGTGCGTTTTGTACCGAGGTGTAAATAGGTATCTCCTCCCCGTTTCGCCACAATTGGAAATTACTGGCATTTACATTTTCAAGGCCGATTGCTGCCAATGCTGATTGAGGGATCCGGTAAACACCGGTGACGGCGATCTTGAATTTGTAGTAAGTTTTATTATAGTCAATCCATTCATTATTGTAGCTCTGTGCTCCAGCCGATAGTGAGACTACAGTTAACAACAGGAGTAAGATTCGTTTCATTCAACAAATTTTATAGGTGGCGCGGATCTTTATTTTTTCTTCTTCTTATTCTTATTCTTCGTATCAACCATGTCAAGTCGCAATGAAAATACATGCGTAAACAGTGGATTGGACTGGTTGGCCAGGTTTGTAAAAGCGTAGTCAATGGTTACGCTCTGTATCTTAAACCCAGCACCGGCACTGGGCTGGTATATCCAGACCTTTTTCTGGTTCAGGGTATCACTATCTGCCAGGGCTTTTTGAAAATTATTGATGCCTCCCCGCAGGTAAAAAATATTGTTCACGTTAAGCTCTAAACCCAGTTTGGGGTCAGCGCTGACAGGATCCGCACTAACAAGCGTATTTCGCTGTCCGTCGAAGGTCAGGTCAATATTAGCTTCAGCCAAGAGGCTGGTTTTTTTGCTCAATTGGAATTCCCGGGCTGCTCCCAGCACTAATCGGGGGGCCGTCATCTCGGTCGATTTCACCGGAATCTCATTATTGGTAAGATAAAGGGCCTCCTTCTCTCTTTCCGTGAATGTAAACGACCAGCTATTGAACGTGGTAGTAATATCACGGCCTGTAACACCAAATCTCCATTTGCCCTGATGGATCTGCAGACCCGCATCAACTCCAAAGCCCCAGGCCTTGGCAAACTTGCCCACATTTCGATGGATCACTTTGGCATTCACACCAAACTGTACTTTCTTCTTTTCAGTATCTTTTACTCTCTGGGCAAATGAAAGAAGGAACGCATAGTCGGCAGAAGAAAAAGCCTGGATATTGTTGTAATTGATTGACCCGTCCGGTTCCACCAGGAACAGGGTGTTCATGATATCATCTACGGCGAAACGAAGACCTGTAACGGCAAAAGTTCTTTTGTTGTTGGCTGCAGGGAATGCGATGCTGGCAAAATCATATTTACCGATCCCGGCGAAATACTCGGCATGCATCAGGTTGACCTGGGTATGATTTTGAACGCCGACAAGGCCGGCGGGATTCCAGTATCCGGCGGTTCCATCATTGACCGAAGCTACCTGGGCACTACCCATCGACAGCCCCCTGGCGCCTGCACCTATATTTAAAAATTCGTTGGAGTATTTGCGGAATTGCGCAGTCGCGACCACACACATAAATGTAGCAAACAGGGTCACGTACAATCGGAGCGACTTCATTCGGATAAAATTTCTTATAAGCAATTAATTGGCTTGTTTCCAGGGTGTAAAGCCGACCTGTAAAACTAATCTTTAGGCCTCGAAAATCATAGATTTACCTGGTGAAAAACCTATCGATTGAAAACGAATTGTTTAGAAAAATATTGCATCTGTCACCTGCTTTCCTTTGTTGCCTTACTTTTGTCGCCAAAACTGGCCAAAAACAATGAACCTGATCGAAGAATTACGATGGAGGGGAATGATCCGTGATATCATGCCCGGCACCGAAGAGCAACTTAATAAGGAAATGACGACCGCCTATATCGGCTTTGACCCTACCGCTGAAAGCCTGCATATCGGCAGCCTGGTTCCAATACTTTTGCTGGTTCACTTACAAAAAGCTGGTCATAAACCCATTGCACTGGTAGGCGGAGCAACGGGCATGGTCGGCGATCCCACCGGTAAGAGCGAGGAAAGGAATCTCCTGGATGAAGAAACGCTAAACCGGAATATCGCGGGGGTAAAACGACAACTTGAAAAACACCTTGACTTTGACCCGGCCAAACCCAATGCCGCTGAATTGGTCAATAACTATGACTGGTTTAAAAATATCAGCTTTATCGATTTCCTGAGAGATACAGGTAAACATATCACCGTCAATTATATGATGGCAAAGGATAGTGTGAAAAAAAGGATCGAAGGTGAAGTAGGCATGAGCTATACCGAGTTCGCTTACCAACTGATGCAGGGTTATGATTTTTATTGGCTTTTTAAAAATAAGAACTGCAAAATGCAGATGGGCGGCAGCGACCAGTGGGGCAATATCACCACGGGCACGGAACTGGTACGTCGCAAAGCAGGTGGCGAAGTGTTCGCGTTTACCTGTCCCCTGATCACAAAAGCCGATGGAGGCAAATTTGGCAAAACGGAGAAAGGAAATGTATGGCTCGATCCCAAACTAACCACGCCTTACCAGTTTTACCAGTTCTGGCTCAATTCAAGTGACGATGACGCGTCCAAGTGGATCCGGATCTTCACCTTTTTGAGTAAAAAGGAAATTGAACAAATCGAAGCGGACCATAAAAAGGACCCGGGTAAACGTCTCCTTCAAAAAAGACTGGCGGAGGAAGTCACCGCTTTTGTCCACGGAAAAGAGGAACTGGAAAAAGCCATCGAGACCACGGAAAAATTATTCAAAGACCAGGCCGCGCCCGTGGAAAACCTGAGTATTGAAGATCTCGAAGAGATGGAAGGAGTTATAAAATCCGCTTTTTCAAAAAACAGGCTGGACGCGGGTATTGATATTGTCAGTTTTTTAGCGGAAACAAATATTTTCCCGAGTAAAGGTGAGGCAAGAAAGATGATCCAGGGCGGCGGTGTTAGCATCAACCGTAAAAAAGCGGATCTACAACAAACCGTTGACAGCAGTTTATTACTTCATCAGAAATACTTGCTGGTACAAAAGGGGCGAAAAAATTATTACCTGGTGGAAGCCAGCTGATTCGTAGAGACCGACGATGCAAAGAGTATATTTCATAAGCGGACTAGGGGCTGATAAGCGGGCTTTCTCTTTGCTGGATCTGTCGTTTTGTGAACCGGTTTTCATTGACTGGATCCCGCCCAATTCCCATGAATCGTTAAAGGCGTATGCTATACGACTTAGAGCAGGGATACCTGAGGAGCATCCTACAGTTGTTGGCGTTTCTTTTGGAGGTATGCTGGCAACAGAAATGGCGCTTGCCGATGATCAGTTAAATGCCATTATTATTTCCAGTAATAAATCTGCCGAGGAATTTCCATTTTATTTCAGGGTTGGGAAGTATGTACCTATTTACAAATGGATGCCTGACAGCTGGATCAAAAAAAGCAGTTACTTCCACTGGATACTTGGTCCCGGTGAAAACGAACATAAAAAATTGCTGGAAGAAATTATCGCAGATGCAGATCCGGCATTTTTAAAATGGGCGATAGAAGCCATCCTTCATTGGGATGAAAAACGCGTACCCGCCAACGTAAAACATATCCACGGCACCGCCGATAAACTGTTATTATTTCGTTACGTAAAAGCCGATTTTACAATACCCGGCGGCACTCATCTCATGTCAATCAACAAACCAAAAGAAATCTCATCCCTGTTACAACAATTGATCAAATAAACCCACCTTCAACCACCTTCAACCAACTTCAACCATATTCAACAACTTTCAACCACCTTCAACCACCTTCAACCACATTCAACCATCGCAACTTACTCCACCTCCACCTGCTTCTTCACCAGTGCTCCTTCCCTCGCCTCCGGTAAAAATTTTCTTTCAGCAATAAGATAGCCGTTGCCTTTTTCGCAGAAATGAACTTTCAGGTTTTCGATGCTTACCGGGTTTCCTTCGGGTATATCTGCGATATTGGAATGTAAGATATCGTGTCCATCAATGATCATTACCAGCCCGCTGCCGATAGCTTCCATTTTATTGCCTTCCGTGATCAGCATGCCTGTATCCTCCCCCAGCCCGATACCGATACTACCCGGGTTGCCGGCCACTGCCTGGGCCAGGCGGCCGAATCTTCCTCGTTTTTCAAAATGTGAATCGATGATGAGGCTGGATATAAAGCCAAGCCCGGTTGTTATCTTCACCTCTCCTTTCAAATGAGCCCGCGTTGCGTTCCCTTCATAGATCATGGTATGACTCATGGCCATGGCACCCGCGCTGGTGCCGGCAATTAAAAAATCTTCTTCCTGGTAGCGCTGTTTCATAATACGTAAAAATTCTGTCCCACCATCGGTAGCGCTCAGTCGAAGCTGGTTGCCACCGCTGAACATTACGGCATCACAACGCCTGATACGATCCAGGTATTCCTGTTGATTGGCATCATGCCTGGTGCGGATATGCATTACATCCACATTGGTACAACCGATCTTTCCAAAAGCGTTCAGGTAATTTTCTCCTACTTCAAATGGGATCATGGAGGCGGTGGTGATCACTTCAATCCGGGCGGCAGGACCACCGGCTTCTTCGACTATGCGACGAAGAATACCCAGTTCGAAAAAATTTAAATTATTCCGGTAGATCTCTCCGGTTTCCAGGTTGGTACCTTTATCTTCTGCTCCGCCTACGGCTATTAGTTTTCCTTTAGGATGGCTCATTCATTCAACTTTGGTAAAGGGCAAATGTAATAGAAAAACCAGTTCAGTTCCGGCTTCCACCATTGCCCGGTTCTTAATTCTGAACGCTTAACAATAAATTATATTGCCATTCGACAGTTGCCATTTTCATCCCATTTCAACCTGTCACATTCCCGTCAAATCACACTTTGGTCACATAAAAGAAAAAAACTAACTTCCATAAAAGCTACTGTTTATGAAAATACTTGAGATAAAAGTCCTGAGAGGTCCGAACTACTGGAGTGTGCGCCGCCCTAGGCTGATACAATTAAAACTGGACCTGGAGGAAATGGAACAAAGGCCCACTCATACCATCCCAGGTTTTCGTGAACGGTTGCAAAACCTACTGCCCAGTTTATATGAACATAGATGTAGCGAAGGTGTTCCCGGCGGATTTTTCAGCCGCGTGGATGAAGGCACCTGGATGGGTCATGTCATCGAACATATTGCACTGGAAATTCAAACGCTGGCGGGTATGGACTGTGGTTTTGGCCGCACCCGCAGTACGGGTGAAAAAGAAGGGGTTTATCATGTTGTATTCGACTATATGGAAGAAGATGCCGGCGTATATGCGGCAAAAGCGGCTGTAAGGATCGCAGAGGCTCTTATCAACAATGAGGAATATGATCTTGATATTGATATCCAGCAAATGCGTGAGATCAGGGAAGACACCAGGTTGGGTCCGTCTACCGGTTGTATTGTAGAAGAAGCAGCAAAAAGAGGCATACCGTATATAAGACTCAACAAACAAAGTCTGGTGCAACTGGGCTATGGTGTACATCAGAAAAGGATACGTGCCACTATTGCGTCTACAACTTCTAATATTGCCGTGGATATCGCCTGCGATAAGGAGGAAACCAAAAACCTGCTGGAAGCGGCTGAAGTACCGGTACCAAAAGGTGTAGTGATCCGTACGGAAGCGGGGTTGAATGATGCCATAGAAAAACTGGGTTATCCTCTCGTGATAAAACCGATCGATGGCAATCATGGAAAAGGCAATACGACAAATATTGTCAACTATGAACAGGCGCAAAAAGCATTTGAAGCGGCAAAGGAGTACGGTAGAAACGTAATTGTCGAAAAATTCATCACCGGGTTTGACTTCAGGGCACTGGTGATCAATTACAAATTTATTTGCGCGGCACTTAGAACTCCAGCTTCAGTGACGGGTGATGGCGTAAATACTATCCGCAACCTGATCGATGAAACCAACAAAGATCCCCGCCGTGGTTATGGGCACGAAAAAGTGCTTACGCAGATCACTATCGACCAGTTCACTCAAAAAATGCTGGATGATAAAGGCTATACACTCGACACCGTTCCGGAAAAGGGTGAACTTGTTTTGCTCAAACCAACCGCTAATCTTTCTACCGGTGGCACATCTACTGATGTAACAGATGAGGTACACCCTGCTAATATTTTCATGTTTGAGCGGATTGCACGGATCATTGGATTGGATATTTGCGGGATCGATATCATGGCAAAAGACCTTCGCTCTCCAATCAACGAGATCGGCGGCGCCATACTGGAAGTAAATGCGGCGCCTGGATTCCGCATGCACATTGATCCATCTGAAGGTCTGCCGAGAAATGCGGCAGAACCTGTCGTCGACATGCTATTTCCTAAAGGCAGTATAGGACGTATTCCTATCATCGCTGTGACTGGAACCAACGGAAAAACCACCACTACCCGCCTGGCGGCACATATCGCAAAAAGCGCCGGGAAAAAAGTTGGCTATACTACATCTGACGGTGTGTACATACAAAACCAGATGATGATGAAAGGCGATTGTACCGGTCCTGTCAGTTCCGCATTTGTATTAAAAGACCCAACCGTCGATTTTGCCGTGCTGGAATGTGCCAGGGGTGGTATCCTGAAAGCAGGTCTTGCATTTCAAAATTGTGATGTGGCTATTGTTACAAATGTTGCCGCTGATCATATCGGGCTCGGCGGGATAAATAACGTGGAGCAGATGGCGCAGGTGAAAGCGGTGGTACCGGAAACAGTTTTCCCACATGGCTATGCAGTGCTCAACGCGGATGATGACCTGGTATATAAAATGAAGGATGGTCTGAAATGCAATATCGCATTGTTTAGCATGGATGAAAAAAATCCACGTATAAAAAAGCATTGTGCCGGCGGCGGACTCGCAGCTGTTTATGAAAATGGATATGTCAGTATCATGAAGGGCGCCTGGAAAATAAGAGTGGCGGCGGTGAAAGATATTCCCCTAACTTTCGAGGGCAAAGCTGTTCACAATATTGCCAACACGCTGCCTGCCGTGCTGGCCACCTATATGTATCGCGACATCACGATTGAAGACATTCGCCAGGGTCTGCAGACATTTGTGCCCTCGTCGGCACAAACCCCGGGGCGCCTTAATTTCTTCCGATTCAAAAATTTCACCTTCCTGGCCGACTTCGCCCATAACCCACATGGTTTAAAATTATTATGTGATTTTGTCAGCAAACTTGACTTTAAACATAAGATCGGCATTATCAGCGGGACCGGCGACCGGAGGGATGAAGATATCCGTGAACTGGGAGAAATCTCTGCCCAGTATTTTGATGAAATCATCATCCGTTGCGACAAAAACCTGCGTGGCCGCACAGCAGAAGATATTATAGGGTTGCTGCGTGAAGGCATTGAAAAGATCAACCCCGCAACCCCAATTGTCACCATTCCTAACGAAGACGAAGCATTGGATTATGCCTATGCCAATACACCTCCCGGCAGCCTGGTCACCATTATGTGTGATGTGGTAGCCAGGGCCTTAGACAAGATCCGTGAATTGAAGGAGCGGGAAGACCGGCTCCAGGAGGAGCGGCTCCCCGATCCCAGTGAGGCTTTGAAAAACTAGTTTTTTGCCGGTGAGACGGGAAGAAGGGAAGATAATATTTTTGGGGCCGGGGAGACGGGAAAAAAGGAAGATCTTAATTAAATAACTCATCCTTCCCGCCCTTCTGCCTTCCCGGCTAGTTAGGCCTTAAAGGAAATTTATTTTTTGCCGGGGAGACGGGAAGTAACGAAGATTATAATAAATAAACCTATTCTTCCCGCCCTACCGCCTTCCCGGCTACTAAAGCAATTTCCTTTCCGCCTTCCCTTCTGCCCGGCTAGTTAGGCCTTAAAGGAAATTAATTTTTTGCCGGGCAGACGGGAAGTAAGGAAGATTATAATAAATAAACTTATTCTTCCCGCCCTTCCGCCTTCCCGGCTACTAAAGCAATTTCCTTTCCGCCTTCCCATCTTTCCAGCCATTAAAAACCCTCTCCAATTTGGCTGTAAATAGATCAACCCTTATTTTTGCATCCCAATTTAAAAATTGGATGGTATTGAGCTATGGTGTAACGGTAGCACTACAGATTTTGGTTCTGTCTGTCTAGGTTCGAATCCTAGTAGCTCAACAAAAAAGGGAAGACGATGGTCTTCCCTTTTTTTAACCTTGATTAGAAATTTAGAGGACCTACATACTTCTCCTACCTTTTATATAGTACAAAATCGCTCACTAATGGGGCGAGACCTGACTGCCGGAATTCGGTTGCAATCTGGCCGCGGTGGTAAGTACCGTGGTTGATAATATGAAAAAGGATATCCCGCAATCGGTTACTGAATTTATCTCCACGCGTCGTGGTGTAGTCGATGATAAGATCAAGATCATACTTGTCCAGGATTCGCAATGAATCTTCGTAATTCTGTTTATCAATATCCCTGCACGCCTCAACTGGATGAATATCCCAGACACCAAAATTAGTTTGGCTGTACTCAATCCTGCTGTTCCAAATATTGTGGGCATTGAGAATATGGCTGTATAGCTTAATGGATTTCTCAGACATTTTGCTGGTTTCATTAACAAATACATCACCTAATTCCTGGTTGAAATGGTAGTTGTATTCAAGTAGCTCCCGAAAAAACTGTTTCATATCATTTGCTTTCTTACTGGTAATATAAAAACTCTTTATGTACTTTTATGATAAGTTTAATATTATATGAAGCCATCATTTACCCTTTTCTTCCTATGCATGACCCTTGCTGCCCTGTCGCAAAATGAAGCAGGTCATATAAATTCAGATTCTGTCAGAACGCTTACTCCGGTTATCATCAAAGGTTATGAATCGCAGCGCACCCTGGCGGAAAATCCCGTTACCATCGGATATATCGGACAAAAAGATTTAGAACGTTATGCCGCACCGACCCTGGTGCCGTCTATAAACACTGTTCCAGGTGTGCGCATGGAAGAAAGATCTCCCGGAAGTTACCGCCTCAATATCCGTGGAAGTTTATTGCGTTCTCCGTTCGGCGTACGTAATATTAAGATCTACTGGAATGATATGCCTTTTACCGATGCGGGAGGTAATACATACCTTAACCTGGTGGACCCGGCAACGATCGGTTCAGTTGAAATATTAAAAGGCCCGGGCGGTAGTATGTACGGCGCCAACACGGGTGGTGTTGTGGTGATGCATACCATCGACCCACCGGCCGCCCCCGAAAAAGATCACCAGTTCAGAGTGCAGTTGAATGGAGGTTCCTATAGCACATTTGGTGAAAGTGCACAGTGGAAGTACTCAGCCAAAAACTTTCAATCCACACTTACCCAGGGTCACATGCAGGCTGATGGATATCGTGAGAACAGCAAGCTAAGAAGAGACGTGATTCAATGGAACGGCGCATCGCAAATTTCAAAAAACGATAAACTTGAATGGCTCGCCCTTTACTCCGACATTTATTACCAGACACCAGGAGGACTGACACAGGCGCAGATGGAACAGGATCCCCGACAGGCGCGGCCGGCTACCTCCTTTGTACCCGGTGCCGTAGAACAAAAAGCTGCTATCTATAACAAAACCATTTTCGCCGGCACAAGCTATACCCACAAGTTTAATTCAAAATGGAGTAATACCACATCGGTTGCTTACTCTTTTACAGATTTTACAAATCCCTTTATCACCAATTATGAAGAAAGGGAAGAGAATAATTTGTCGCTTCGGAGCAAGTTTGTGTATGCTACCTATAAAAATGAGCAGGACATCAGGCTGATTGGCGGTGTCGAATGGCAATGGGGTGATGCCTCCATCAACAACTACGGCAACAGGCAGGGTGTAAAAGACACAGTTCAATCCCTGGATAAACTTGAAGTGAGACAATGGTTTCCTTTTGTGCAGGCTGAATGGCAATTGAAAAAAAGATTGCTGGTGCAGGCCGGTGCCAGCACTAATGCGTATCAATATAAATACAGGACACTCTCCGGCAACGACAATACAAAGAGGACAAAAAAATTTGAGGAGCAGTTTCTACCGCGAATTGCCGTATTATACCCGTTCAAAAAATACGTGACCGCTTATGCTTCGTTAAGTAAAGGCTACTCCCCCGCGACCCTTGCGGAAATTCGAGCCTCCGATGCGAACATCAACACTTCACTACAACCTGAGTTTGGATGGAATTATGAAGTGGGCGCCAGGTTGAATTCAGCGAATAAATTATTCGAACTGGATGTCACCGCTTATTATTTCAAGTTGCAGCAGGCGATCGTCAGAAGAAATAACAGTGCCGGTCAGGAATATTTCATAAACGCCGGCGGCACCGATCAGAAAGGGATTGAACTTAGAGGCTCGTGGTCATTAATCGATAATAGCCGGGGATTCTTCACACTGGTAAAACTCTGGTCGGGCTATACGCTCAACGATTATCATTTCACCGATTATATCATAGGCACTGTAGATCATTCCGAAAATCGCGTCACCGGGGTTCCGAAACAAATCTCCGTTACGGGTGTTGATATCCATACGACCAAAGGGTTTTATCTCTATACCAGCCTGAATCACACTGGTAAACTTCCACTAAATGATGCCAATACGGTGTATGCACGTTCCTACAACCTGCTCCAGGGTAAACTGGGATGGAAACACAGGTTTTCACCTTCAATTTTTCTTGATGTATACGCGGGTATCGACAACGCTTTGAATGAGAAGTACAGTTTAGGGAATGATATTAACGCCATCGGAAACAGGTATTTTAACCCTTCACCGTTACGAAATTATTTCGGAGGTGTGGTTTTAATGTTTTGATACGACGCTTGACAATTCAATTCCCACAAAGTAGTATTTGCAAACCAGGCTGCTATTCCTAACTTTCAGGTATAAAATCTTGCAGCTATGAGACAAATTTTTACTCTTCCTTGCCTGTTCTTATGGGGCTTTGTTGCAAATGCCCAGGATTGTTCGGGATACTATTATCTTACCAACAGTTCCGTAGAAATGACAACTTATGACCGCAAGGATAAAGAAAGCGGTAAAGTGACATACACGATCAGCGACATTAAAAAGTCGGGTGATATGACCACGGCAAATTTCACAGCCAATATGGTCGATGAAAAAGGCAAAGCCCTATCAAAAAGTAGTGGTGTATATAAATGCAGCGGTGGCAGTCTTTATGTCGATGCCCGCATGGCCATGCCACAGGAACAGATGGCTGCTTATAAAGACATGGATGTGAAAGCCGAAGAAGTTTTTATTGAATATCCCGCCACTCTGTCTGTAGGTCAGACTTTACCCCAGGTGAATTTTAAGATGGACGTGATCAATAAAGGATCAACTTTTTCAACGATCACGCTTGAGCAATCCAACCGGAAAGTAGAAGGAAAAGAATCCATTACCACGCCGGCAGGAACCTGGGATTGCTGGAAAATAACTTATGATGGCCGTTTCCGGGCAACCATCGGCGGCCCATCTGGTATTGGCATACCTGTCAATTTTAAATCTACAGAATGGTTTGCTCCCGGCTTTGGCGTTGTAAAAACAGAAACCACCAATAAAAACGGCAAGGCGATGGGTTCGACATTGATCACAGCAGTCAAAAAATGATCTGAAGGATCCCCCGAGTATCTACCTAATGCGCTTCGCCATACATGGGAGGTTGAATTAATCTGCTATGGATTTTACCCCACCGGATTTTCCGAATAAAACAATTTTTATCGTTTTTATTCCCCTTGTCTTCCCACAGGTTGACTGGATATTCGCATTATGATTGATCATTGACTCCGGATTGAAGCGACTGAGGGATGAAGAACAGGCTTTAGTTAAGGGATAGGCTAAGGTTGCCGAGAACGGAGTCTTTTATTACTTGTTTATTCTTTTTATACAAGCCTCCAACCTTTCCCGCCAGGGCTTGATAGAAATGTTGAATCCCCTGCTAATCTTCGATTTATCTAACACTGAATAGGACGGGCGCCTGGCCGGTGTTGGATATTCCGAGGCAGATATGGGATTCACTTTACAACTACTTCCCGAAATATCACGGATGGCGACTGCAAATTCATGCCAGTTTATGATGCCGTCATTGCTGAAATGATAGATTCCCGCGTGGCTGGAACCAGCGGAATCTGTTTCAGCATCTAATACGGTTATGATCTGCATGATCGCTTCTGCCAGGTCTGCCGCGTAAGTAGGTGTGCCGTATTGATCACTTACCACATTGATTGCTTCCTTCTCTTTAACCAGGCGGAGAATCGTTTTCACGAAATTTTTCCCAAATTGAGAATAAACCCACGCAGTACGAATGATGATGGAGCCGGAGTTTTGCGACATAACCTGCTGTTCACCCTGTAGTTTCGACTCGCCGTAGTAATTGACAGGATCAGTGGGATCGTCTTCCTTATATGGTTTTTGTCCATTACCGTTAAAGACATAGTCGGTCGAAATATGAATCAATCGCGCATTGTTTCTCAAACATGCAGCTGCGATCACACCAGGGGCTTCGGCATTTATTCTATGGGCCATTTCTTTATCTGATTCGGCCTTGTCCACAGCAGTATAGGCAGCGCAATTCACAACGTATTTAGGCTGATTCCGGTCGATCATCTCGTTGATCAGGTCAAAATTATCCAGGGGCATTTCTTCCCGGGTGGTAAATACGAAATGATAAGCAGGATACTTTGAAACCAGTTGTGCCAGTTCCATACCCAGTTGTCCGTTGGCGCCTGTGACGAGGATTGTATTTTGCATATCAGCCTTCAAATACGAAATTAGTCTGGCATTCCTTCAATACCGGCAATACGAGATCCTTTTCAGATACTATTACCTTGTTGGCAGGAATTTTCCAGTCGATATTGAGCGAGGGATCATCAAACCGGATACCGCCTTCTGATACTTTGGAATAGAAGCCGTCGCATTTATATAATACTTC
>JAEZRB010000158.1 GCA_023412975.1 Bacteroidota bacterium | reverse complement strand
GTACAGGCTTCGTTCCAATACATCCACAAATTTGCTTTCGCCCGTGAGCATATGCATCCGCTGATTCCAGAAGACAATACCGACCGATGCACAGGTTTCACTATAAGCCGTCTCGTTAGGCAGGTCATAGTCGATTCCAAATCCTTCATTTCTACCCTGGGCACCGATACCACCTGTGATATACATATTCCGAAACACTACATCCTCCCAAATAGTGTGCATAGCGTGCATATACCCGGTATCATTGGTAACGGCAGCCACATCAGCAGCACCGGTGTACATATACATTGCTCTTACTGCATGACCTGTAATTTCAGTTTGTTGTTTGACCGGCAATTTATCCTGGCAGTATTCCGGATCTTTCCATTGGTCCCAGATCACACCTTTCCCAAGCCCCTTTCCCAGCTGGTCGAGAAACCATTCGGCCATCTCCAGGTATTTCCTATTTTTTGTGTGATGGTATAGCCGCATTAAGGCAAGTTCAATTTCCTGGTGACCACTTACCCAGGGCTTGTTGCTAAGGCGAAATGTTGAGTCGATATGATCGGCCAGTCGCATGGCAACTTTCAACAGTTTAACTTTTCCGGTAGTATTATAGTAAGCGATAGCTGCTTCTATCAGGTGGCCTGCATTATAGTCTTCATGTTTTTCCATATCGGTCCACCTTTTATCTAATCCGCCGAGCTGATAGTAGGTGTTGAGATAGCCGTCAGGCAATTGTGCCGCGGCAATTTTATCGATCCATACATCCGTATTTTTTTCCAGTTCGGGGTTGGGGTGTGTTTTCAAAGAATAGGCAATAGCCTCAATCGCTTTGTATACATCGGAATCATCATAATAGATACCCTCATGTTTGCCGGTACCTGCTGCCGCTTTTTCAAAATTGCGGATACGGGCCGTTTTGTTTTCCGTGTATTGCACGCAGGCATTGATAGTGTTGTCGGCTACAGTTGCCATCCTTTTTGCCCAAAAAGGGTCGGTTACTGTGACTCCGGCATAATTAACCGGGTAAAGTTTTTGCAAGGATGATTGTGAGAATAACGACGAACCTAACAATAGAAAACAGGTGATAATTGCATATACCTTCTTCATGATATTCACTATAATTAATTTGAGTAGTGAATATAAGATGTTTTTAAGAAGTTGGTTTATGAAACCGCCGCCCCAATTGTAGGCCCGGTTAGAGTTACAAAAAATCAACCCGGGTACAGGATAATTTTCTTTAGATTATTGTTACTCGAACTTTCCCTCTTTTTTTGTCAGTTGGAAGAAACGGTCAAGCCTGGCGCCGATGGCTTCTTCAAAGGCAGCTTTCATATCCTCAGGCCCCGGGTGTTTATTTTTCCATTTTGTAAAATAATTCTGTACAGCTGAATCCAGTTTTTCAGTGCCAACGGCGGCTTCCAGCAGGTACATCCAGAGAGCCGTTTTTACATAGGAGATCAGCCCATATTCTTCGCTGGTTACAAACTGGTCGGCCGGGATGTCCATCGCCGATTGCATGGGAATATTCTCACCAATGGTATTGTAGATCACACCCAGGAATTCATCCGCCGGCATCTTCTTCAGCTCCTCTGGAATGCTTTCGCCAAATATCGAATTGCTCCGGTATTTCTCAGCTTCGTACCTGAATTGATAATAAGTGTTAAGCCCTTCATCCATCCAGGTATGTTTTCTTTCATTACTGCCGATCATGCTCATAAACCAGTTGTGCCCGATCTCGTGGGCGATCACGGCATCGAGGGTTTCCACTTTTGCATCCGGGCTGGTGATCAGGGTGATCATCGGGTATTCCATACCGCCGCTTGAATTATTTTTCGGACCTTCTACTACCTGAACGACAGGGTAGCCGTATTCCCCGATCCATTTACTATACTGGCGCACGCCATCTTTGATGTAGTCGATACTATTGTTCCAAATGGTGCCCTTTTTATTATGGTAATAGGAGAAGGCGTCGATCACCTTACCCTGTGGCAATTGGGTCGTATCATATTGAATAACCAGATCCTTTGCCGCAAACCAGGCGAAGTCCGGAACCTGTTTGGCAAAATAGCGTAGTGTTTTCGTTTTGTTTTTAC
Source organism: Bacteroidota bacterium (assembly GCA_023412975.1). Classification (GTDB taxonomy): domain Bacteria; phylum Bacteroidota; class Bacteroidia; order Chitinophagales; family Chitinophagaceae; genus Terrimonas_B. The sequence goes on along the minus strand of JAEZRB010000158.1, from coordinate 2,596 downwards.
CTGTTGGCTTGTACAGCTCAGGTTTGCCATTCCTGCTGGCAGCATTTTTAGCGCCAATTCTTTTGTATGCATTCAACTCTTCAGCCGTTTCCAGAACGCCGGTTGCGCCAACTACATATTCAGCCGGAAGGGTGATGCTGACCGTATAGTCGCCATACTCGCTGTAGAATTCTCCCATATCAAGATAAGGAAACTCATGCCAGCCGTCTTTGTCATAAACAGCCGGTTTGGGATACCACTGGCAGGCCATGATCTGACCATCGGCATGACCCGACCTTGAAAAATACGGCGGTAATTTAACTTTAAACGGGGTAGAGATCGTAACCGAGTCACCTGGCGCCAGTGGCCTATTCAATATTACTTTGATGATATCGACATAACGGGGATTAGGGTGGGCTTCTGTTTTGGCAGGTTCATTATTGACCTTAAATGCGAGTCCTTCGATCGAACCGGTGCCAAATTCCTCCATCTTTTTTGAACGTGAGCTGTCATTTCTTATCTGTTGAATCAAAGCGGTCGAATCATTGCTATAAGCATTCGGCCAGATATGGAACCAGATGAAATCGAGAGCTGAAGGGGAATTATTTTTATACACGATGGTTTCGAAACCAGTGATGGAATTCTCTTTGGTATCCAGTTCTGCCTGGATCGAATATTTCAAATCCTGTTGCCAGTAACCGGTTTGGGCGTATACGCTGCCACAGATCAGTAAGACCGCGAAAAAAAGTAATTTTTTCATGGGTGAAGTTTAGATATTCTCCAAAAATAGTTAAAGCAGGTAACGGGGCAAGCATGAGGCTGATTTTTGTGAATTATTCAACAGCGGGGAACAGGATGCATTGATCCCGGTCAAACAAAACCTGTAGTGGTTGCTAATAGGCCATATACATGTGAATTAGTTTCATTACCTTAACTCCATGAACTTCTTAGTACGCATCCTGATTTCTGCCCTGGTAGCTTTTGCATTGGCCTATGTGTTGCGCGGCATTCATGTCGATAGTTTCTGGACTGCCCTGGTTTTTGCCCTGGTTCTGGCCGTATTGAATATATTGGTAAAGCCGATCCTGATCATACTAACACTACCGCTCACCCTTCTTACGCTCGGGTTATTCCTGTTTGTGGTCAATACTATTGTAGTGTTGCTGGCCAGCAAACTGATAGATGGTTTCAGGATCGATAATTTCTGGTGGGGATTATTGTTCTCCCTGCTTTTGTCAGTCATCAGCTCCATTATCTCAAAGGAGCTTGATACAAAGGACACATGATCCAGTATCCAGTATCCAGTATCCAGCATCCAGTATCCAGTATCCAGTATCCAGCTACATCACATACAGTATATCCTCCGACCTCCTCAATCCCGCGGGCATTTTCTTAAAGAGTGATTCTGCAGGGAACGTAATGTCTTCATTCTTGCCCCAGCAAATTTTACCGTTCCTGACCATAAATTGCTGGAAGCGTTTGAGGGAGAAATATTTCAGGTTGCGGCCTTGAAGGTGCTTTTCGAACAGAGGTAGAAAATTGACGAGTTGAGTAATACCACTTGAAAATGTAACGGCCACAGAGAACCCATTCGTGTATCGTGCAGCCAGAATACTCAATTTTTTCTGTCCAGATTTTGAACTCCTGTTGCGTGTTCTCGTTGTTGCCGGGGTTTGAGTATTCGTTGCCATATCTTATAATTTTAGTGTTGCCGCTTTAATGAATTCAAGGGAAACAGAACCAAAGGATGGATGGCATTTAATGGTGTTTTAAAGTTACTGTTTAGTTTTACGACTAAAAAGTTTAATTCTCATCTTTCACATATCTTTTTCTAATTATTACTATTAATGATTTGATATTCTTTATGTTTGAAAGAGCACCCAATAATTTTAGAAAGGTTGGGGACTGATACTTGTCCAGCCCCCGTCAATAACAATATTCTGACCGGTAATATGTCTTGACTCTTCGTGTACAAGGAATAGGGCTGCATTGGTGATATCCTGCACACCTGCCGGCCGGCCCATCGGTGTGAGACCTGACCATATTTCTTTGTATCCGGGTTCATCCCGGGTACGCTCCGTAAGTGTGGCACCCGGTGCAATGGTGTTGATGTTAATATTATATTTCGAAATTTCTACTACCAGGTTTTTCGCAAGCATTTCAAGAGCGGCTTTACTCATGCCATATGCTGCGAGGTCTTTATGTGCCTGGTGCGCCGTGACGGATGACATGAATAACATTGATCCGCCCGTTTTTTGATTTCGCATTTGATTAGCCGCTGCCTGCGCCAGGAAGAAACTCCCTGCGAGGTTCACTTCCATCACCCTGTTAAATGCCTCGCGGGTATAACTAAAAAAATCTCCAAATAATGTGATGCCTGCATTTGCAATGATGATATCAACCTGGCCTGCATTTTTCATGGCGGCGTTTATCATCATGTTTATGGTTGCAGGCTGGCTGCAATCACCCGGCACAGATACACATTTGCCCTTAACCTCACCATTTATTCTCGCTGATGCAGCCGTGGCAAGTTCATGATCAGCATCGTTGAGGATAACAAGGGCTCCTTCATTTGCCAATTGCCGGCAAATATCAAAACCAATACCCTGTCCTGCAC
>JAEZRB010000112.1 GCA_023412975.1 Bacteroidota bacterium | reverse complement strand
ATGTTGAGTAGCTTCCGCAACGGCTGTCGCGATTGCTTTGGTGCCTACCTGGAAATTGTCCATTTCAAACACGCCCATAGGGCCGTTCCAGAGTATGGTTTTGGAGCTATGGATCACGTTTGTAAACTGGTCTACTGCGTTGGGACCGATATCCAGTCCCATCCAGCCATCAGGGATCAGGTTGCTGGGAGCGGCGGATATTTCGGCGTCGTTGGCAAACTTATCAGCGATCACCGAATCGGAAGGCAGGTGAATGTTTACGTTTTTCTCGCGGGCTTTTTTCAAAAGTTCGCTGGCTGTATCAAGTCGATCCTCCTCACAAAGTGAGTTGCCGATCTTACCTCCCGCAGCCTTCATGAAAGTGTAAGCCATACCCCCACCAATAATAATATCTGTAGCTCTTTCCAGCAGGTTTTCGATGATCAGAATTTTGTCGGAGACCTTGGCGCCACCGATGATAGCAAGAAATGGCCGCTCCGAATGATGCAACACTTTCTCCGCACTATTGACCTCCCCTTCCATGAGCAGGCCAAACATCCTTTTACCTGGTTCGAAAAATTTGGCAATCACAGCAGTAGAAGCATGTGCCCGGTGAGCCGTACCAAATGCGTCATTCACCCATACATCACCCAGCTTTGATAACTTCTCTGCAAATTTCTCATCGCCCTTTTCTTCTTCTTTATAAAAACGGAGATTTTCCAACAACAACACTTCTCCGGGCTTCATCATACTCGCCGTAAGATAAGCCTGCTCACCGATACAATCATTGGCAAAAAGTACGGTAGCGCCACCCAGCAGGCTGCTCAGGTGTTGCACCAGGTGCTTGAGTGAAAATTTTTCTTCTGGTCCTGATTTAGGACGACCAAGGTGTGACATCAGTATCGCGATGCCGCCGTCGCCGGCAATTTTTTTTATGGTTGGAATGGCTGCTTTTATCCTGGTATCGTCAGTTATCTCAAACTTGTCGTTGAGCGGTACGTTGAAATCGACACGAACCAGGGCTTTCTCTCCGGAAAAATTATGATCAGCAAACTTTGACATAATCAGCTTTTTAAATTATAGGCTTTTTAATCTTCGACTTTTTTAATAAATGCTCATCCAAAAAAGCAATAATCCCCACATTACTGCGGGGATCATGGTACAAATACAGGGAATTTATTTTCCGATCAGTTTTGCAAAGTAGTGAACTGTGCGGACCAGCTGGCTCACGTAGCTCATCTCGTTATCGTACCAGCTTACTGTACGTACCAGTTGGGTATCTCCGACAGTTTGTACTCTTGTCTGCGTGGCATCAAACAATGAACCATAAGTGATCCCAACGATATCGCCGCTTACAATTTCATCTTCAGTGTAGCCAAAGCTATCGTTGGTTGCAGCTTTCATGGCCGCGTTTACTTCTTCTACGCTAGTTTTCTTTCCTAATACTGCTGTCACTTCTGTTAGCGATCCTGTCAGCACAGGCACCCTTTGCGCACTACCGTCCAGTTTACCTTTCAGGTTGGGCAACACCAGGCCGATGGCTTTTGCTGCCCCGGTGCTATTAGGCACAATATTGTAAGCAGCAGCCCTTGCGCGACGCAGGTCACCTTTCGGATGTGGCGCATCCTGTGTGTTCTGGTCATTGGTGAAGGCATGGATAGTGGTCATCAAACCATTTACGATACCGAATTTTTCATCCAGCACCTGTGCCATGGGCGCCAGGCAGTTGGTGGTACAGGAAGCGCAGCTAATGATCGTTTCGCTTCCGTCGAGAATATTATGGTTTACGTTAAATACGATCGTTTTCAGGTCACCTGTAGCCGGTGCAGATATCACCACGCGTTTTGCGCCCGCGGTCAGGTGAGCAGAAGCCTTGTCTTTATCGGTAAAGAAACCAGTGCACTCGAGCACCACGTCTACATCATGTGTTTTCCAGGGAATCTCAGCGGGATTTTTTTGTGCATATATCTTTACTTCATCGCCATTCACAACAATGGAGTTCTCAGTGGCTTTCACTTCGGCATCAAATCTTCCCTGCGCTGTATCGTATTTAAGTAGATGCGCCAGCACTTTCGGGCTGGTCAAATCATTAATAGCTACGACATCAATTCCTTCCATTTTATATATCTGCCGGTATACCAGGCGTCCGATCCTACCAAAGCCGTTGATAGCAACTTTAACTGTACTCATAATTGTAAGAGAGTTTTAAAATTTTAAAAAATGCGTGGCGAAGTTAAGACAGTTTTGGTTTACGGCTTCCCCATGGGATTTTTAGCCCGCCTACGCCAAGGCTACGGCGGGCAGGCCGACTATCGAATAGCACCGCCTTACCCCCAACCCCTCTCCCTATGGAGAGAGGGGCTGTTGACCTAAACTATAAAAGACTTTGCCAATCTAGAATCCAGAATCTAGTATCTAGTATCCCATTCGCTTGAGCTTCGGCCGACTCCAGACTCCCGACTCCCGACTACTCAAGCGGGCATTAATGAATTCAGCATAACTTCCCTATTCTTCCCTTTTAGCTTAATGGCGCCGAGTGGACGGGTGGTATAGGTCCTGGAACAGGTAAGTGCAGCAAGCAGGTCAGAAGAAGCAATTACTTCCTCGCGGAATTCGGCGCATTTGTTAAGGATCCGTGCAGTGGTATTAAGTACATCTCCAGAATATGTGATATCCCTTTTTATGATACCTACTTCACCAGCGATCACCCTGCCGCAATGTATTCCTGCTTTAAAGGAGGGAACAAGTCCGTAGCGGTCGAGATATTTTTGTTTTTTCTCCCGTATCTGCATTTTCATGTCAAAAAAACAACGGACACAGTGTTCATCCTGCACACCATCCTGGTAATTCCATGAGATCACCACTTCATCACCCACATATTGGTAGATACTCCCTTTGTTGTTAAGTACAGGCACGGTGATATCGGCGAAAAAATCTTTTAGTAAAGAGTGATATTTTTCATCACCCATCTCCTCTGCCATGGTAGTGGAATCGTTCAGATCAAGAAACATGATGATCTTTTTCTCTTCTATTGGCCTGTTATACTTCCCGCGGATAATATTCCAGAAATTCGCCTGCCCGAACTTGCTGTTCACCTGCAACATCAATTGGGTCATTCCCACAACAAAGGACCAGCCCAGAACCGCCTTTACATGTGAAGGATCCTTCATGAAATCAAGAAAGGCAAGCCATGAGGTAGGCTCATATAATGGCCGTCCCGTTTTCATAGGAACGATGATAATACCCATTAGTAAAGAGATCAGGGCTACTATCAGTACAAAAGAAACACTAACTACAATCAGCGTGTATCCATAAGGCCTTTCCTGTAATTTTTCATTTACATAAAAAACCAGGATGCTGCCGCCGATGATCCCACCAACCAATCCGGCTCCAACATTGCGCGACGCGGCTTCTAAGAAAGAGTAGTCTGCTGCCAGCCCGGCAGAATAACCGGTTTGCAAAACCAGGTAGTCGTATACAGATATCAGGAAACCCATAACCATCCATATAGGAATGATCACTTTGAGCTGGTTTAACTTTAAACGTGTGCCTTCTTTCATATTGTTGTAATTATCACGTTATATACCTGATATGTCTATCTCAAAAATATTTCCAGTTTTCTTACCCCACGGGGGGTGAATCTGACTTTTTCGGGGAAAGGTTGCGACCAGCCATGGGGGTTCAAACGGTTTTCTGGCAGAATGGAACATTGAGCCTAATGCCAAGAAAAAATCTAAGCCGATAATTACACCATAAATTTGAAAAGAGAACAGTAATTCATTTACAAAACCTGGCTTTTCAGCAGGTCATCAAAGACATCCCTTTTTCGGATGAGCCGGGGCTTCCCGTCTTTGATCATTACTTCTGCAGGTTTGTATCGCGAGTTGAAATGGGAGGACATCTCGAAACCATAGGCGCCGGCATTGTAGAACACCAGGTAATCGCCTTCTCTCACTTCGGACAGCATACGATCCCAGGCAAAGGTGTCGGTCTCGCAGATATTACCGACAACTGAATACTTCCGCTCGGAACCTGCAGGATTGCTGATATTTTCTATGCGGTGATAAGAATCATAAAACATGGGGCGGATCAGGTGATTGAAACCGCTGTTGACGCTCACAAATGTGGTAGCTGCGGTTTCCTTGATCACATTTACCTGTGTAACAAAAAAACCACACTCACTGACCAGGAATTTTCCAGGCTCAAACCAGACCTGCAAATTATTTGCCTGGGGATGGCTGTCAAAAGCCTCTTTCACTTTCGCAGCCAGCAATTCGATATCTGTTTCACTATCCCCGGCCTGGTAAGGCACTTTAAATCCACCACCCAGGTCGATGGATTTCAACTCACTAAAATGCGGAATAAGATCAAACAATACTTCAATACCTCTTATAAATACATCCACATCCTTGATCTCGCTTCCGGTATGGATATGAAGGTTGTTAATATGCAAATTGTACTTACTCACGATCGCCAGCAGGGGCTCTAGTTGATCCACCGGGATTCCAAATTTACTTTTATCGTGCCCCGTCGAGATCTTTAGGTTGCCACCCGCCATAATATTGGGACGAAGGCGTAGACCGACTGGGTAATCATGCCCGTATGCCTTTCCAAACTTTTCGAGGTTGGACAGGCTGTCGATATTGATATGTACACCCAATTCCTTTGCCTCCTGTATCTCGTCAAAGGCAATCCCATTGGAAGTATATAGAACCTGGTTAGGTTTAAATCCCGCGTACAATGCCAGTTTTACTTCGTTGATCGAACTACAATCGATATTGGCACCGATTGCATGAATATGACGGAGGATATTTACATTCGTCAGGGCTTTGCATGCATAAAAAAACACGGTATTGCTGCCGCTGAAAGCTTTCTTTAATTTTTCAAACTGGGAAGTGATTTTTTCGGCGTGATAAACATATACAGGTGTACCAAATTCTTTGGCCACGTCTATTAACTGCTCCGGGGATAAATTTTCAGGCATAGTAGGCGAAGATAAAAAAGGCGATGCTTCACTCCAAAATCACCTACGACTGGAAGCATTGAGGAAGTATATGAGTATATGAAATTAATTGTCGCCGCTGTCCTCCGCTTTGTCAACGAGTTCTCCGTCTTCTGATACGGAAAGCATCACGTCGTCGCTACCGGTTTCTTCTGATTCGGTGTCGGTCGACTCTTCGGCTGTTCCTTCATTCTTTACGATTGTTGGTTCAACCACCTGGTCGGCCAGCACTTCTTTGATCCGGGGAAGATCATCTGCCGAATTGATACCAAAATAATCCATAAAGCTTCGGGAAGTACAATATACCAGCGGATGACCCGGTAGTTTTTCGTTACGGCCGCTGATGATGATCAATTCTTTTTCCAGTAATTTTTGCACTGCATAGTCGGAACTCACACCCCTGATGGATTCTATTTCTCCTTTAGTGACCGGTTGTTTATATGCAATGATGGCAAGCGTTTCCAGTGCCGCTGCGGATAATCTTTTCAGGTATTTATCACCATTAAGCTGGGCGATCGTTTTATGAAAATCCTTTTTGGTAAGAAACTGCCACCCTCCGCCGCTTTGCCTCAGTTCAAAGGGATAGAACTCCGAGCTATATTTTTCAGTAATACCTTCAATAGCCGTTTCTACCTGGTCGAGTGTGACTTTATCTTCCATAAAACCAAACGCATTATTCACCAATTCGGTAATATCCAGACTTGTCAATGGCTTATCGCTTGCAAAGATCAATGCTTCAATATGCGGTATCAGATTAGTAATTTCCATAACACTAAAAAGGGTGAATGAATCTCACCTTAAAGCGATTAATTTAAAAAAGGTTCAATAATAATACCAAGGCGACGAAAATACACCCTCGGGTTTGCAGGTGAAAACGCAGTTATTAACATTTTAAAACATGAAAACCAGAACGGGGAAAACCACCTGACTAACGACTCCCGACTCCGAACTAACGACTAACCCTGTAGCGCCGCGGCACCACTTACGATCTCGGTCAATTCAGTAGTGATAGCAGCCTGGCGGGCCCTGTTATAGGATATCTTCAGGGATCGCAGCATTTCATTGGCATTTTCGCTGGCTTTATCCATTGCGGTCATGCGGGCCCCGTGCTCGGAAGCATTTGAATCCAGTACCGCTTTATATAATTGCGTATTGAGAATTTTCGGCATCAGCTCCGTTACCAATTCCTCTTTGGAAGGATCATAGATGAAATCAGATTTCTTCTCACCCTCTTTTTTCTCAACTTTAGGAATAGGTAAGAATCTTTCAACCTTGAAAATTTGGGTTGCCGCATTTTTGAACTGGCTGTAAACGATCTCAATCACATCAAACTGCTTTTCCTCGAATGCCTTCATAGCGGCCTGGGAAGCTTTCTGCACGTTCTCAAAATTGAGGTGCAGGAAAATGTCTTTATGCGTCGCGTCGGTTTTATAATTATTCTTCAGGAAATGCTCGTATCCTTTTTTACCGATACTCCAGATGGTCAGGTTACCTTTTTTCTGCTGCCCGGCATATTTTTCGGCAATAGTAGCTTTGGCCAGTTTAATAA
>JAEZRB010000061.1 GCA_023412975.1 Bacteroidota bacterium | reverse complement strand
CTGCAACCCGGGATTGTAGCATCCGATGAATTTAATAGGAAAAACTCTGACCCGGTCCTTCCATTGGTTTGGCAATGGAATCACAATCCCGATCACAGGAACTGGTCGGTAAGCGAAAGAAAGGGTTTTTTACGTTTAAGAACAGGTAGGATTGACACATCTTTTCTTTCCGCAAGAAATACTTTAACACAGCGCAGTTTCGGCCCAGAAAGCTCAGGCATCATATCACTTGATATTTCAAATATGAAAAACGGCGATATGGCCGGACTTGCCTTACTCCAGAAAAAATTTGGATTTGTTGCTGTTAATTATCAAAATGGCGTGAAATCAATCGTAATGGTCAGCGCTGAATCGGGTGTGCCGATAGAAAAACAACGACTGCCCCTCGCACAAAACAAAGTGTACCTTAGAGCAGATTGCAATTTCAGAGATCTGAAAGATGAAGCAAACTTTTATTACAGCCTGGATGGAGAATCCTGGAAACCTATTGGTGTGCCCCTGAAGATGTCTTATACCCTACCACATTTTATGGGCTATCGCTTTGGCCTGTTCAACTATGCAACAAAAAGTGTTGGTGGATTTGTAGACTTCGACTTTTTCCGGCTAGAGAATAAGATATTGAAACAAGATTTGAAATAATATTTGTAAAAAGCGTTGTAGTCTCAAACAAAATAGGTATGAATAAACTATTGCTTCCCATTTTATTTTTTTTTACCCTAAATGGGTTCTCTCAATTCAACCAGCCCTGGAAAGGGAAAAAATGCGCTGTCGTGATTACGTATGACGACGCGATCGATCAGCATCTCGACAATGCCGCCCCGCTCCTGGATAGCCTGGGATTGAAGGCAACGTTTTATGTAACTGCATTCTCGACATCCATGCAGGCAAGGTTGAATGAATGGAAAACACTTGCCGACAAGCATGAACTGGGCAATCACACCCTTTTTCATCCCTGCCTGGGTGGAATGCCTGGTCGTGATTGGGTAGGTCCCGAGATCGATATGAACAGGTACACCGTTGCACGTATGCAGAATGAGATCAAAATGACAAATCTCTTTCTCCAGGCAATAGATGGAAAAACCTCAAGAACTTTCGCGTACACCTGTGGCGATATGAAGATCGGAGATGTATCATTTATCGATGACCTGAAAAAAGATTTTGTAGCTGCGAGGGGTGTGAGAAGCCGGATGCAAAAGATCAATGAAATTGATCTGTATAACGTGGATTGTTATGGCGTAAATGGAGAATCCGGTGAGCAAATGATCGAATGGGTGAAAAAGGCGATGGAGACCAATTCTTTGCTGGTTATATTATTTCATGGCGTGGGTGGCGGAAACCCGCTCAATGTTTCCATACAGGCGCATCGCGAGGTGTTGGAATTCATCAAACAAAACGAAAAAGATATTTGGGTGGCGCCGATGGTGGAAACAGCAGAGCATATCCGGCAATGGCAGGAGCGTGATAAGGCCTTCAAAATACAACAACAGGAAACGCAGGCCGACTATAAAAACATGTTGGCACAATTAAAAATAGCATCAACACGAAGCGGTCCTTCCGGGAATCCCGCTGCGCCGAATGCGGCTAATACTGATGAATCAAAGGCGACGCCCTATACTTCGCTTCCCGATCCTTTGCTGTTGAAAAATGGTAAGAAAGTAAACAATGCTAAAACCTGGTGGAATAAAAGACGCCCTGAAATACTCGAAGACTTTGACCGGGAAATTTATGGCCGTGTACCTAAGCAAATCCCCAAAGTAAACTGGATATTATTGAATACTGTTGATACGATGGTTGGAGACATTCCAGCGGTGACCAAAAACCTGATAGGCCGCGTCGATAATTCTTCTTATCCGCAAATAGATGTTGACATCCAGCTTTCGCTTACCACGCCCCGCCAGCGCAGCAACCCTGTACCGGTGATGTTACATTTTGGATTCGTATTTCCCCCGGGGTTCAGACCAGCAGCACCCATTACGACAGCGCCGGAAAAAAGCTGGCAGGAACAGGTGTTGGAAAAAGGATGGGGATATGCCATATTGGTTCCTACCAGTATACAGGCTGATAATGGCGCAGGTTTGACAAAGGGGATAATTGGCCTTGTAAATAAAGGTAAACCACGTAAGCCCGATGACTGGGGTGCATTGCGTGCCTGGGCATGGGGCGCCAGCCGGGCGATCGATTACTTTGAAACAGATAACAGCGTCGATGCAAAGCAGGTCGGCATCGAAGGACTATCCAGGTATGGTAAAGCGGCAATTGTTGCCATGGCTTATGAGCCACGCATCGCGGTCGGGTTTATTGGATCATCAGGTGCAGGCGGAACAAAAATCCTTCGCCGCATGCTTGGTGAGCAATTAGAAAATCTTGCTTCCTCGGCGGAATATCACTGGTTTGCCGGCAATTTCATAAAATATGCAGGACCTCTTACTACGAATGAACTTCCTGTAGACGCGCACCAGTTAGTTGCATTGTGCGCACCAAGACCCGTGTTCATCAGTTCGGGTTCTCCTACTGTGGAGGGACAATGGGTAGATGCAAAAGGAATGTTTTTAGGAGGAGTACACGCGGGACCTGTGTACAGGTTACTTGGAAAAAAAGACCTGGGAACTACAGAATTCCCACCCATTGAAACCAGCTTGACAGATGGCGAGATCGCATTCCGGCAACATAGTGGTGGACACACTACAGGACCAAACTGGCCGACATTTTTGTCGTGGGCAAGCCGATACATTAAATGAGGGGGAATTAAAATTCTTAGAAACCGGAGCTTGCTAATTATTAATTTGCTTCCGCGCAAATTTCTGCAGGTATGCTTCAGCAAATCGTATGCCCATAGCTCTCTGACCATTGGAATCGAAATGTACCTGGTCACCTTTGTGTTCAAGATCCCCTGTTTTGATAACTGCTGTCATGCTATCCTGGTACGAGTAACTCCTGATCGCCTGGTTTATCCGGTCCCAATTGCTCTTGTCAGTGGAAAATGAACCTAACTCCCCAATTAATACTGGGAGTTGGTCATCACCAGCAGCAGCCCTGAAACGCGAAATAAGAGTTCGCAATCGCTCAGTATATAAAGGAATATCACGCTCATTCGCATCCGTTTCACCCTGGTGCCAAAGTATTCCTTTTACGGTGCCGAACCTACGGGCCGTCGCCAACATGTTTAAAAAATTTGTAAAAAGCTTTACCTCACGATAAAGGGAGTCACCCAGCCACTGACTGATCGAACTTCCACCAACTGCACAGGGAACAAGCAACACGGAAATGCTGTCAGGAATATGCTTAAGCAATGTTGTTCCAAAAGAATACCCACAATCAAGACCTATGCGGCTTGGCTCGTAAAAATGCAAAGGCTCCTTTGCCATTACAATCTGCCCGTCTTTGTTAATCGTCAAAAGTCTTTTTTCAGGTATAGTATCCTGGGATTCCACAGTACCCCGTCCGGCCATATTTGACTGGCCGGCCATAACAAATACCCAGGTATTATTATCTCCTTTCATTTCCCGATGATCAGCTGCGCGGTGTTGTGACTGACCGCGACTGCAAACAGCATAAAACGTTAAGGCCAAAATAAACAAACTATTTTTCATCATTGCGTTGTCCTTATTCAAAAAAAGGAATACCAGGCCATGCATATTTTTTCATCGCCTCCTCATTGATCTCCACCCCGATACCCGGCTTTTCAGATAGCGTAATAAAACTGTCTTTAACCCACTCCCCATCGTAGTCAACGATTTCTTTGAACATGGGTTGTGTATGAAAATAAGACTGCCATTCCAGGATCATAAAATTTGGTACGGAAGCGCAGACATGAGCCGATGCCATGGCACCCAGGAAAGACGCGACCATATGTGGTGCAAATGGCGTATAATAAAGATTGGCAAGGTTAGCGATCCGCTGGCCCTCTCCCAGCCCGCCGGCTTTTTGCAGATCAGGCATTACGATATCCACAGCACCAATTTCCAGCAGCCTTCTAAACCCGTGGGCAAGGTAATGATTCTCGCCCGCGCAGATCGGGGTACTGGTCGATTCGGTGATCAGCTTATATGCTTCCGCATTCTCAGCAGGTATGGGCTCTTCCAGCCACATCAGGTTTAAATGTTCAAGACGCTTCGCTACAGCCTGTCCAGTCACTGCATCATAACGACCGTGCATATCAACACAGATATCAACCTTTGGTCCAACCGCTTCCCTGGCAGCAGTGATCTGATCCACCATTCGCTGCAATTCAGCCGGGCTTGCTGTCCAGTTATAGAAATCATATTTATTCGGATCATTAGCCTGGTCAAGATCAAACTTGATCGCATTAAATCCCATCTCTTTTGATTTCAGGGCAGCCTCTGCAAAATCTTTGGGAGTAGGCAGGTTCCGCTGATACAAAGCCGTATCACAGTATACCCTGATCTTATCGCGGAACTTACCGCCGAGCAACTGGTATACCGGGAGGTTCAGTGCCTTACCGGCAAGATCCCACAATGCGGTCTCAATAGCAGAAAGTACCGCCACATACATCCCCGACTGGGCTCCCTGGAAAAAACCGGAGCGACGGATGTCTTCAAACAAACGATGCACATTCAACGGGTTTTTTCCTTTAAGCCGGTTGCCAAAATTTTTCACCAGGTGATAAGTGCCTGGTACAGCGTCTACACCTTCCCCGCATCCCCATATATCCTGGTTGGTATACACTTTTACAAAAACACTTCCTCTTATATAACCACATTTCACCTCTGTGATCTTAAGGTCAGCCGGTGCGGATCGCCTGGGATTTTTATCAATAGCATTTTCATATCCCTGGCCAAACGATGCCAATGAGGCAAGTGGAGCCAGTGCCGAACCGAGGGCAGCTTTTTTAAGAAATGATCTCCTTGAGTTTAACATCTTACGGTTTTTTAAGATTATAAATAATGAACCGACTGGTAATTTTTACCAGGTACGACCTTTCAATAGTTCTTGTATCTGCGATTTTGGAACCGGCAATTCATCCATATGGTCATTCAGCCATTTTGAAAAATCTCTTTCAATCTCATCGCTCCACCTTGTGTCGATCTGTCCCGCCGTATATTTTCCTTCCCGCAGGCGCTGGTGACTAAACATATCTCGAAGCCTGACCAGTTCTGAAACCTTGACAACTTTTTCTGCCAGATGCGGAGGAATAAATATCACACCGCCATCGCGTCCCAACACAATATCTCCAGGCATAACTGTCGCTTTCCCGATCCTGGTGGGTTGGTTAATGCCAACCAGGGTTGTGTTCAAATCACCTGCAGGATTATTCAGATGGTGAGATGGGTGATAAGACCTGAAAAAAGAAGTGAATGATCCCAGTTCCTTCAAACCGTTTATATCACGGATAGCGCCGTCGTAGACGAGGCCATTGCCTGTTTTTGAAAAGATGGCGTTGCCCAGATTATCGCCAACAGTGGGGCCATCCTCATGCGCACCAAACTGATCCACGACATATACATCGCGTTTTACCAGCAACTCGATGGGCCAGGTGTTTTGTGATTTTACCCGCTTATCACGTATATGCCCTGTATCATCGATGGCCCTTTGCAGATCCGGCCGACCAGGCATGAACGTTGCAGTAACTGCGCGACCCACTAATACGCTATCCGGGTTGATCGTCTGCCAGCCATCATCATACTGGTGTTTGTAATTTTCGTTTCTCAATACCGCCCAAGCTTCTTCAAGTGTCACCAGCTTCATTCGATTAAGGATCGAGTCCGGTACTTTGGGCCGGCCATCGGCAAAACGATCACCTTTCCATTCACGGGTTAAGAAAAGCATTTGCTCTTTTGTTATTTGCTGACTGTTGGCAAGCTGGTGTAAAAACAGCATACCCAAAACCAGTACTAAACCTCTTTTACGTGCCATATTGAAAAATTTGAGAGTTGAAAATTCTAATGTGCTACTCCGCTGTTTTCCGTAACCTTTACACCGTCTTTCGGGGGTCTCCCATGCCACCAGCTCGCCAGCATGGAGCCGGTAATAT
>JAEZRB010000045.1 GCA_023412975.1 Bacteroidota bacterium | reverse complement strand
CCATGCGTCTCTAAGAGGTCGAGACCGGGGTATTTATAATCCTTAAGACCGAGTTTGGGATCGTAAGGTTCAAGATGCTCAATTGTTTTTTGTGGCGTTTCCTCTTCAACTTCAGGCTCATCAGTTTTTATTTCAAGCCGCAGGTCCGAAACCGGCACTTCGCGTACATTTTTCTCGGCCACCGGGATCGTCATGTCCACTTTACCATCATCCGTCTTTTCATTGAAATCCTCATGCTGGTGAAGGAGGTCATTAACCATTTCTTTTTCGGGGCTGTACTCCTCCATTTCAACTTCTTCTTCCTTCTCGACGAGATCCATTGGAAAACTGGGTGGATTATCGTTGATATCAATAGCCACCATTCCTCCCTCGCCACTAAGGCTGTTACCCTTCCCATTCTTCTGCTGTTCAGCATAATGGTCATTGACAGTTTTACCACCTATTAATACAGGATCAGTTTCTCCGGTAGCGGCCACAGCAGGTTCCAGGCCTTCCGGCAATTCCTGTTTTTGATTGCGCGCCGGCACATTAAATGAGGGATTAAATTGCCAGATGATATAGGCGAATGCAACAACGAGTAAAATAGCAGCGGTACCGACATTGCCGAAGATGCCGATCAACCATTTGCTGATCACAATACCCCCGCCTCCGCCATAGGGAAATTCACTTCCACGCAATACAAAAGCCAGCGAAACGGATAGAACCAGCAAGCCGATCGTGACATATTTCAGGTTTCTCCAGATGGAAAAAACTTTTCTGTTGACCAGCAGATTGATACCCACCACAAAGAAAAAAGTGCAAATAAGCAGGGAAGCCACACCAAAACCTTTGTAAACAAAAAAATGTGAGACCACGGCGCCAAGCCTTCCCAGCAGGTTTTGAACCTTCACTTCGTTGTTGAATAAAAGGCCCCCGACAGAAACCTTGTCAAAATCTTCTTTCCAGGTAAAAAAGTAGGAGATAAATGCGATAAATAAAAAGATCGAGATCAGGAGGAATACTGCTCCAGTTATTTTCCAGGTCCGCTCGTCGCGGGCAAGTTGCTTGAGATCGATCTTTTCCTCTTTTTCCGGCTTGAAAGATTTTGTATCTGCTTTTCTAGGTTCGGCTTTTGGTTTTTTCCCGCTTGTCTTTTTCTGCTTATTGGCCATGCTGACAAAGATAATATAGTTTGAAGTTTTAGGACAGGGTCTATTCGGGGTATAAAACCGCTATCCCGACTGGCTTTTCCATAGAAATTTACCGGAAAGTGGTATGGGGAAGATGCCTAAAACCGGTCGCTGCGGCTTAATTTTGGAAAATCATTACCAACGACTGCGTTATGGGCATGTATCGCTATTTTCCAATATTCTTCCTGTTATTGTTTTTGGGGAAAAGTCTGCCGGCTCAATTGGTAGCAGAGAAAGATAATGATTCACCTTCTTCCAGGATCATCGATCTTAGTAAGCTAACCTTTTCACAGTCGATTCGCAACAATATTGAAACAGCCTATATTTCACCGGATGTAGAATTAGCGGAAATTTACGATACCCTGCAATTTAACCGGGGGCTAATTCATCGGAATTTTATTCCAAAATCACATATTACCCAAAAAGCGATCATCCGTTTCGCCGTCCGCAATGCCACGGACACGGCCTACCAGGCCTGGCTATTCCCTGGCTTTTATTTTTGGGATGTTGTTCTATACAGGGTAGCAAATGGCAAACCTGAAGAGGTGCCTTCTGTATCGCCAAAAAAACCGCGGGAGATCAGTTACCGCTTATTGTCGACGCCAGCCCAAACTACTGAAACATATATTGCAGAACTGAGTTTTGTAAGAACCCATCTCAACCGCATCAGGCCATCACTGATCCACCCCGGCTATCTCGGTTCATTTGTACAGGACCTCGACAGCTCGAATATGGAATCGAAGATCGTGACCTACCTGTTTTGTGGCCTGTTGCTGATGATGATCCTTTTTTCTTTAGCCAGCTTTTTCCAGGGTGCCAATAAAGAATTCCTCTATTACTCGGGCTATGCTTTTTTTATCGGCGCTATGTTGTTCATCAAGGCCATTTACAGCAATCATACCAGCTGGTTTGGGTTTTTCCAGGAGACATACCTCGATTATATCATGCAATGCACGGGTTTGTTTATGTATATGCTTTTTATGCAAAAATTTCTTTCCACCAAACAACAACACCCGTTTCTATACAAACTATATAATATCGGCGTCACGATACTGATCGCATCGATGGTCCTGTTTACCTATGTACATTATTTCACCCAGAACTACCCGCTTGAAAACCGGATTGAAAATGGAACAAAAATATTGCTGCTTGTCATGGTGGTGGTTTTCCTTGTTTATAGTTCCCGGGCCTGGAATGACAAGTTGTTGCGCTATGTTTTCTGGGGCAATTTATTCCTGTTCATATTCTCCCTGTTGTCGCTGTTGATGCTCAATCTTAATATTATCAAAGGAAACCTGCCCACGATCTTCAAAAACTCGCTTTTTAACTATGAGGTGGCCCTCCTGATCTAACTGATATTTTTCCTGCTTGGGTTGAATCAAAAAAATAAACGACAGCTTATTTCGCAGGCGAGGGAAAGAGAACGGCTCAAGGCCAAAGACCAGCTCAATGAATATGAGAAAGAGATCGCGATCTATAAAGCCCAGCAGCAGGAAAGAGAACGTATTTCAGCCGATATGCATGATGAGCTGGGTTCAGGTATGACAGCTATACGACTGATGAGCGAGATCGCCCGGAATAAGATGAAAGAGAACACGCCGGTGGAGATTGAAAAAATCTCACGGTCGGCCGATGAAGTGCTGAACAAAATGAATGCGATCATCTGGAGTATGAACAGTGGTAACGATACGATCGACAACCTGGTATCATATATCCGGTCATATGCGCTTGAATTCTTTGAAAACACACCAATCACCTGCCGGATTACGACGCCGCCAACAATTGAATCCACCGAATTAACAGGCGACAAACGACGTAATCTTTTCCTGGCTGTAAAAGAAACACTCAACAACGTATTAAAACATTCCCGGGCCACAGAACTCAATATCGATTTCAGCATCGACAAAGCGTTGATGATAAGGATCTCCGATAACGGAGTAGGGATCGACCTCCAAAAAGTGAGACAGTTTGGGAATGGCCTGAAAAATATCTCCCGACGTATGGAAAGCATCGGGGGTGTTTACCAGATCGAAAATACAGTGGGGACGACGACGACGTTAATCCTGCCGATCTAGATACCAGATGCTGGATACTGGATACTTGATGCTGGATACTGGATACTTGATGCTGGATGCTGGATTATTTTTTGATGACGGAAAGGAAGAAGAGCAGCCACCCCGCAATAAAAAACAAGCCGCCAAAGGGTGTGATCATCCCGATGCCTTCAAGTCCAACTTTGCCGGTAGCCTTGAGCATGGTTAGAAGGTATAAAGAACCTGAGAATAATAAGATACCGATGCAAAAGCAGATGCCCGACCACTCCATCAGCCGTCCCGGGAATTTTTCAAATACAATAGCAACGGCAATCAGCGCCAGCGCATGATACATCTGGTATTGAACACCGGTTTGAAAAGTATTGACTGTTTCGGGCGGAACGATCTTTTTCAAACCATGCGCACCAAAGGCGCCGAGTGCCACCGCCAGTCCTCCGAGCAGCGCACCTATAGATAGAAATAATTTATGCATGAAATACTTTTTCTATAAAACGATCCAGGGTTATTGTTTCATCTTCGATCACGACCCTCGCCTGTTCGTAATAAAGCTTTCGATCTGATATCTTTTTCCTGATAAACATTCTCAGCTGATCATTACTAAGATTTGCTAACAGGGGCCGTTTTTCTTTTTCCTTCAATAAACGCTTAAACAGGGTTTCATGCTCCGCATGAATCCATACCGTTGTGCCCGCATTATTCATGTATTCTATGTTGTTGAAAAAACAGGGCGCGCCTCCACCGCATGACATAACAAATGTGGTATGACTTTCCGTGATGATATGCAATACCTCTTTTTCTTTTAACCTGAAATACTCCTCGCCTTCCTGCTCAAATATTTCTGTGATCGATCTGTTTTCGGCATTGGCAATTTGCTCATCAAGATCAAAAAAAGGAAGACCCAGTTTCTGGCTCAACAAACGTCCCCAATGCGTTTTACCAGCACCCATAAAACCGATCAGGAATATTTTCATGAAAAAGATTTCAAATTGCCACGATCAGATATTACTTAAACGCGTTTAAGCCTGTTACATCCATGCCTGTGATCAATAAATGAATATCATGTGTCCCTTCATAAGTGATCACACTTTCCAGGTTCATCATATGACGCATTATGGGGTACTCGCCGGTAATACCCATGCCACCCAGCATTTGCCGTGCATCGCGGCAAATATTTGTCGCTATTTCACAGCTATTACGTTTGGCCATACTCACCTGCTGGGGCGTGGCTTTATCTTCATTCATCAATACGCCCAGTCTCCAGTTCAATAATTGTGCTTTTGTAATTTCTGTGATCATTTCCGCCAGCTTTTTTTGTTGCAGCTGAAATCCACCGATGGGTTTGCCGAACTGTTCCCGTTCCTGGGAGTAACGCAGGGCTGTGTCATAACAATCCATGGCTGCGCCTACTACGCCCCAGGCAATGCCATAGCGGGCTTTGGTAAGACATCCTAACGGGCCTTTCAAACCCTTAACATTGGGCAAAATATTTTCCTTTGGCACTTTTACATTGTCAAATACCAGCTCGCCCGTGGCACTGGCGCGAAGACTCCATTTACCATGAGTAGTGGGCGTTGAAAATCCTTCCATTCCACGCTCCACAATCAGCCCGTGAACTACGCCCTCTTCATCCTTGCCCCATACCACCGCCACCTGTGAGAATGGTGCATTGCTTATCCACATTTTTGCTCCATTCAGGATCACATGGTCGCCGGCATCTTTAAAATTGGTGAGCATGCTCGAAGGATCACTTCCATGGTTGGGTTCGGTGAGACCAAAGCAACCCAGCCATTCGCCACTGGCTAATTTTGGAAGGTATTTTTTCTTTTGTTCTTCGCTACCATAAGCGAAGATGGGATACATCACCAGGGAGCCTTGTACGGATGCCGTCGAACGCACACCACTGTCACCTCTTTCCAATTCCTGCATCATCAGCCCGTAACTAATGTAGTCAAGACCACCGCCACCATATTCTACCGGTACTGTAGGCCCAAAACACCCCATTTCACCCAACTGTTTTACGATATGCTGGGGAAACTCCGCTCTTTCGGCAAAATCTTCAATGATTGGAGAGATTTCTTTTTTCACATAACTGCGTACTGCCTCACGGATGTGCTTATGCTCATCAGTGAGTAATTCATCCACATTGAAATAATCCGGGCTTTGAAAAAGATCGGTTCGAGCCGCCATAAAACAATCATTTTAAGTTGGCGCAAAGGTAAGGGTTTGGTATTGCCGATAAAAACAGGCATGCCGCATCCATATCGACCATATTTCCGCCTATATCCGCTCAATTTCTTGGTTTGCACCGAAGAATTTGGGCAATATTTAGTTAGCGGTAAATTTGAAAAAAGCTTTTATGAAAAGAAAATATATCCTGCTGGTCCCGGCCTTATTATTTACGCTGATGACCATCGGTCAAAACAAAGCGGAGACTTCGCCGAAGCCCGAAGAAACGATCAGGCAATACTGGTTTGTATTGCTGACCAAGGGCACCAATCGCGACCAGGATACGGCTACCCTCAGGAAATTGCAGGCCGGCCATCTTTCCAATATAGACCGGCTTTACAATGAAGGAAAAATTAAAGTAGCGGGTCCATTTGGTGAGAAAGGTGACTGGCAGGGCATTTTCATATTCGATTGCGAAACCAGGGAGGAAGTTGAAAGCCTGCTCAAAACCGATCCGGCGATTGAGGCAGGAAGACTGGTTTACCAAATCAAATCCTGGTACACTGCCCCCATTGGAAGTTTTGTCCCGGGAAAACCAAAGGTGGAAATGTATTGAGCAACCTGTAAACCCGTTACTTTCTCAACACTTAAATATCCAGGTAGGCACTCATTTCCTGTTGATAATTCTGTGCGACTTCTCTAGCTTTATCGGCAAAATCATTACCGGCAGAGGCAAAGATTATGGCGCGACTGGCATTGACCAGTAAACCACAA
>JAEZRB010000028.1 GCA_023412975.1 Bacteroidota bacterium | reverse complement strand
GTGCATCCCTGCTCATCCTGTCATATGCAGATCGCGGCATTTGGAACCTATGAACATGATCGCAGTCATGGCGTTTTTGATTCGCACACCCTGCGCAATGCTCCTGTGTTGTTCAACCTGGCGTGGCAGGATAAATTTCACTGGGATGGCGAGTTCAGCTCTTTGTTTGACGAGGCTGCACATCCCATCAATGGTCACCTGGAAATGGGTGAAAATTTTAACGACGTAGTGGCAAAACTCCAGGGTGTCGCAGAATACCGCGAGAT
This sequence comes from Bacteroidota bacterium, assembly GCA_023412975.1. Taxonomy (GTDB): domain Bacteria; phylum Bacteroidota; class Bacteroidia; order Chitinophagales; family Chitinophagaceae; genus Terrimonas_B. The sequence goes on along the minus strand of JAEZRB010000028.1, from coordinate 34,255 downwards.
GTTCAGGAAAGTGTTCAGAACAGATTTTATAGGCGCCGAACATATATTGAAAGCGCTGGCACAATTTACCGGCAGCATGGTGTCAGCCAATTCAAAATACGACCGGGTACAAAAAGGACAGGCAAGTTTTACAGTCCAGGAACAACAGGGATACCAGGTGTTCACGGCTAACTGCAGTAGTTGTCACCCCGAACCGATGTTTACCGACTACAGCCTGCGTAATATCGGTTTGCCGGTTGATAATTTTTTACAGGACTTTGGGAGGATGAGGATCAGTAATGACCCTGCAGATTCGCTCAAATTTAAAGTGCCAAGTTTGAGAAACGTTTATATCTCTTCCAACTACATGCATGATGGCCGTTTCAACACCCTGGCACAATGCATCAACCATTATCGAAACGGGATACAGCAAAGTGCTACCCTCGATCCTTCACTTGCAGGTGGAATTCCCATGGCAGATGACGAGGCCATTAACCTGGCCCTGTTTCTGCGCACCCTTACAGACTCTGCATTTATTCAAGACCCAAGGTATGGTAACCCAAACCCTTAGTTGGTGATCTTTCTTTTACTTTTCAGCAGCTCCAGGGCTGAGCGCTGGTTTTCGATATTTTTTTCCTGTGCTTCGATCTCTTCCTGGTTTTTCTGGAGCTTTTTCTCCAGGCTTGCCTTCTCATCCTGCAGGTCTTTATATTTCTTCTCCGCTTTTACGACTACATCATCCTGTGCCTTTATCTGGAGTTCAAGGTTGGCCTCCTCAATATCGGGAGCCAGGTCGGTCATGAATGATTTTATTCTCCTGATCTCATCCGCGCTCATTGTATTGATCAGGTCCTCGCCATTTTTATTGACGACCAGGTAAAGCGTGGATTCATCCTTGTCTTTCCGGCTTTTTCTATCCACTTTAAGGATATAGTCCAGTCTTTCTTCACTGATCTCGGTTACAAAGGCATCTTTAACGATAATAAACCCTTTATCCTTGTTGAACAATCCTTTTTCGGCTTTCATGTTATGTCCTTCCTTTTGAATGCGGGTGGTTATCGCGTTCTGAACCGCTTCCTGTGGATAGGCATAATCAATAGCGATAGCCCGCTGCTTCTTTTTATCATAAGTAATACTGGTCTCATAAGCCTGGGAGAATGATACAACCGATAACATCAGTATAAAACAGGCGAAAAAAGAAAGGCGTTTCATATTAAAAAATTTATACAAAGATAATAGAAACCCTAAATGGGTTGCAAGCTCTTACAAATTTGAAGATAGCCATATGGATATTGTGTATTTGACCCTTCAGCCTTTACATTTGTTGTTAAAACCGGCAATTTGAGCGGCATCAAAAAACTGGCAGGACAAACTCTTTGGTATGGTGTGCCCACCATCGCGCGGCGTTTCCTCGGTTATATTATGAACCTGAGCCTGCCGCTGATCTTCGCCCAACCGGCAACGACGGCCGACCTAACGCAGGTTTATGCCATCATTCCTTTCCTGAACATCCTGTTTACCTACGGCCTGGAGACAGCCTATTTTCGTTATTCACGCGATTTTGATCAGAACCGGGTGTACAATACCCTGTCCGTTTCGCTGTTGGTGTCTACAGTATTCTTAACGGCTATTCTATTTTATTTTAAAAATGATATTGCCCGATGGGCCAATCTCGAAAACCATCCTGAATACATCACCTGGATGGCGGTTATTATTTTTTTCGATGCCATCAGCACCCTTGCATTTGCCAAGTTGCGCCAGGAAAACAGGCCACGGCGTTACGCTTTTGCAACCCTGGCCGGTGTATTGCTAAATCTACTCGTGGTTATACTGTTTCTTGCCATTATTCCAAAGTATGTCGAAAAAAATCCAGATACCTTCCTGGGTACATTTTACCGCCCGGAAATCGGCATCGGTTATTACCTGATCGGTAATATGGCTGGCAGCATTCTCACTTTTTTATTATTGCGAAAAGAATTTTTCCAAATCCGGTTTGAATTTGACAGGGAGCTATGGAAAAAAGTGATGGTCTATTCCTATCCACTGATCATTGTCGGCATGGGCGGTATGGTCAACGATATGCTCAGCCGGCTGATCTACCAGCACGTAGTAGACCTGCCCGAAGCCGAAGCGAAACACCAGCTCGGGATCTTTGGGAATATCTACCGGCTCGCGGTCCTGATCACGATAATGATCCAGGCATTCCGGATGGCTGCGGAACCATTTTTCTTTAGCCAGAGCAAGGAAGAGAATGCACCCCGTACCTATGCACGCATCATGAAGTTTTTTGTGATCGCCTGTTGCTTTATGTTCCTGCTGATCAGTTTGTATATAGATGTGTTTGCCTGGTTTTTCGAGGCCATCGATAAAGCAGCCTGGGTAGAGGGGCTCAATATTGTGCCTTTCCTGGCGCTGGGAAATATATTCCTTGGCATCTATTACAATTTGAGCATCTGGTACAAACTCACCAATAAAACCATGATGGGTGCGATGATCACCCTGGGTGGTGCCGTCATCACGATCGTGCTGAATATCCTGCTTATACCGAAATTCCATTACCTGGGCGCTGCCGCCGCTACATTCTGCTGTTACCTGTTTATGATGGTGGTCAGCTATGTACTCGGACAAAAAAACTATCCAGTTCCCTATGCACGCAAGAAACTTTTGTCTTACCTGGCGCTGGTGCTGATCATTTATGGTATTCATCGTGCCCTGGTGGCCGCATGGGACAATAGGTGGTTCAATTTTGGCACAGCAACACTATTACTTATTCTGTTTACCGTATTCGTAGCAAAAATTGAGAAAAAAGAACTGGCGAGAATACCCATCCTGGGCAAACTGGTCATGAAATTTTAATTATGCTTTCACCCGTTGAAATAAAAAAATCCCTGGGTAAGTACGCTGCGGAACTCGTTACCAACTCATCCATTATTGGCCTCGGCACGGGCTCTACTGTAGAATGGCTGATAAGAGAGTTATCAGTGCGGGTAAAAGAGGGCTTAGATATAAAAGCTGTTCCCACTTCATTCGATACGCGGGCGAAGGCGTTGGAAGCGGGTATCGCAGTGATAGATCTCAACGAAGTAGATACCATTTCCATGGCCATTGATGGCGCCGATGAAGTAGATCCGGCATTTCAACTGATAAAAGGTGGAGGAGGTGCCTTGCTGCAGGAAAAAATGGTGGCTGCCGCGTCAGAAAAACTTATGATCATCGCCGATGAAAGCAAGTATGTGACCCGGCTCGGCAAATTTCCTCTCCCCGTGGAAGTGATCCCTAATGGGTGGAAGCAGGTTCAAAAAAAAATCCTTGCTGACGGCTGCCCTTGGGTTGAACTTCGTTCCAATATCAATGGACCGTATCGAACAGACAACGGTCATTTTATAATTGATTGCCATTATGAAGCCATCTCCGATGCTGTTGCATTGAATACTGCGCTGCATCTTATCCCCGGCGTAGTTGAAACGGGTCTTTTTATCGATATGGCCGAAACGGTGATCCTGGGTTATGCGGACGGTCGTATTGAGGTCAAACAGAAATGATCAGTATAATTTCACAAATGGGTTGTTCATTTTTTCAAATCCGACCGTCGTCATTGGCCCATGACCAGAATAAACTTTTGTATCATCGGGAAGAGTAAAGAGCTTGGTTTGGATACTATTGATCAGCGTGTCATAATCACCCCCGGGCAGGTCACTTCTGCCAATACTTCCGTAGAATAATACGTCGCCACCAATTACAAATCCACCCGCTTCGTGATAAAAAGAAACGCTACCGGGAGAATGTCCGGGTGTAAATAATACCTCGAGTACATCTTCTCCTATCTTGATATCAACGCCTTCTTTTATTTCTATCAACGGCCCTTCATAATTATCAAAAGGCAAACCCCATGACCGGCCCGATTGTGGTCCGAATGCCAGCACCGGCTTCTCTTTTTCGTGAATGTGCAGGTCGAGTTGCCAGGTTTCATAGACATAGCGGTTACCGAAAATATGATCAAGGTGACAATGAGTATTTAGCAGGAGCACGGGAGTTAGTCCTTCCTCAACGATCGCGGCTCTCAGTTCTTCTTTTTCGGCCGGAAAATAGCAACCGGGGTCAATAATGCAGCACTGTTTTTGTTCGTTATATAGCAGGTAGGTATTCTCCTGTACTGGATTAAAGGTGAATGTCTTGACCACTAACATATAAGTCTCCGGTTTTTTTGACTTAGGGGCTCGATGCCAAATTTCTCATCATCAAAGCATGCGAATTAAGAGAATTTTGTCATTGCCTATTCGTATTTTTATTTATGGCCCCGAAATCCGGTAAATTTGTGATAAGCACCAGATTGAATGAGCCGGGGCAAAGATACCAGATAACCAATTGCGGATATGGGCAACACCCAATGAGAAAACAACGATCTTATCAGTACACGAAACAGCAACGATTTTATGAGTAAAATATCACGCCTGGTCAGTTGTCTTTTTATTTTAATACTTACCGGAGCAGGGGCAAATGCCCAGGTCAATACTGTGGAGTTTGGGAAAAACCGCGTTCAGTACCAGAAATTCAAATGGAAATATTACCAAACTGAGAATTTCAACACTTATTTCAGCCAGGATGGTCTTGGATTAGGCAAATACGTCGCACAAATAGCAGAGACCGAACTTCCGGAAATAGAAGAGTTCGTTGAATACGGCCTTCAACGCAGGATGAATATTGTTGCCTACAATAATTTCGATGAAATGCAGCAGTCCAATATCGGCCTGGGGATTGACTGGCAAAATACAGGTGGTGTGACAAAGCTGGTCAATAATAAAATGCTGGTCTACTTTGATGGTAACCACGATAACCTGCGGCGACAAATACGGCAGGGACTGGCAAGGGTGTTGGTTGAAAATGTTTTGTTTGGCGATGACCTGGGTGAATTTGCGGCTAACCAGGCATTGCTCGATCTTCCCAAATGGCTGACTGACGGATATATCCAGTATGCCGCGGAAAACTGGTCGCCCGCATTGGATGATGAACTCCGTTCCGTGATGCTCTCAGGGAAATACAATAATTTTTACCAGTTCGCCTTTGAAAAACCTGAGCTTGCCGGGCATTCATTCTGGAAATATATCGCCGATAAATATGGCAAAACAAGGGTTACTTATTTTCTTTATTTAAGCCGTATCTATCGCAATCTCAACAATGCTTCACAAAAAGTAACAAAGAAAAAATTTAAAGAAGTATTGCGGGATTTTATGGTGGAAGTACCGCAGCAATATTATAAAGATCTGCGGGGCCGGCGTAATGTACCCAAAGGCCAGTTATCAATCAGTGAAGTGATCGGTAAAAAGGATTTTATACGTTTTAACGCGCATCCTAACCTGAGGAGCTTTACCTATGCGGTCGTTGAATTTCACCAGGGCAAATATTCTGTTGTATTGATGGAAAATTTTGTCGACCGCAAGGTATTGTTGAAATACGGCACTCGCTCAAAGGGCGATGAGATCAACCCAAATTATCCCATACTCGCCTGGGATGGAAAAGGCACCCGTCTCGCGGTGCTATACAGCGAGAAAGGAAAGCTTAAGATGTTTGTATACGATGTGGTGAAACGGATCAAAACGGTACAACAGGAACTTCCCATGTTTAACCAGGTGCAGGATATGAAATATATGCTGGATGAGAACACCCTGGTGATGAGTGCGGTGAGAAGCGGTCAAACAGATATCTATGTGTACAAGATCAGCGACCAGTCCTACGACCAGATCACCAATGACGTGTATGATGACCTGGATCCTTCTTTTGTTGCTTTCCCCAATAAAACAGGGATACTTTATTCTAGCAATCGCCCCTCAGCTGTAGCTGCAACCAGTGAAGACTCTTTACCAGGTGAACGCTTTAATATTTTCCTGGTCGATAACTGGAATAAATCCGAGTTTAAACAGATCTCGCAGCTGACAGCTCTCAAATTCGGCAATGCGAGGTACCCATCGCAATACAATTCATCACATTTCACCTTTATCAGTGATGAGAACGGTATCAATAACCGTTACGCAGGCTTCTTCCGTACAGAGCGGGCAGGACTGGATACTTTGGTTTTTATCGGTGATGAAGTGCTGCGAAACCCACCACTCGCTGAAGTGGACAGCCTGCTGAGAGAATGGGAAAAAACAGATATTGATTCGGTAGGATATGTGTCGATCACAAACGATTCTTCTTATGTTTTCCCTCTCACCAACTACCAAAGCAGCATGCTGGAAACAAGAACAGCCGGAGATAACCAGCAGGTGAGCGAAGTGGTGAAACTGGGTGATGTCAAACTGCTCTATCGCCTCCGTGTAGACGAGAATGCTTTACGTCGCCGTAACCTGACAGCACGCCCGACGGAGTATATGAAGCAAAGGATAGATGAAGAACGGCGTAACCGGAACAGGCTGGCACCGACTGAGGTCAAAAAGGACAGTGCCAGGCAAAATGATTTTTTCCAGACTGAATTTGACGACGAGAAAAATGATACCACCCAGTTAGGACGGGTAGTAGATGCGACTGAAATCAGGGAAACACCGATACTAAGCAAGGCCAAATTATATGAATACCGGCCGCCAAAATATTTTACAGATTATGTGGTGACGGGTTTTAATAATACCGTGCTGGCAGTAAATAAATTCCAGCCCTACTCCGGCGGCAGCGGTCCTATCTATATGGCTAATAGTGGCGATTTCAATGGCCTCATAAGAATGGGTACTTCCGACCTGATGGAAGACTATAAATTCATTGGCGGCATTCGAATTGCTCCCAACCTCAGGGATAATGACGTGATGTTCTCCTTCTTAAACCAGAGAAAAAGGTTTGACTGGGGTGCCATCTACTACCGCAGTAGCGCCGAAGTAATGGCAACTGTAGTTTATGACAATGCCCTGGTGACTGGTGAAGCGAAGCAATTCGCCAGCTATTACCTGGCCACTTTAAAATACCCTATTGACCGGGTAAGAAGTCTGCGTGCCCTGATTGGTCCGCGTTATGACAGGATCGTGATGAGCGCCACCAATGCGGCTACAATAAAGATCCCCGATCTCAAGCGTACTTATGGCCAGTTTAGTCTCGAATACGTTCATGACAACACAATCAGTCCCGCCACTAATATCTGGCAGGGACTTCGTTACAAGATCTTTGCTGACTGGTTTACCCAAATGTCAAAATCCGACCAGGATGGCAAATTTCTTTTCAACGTGGGTGTAGATGCCCGTCATTACCTGCCCATCTATCGTAATTTGATCTGGGCTGTACGTGCAGCCGGTGATTTTTCTTTCGGCGACCAGAAAGTGATCTACTATCTCGGTGGTGTGGATAACTGGTTCTCACCAAAATTCAATGAGAGTAACCGGCCGACATCAAATTATACTTATCAATCCCTGGCATTAAACCTTCGGGGTTTCAAACAGAATGCCGCACATGGTAACAATGCCGCGGTGGTGAACAGTGAGATCCGGGTTCCGGTGTTCAGCACATTCTTCAATAAGCCTATCAACAACGCTTTCCTTCGCAATTTCCAGTTGGTACAATTCTTTGATATTGGTACCGCCTGGGCCGGCAGCGTTAAGAATATTCGTCGGCCACAAAGTGTCTACTCAAGCAATGACCCGGGGAATCCGTTTACTATCCGAATCAAATCAGGTGGTATCGGTCCGTTTGCCGGAGGTTATGGTTTTGGGGCACGCAGTACGCTTCTGGGATATTTCCTGAGAGTGGATGCGGCCTGGGAAATGAATGGCGTATTCCGTGGCAAACCTATGTGGTATTTCGCAATGGGAGTGGATTTTTAGGAAGATCCTTACTGCAGGAAACAAATGCACAATGAAAAAACAAAGTTTGATCATTGTATCAATAGGCCTGTTAGGAATTTTTGGTTGCACCGGGAAATCGACAGACCCTTCAACAGAAGTTCAGATCAAACCGCAAAACATGGCTGTGAAAGTAGAAACACTGCAACAGATCCTCGATGCATTCAACCGCCATGACCTGGATGCTATCATGGAATATTTCTCCGAAGACTGTTCTTTTGATTTTCCGAGAGGTCCCGAACCCTGGGGGCAACGCTTCACTGGCAAAGCAGCCGTAAGGGAAGCCCTGGCCGGCAGATTTAAAGGGATCCCGGATGTTCATTATGGAGAAGATCGTCACTGGGTTTCGGTCGATGGTGCCCATGGTTTATCGGAATGGACACTGACAGGAACAACCGTTGGCGGAGTCAAATTAAAAGTACGCGGTTGTGATCTCTGGGATTTCCGTGATGGCCAAGTGATTCGCAAAGATTCTTATTGGAAAATAGTGGAATGACCTAATCGGTTCCTTAACCGTTTCGTTGTAAAACAGACTGCTAACGCCATTTTTCTGAGACGGGAATTCCCGAATGAAATCCCCCCGATGGCTCGGGGGGATTTTCATTTCCATAGCGGTAAGATTAGTCAACATCAACAGCATTTTACCATTGTATCTTTTTTGAGAAATGCATGATCACGGCAAGTGTCAGGAATAAACCGATACTGCCCAGCAAGAGCGAATAATCCTGCAATTGAAGAATCGTGAAAACATACCCGTACATCAGCATAAGCACCAGGGCCAGGATGCTGGTCAACCGCGATGACTGCAGCACTCCCTTAACAAACCATGCGATCAACCCGACTGTTGCCAGCGACGCGATGATATAGGCCATATTAAAACTGGTATATTCTGAAATAGACAGCAGCAACGTATAAAAAAGGACGAGTGCCAGGCCGATCAGTGCATACTGGAAAGGATGGACTGATTTCCGGTTGACTGTCTCGATGATAAAAAATGCAGCAAAAGTGAGCAGGATACAAAGTACCGCATACTTCACAGAGCGCATCGTTTTCTGATATCCATTTACCGGTATAAAAAGATCCGCACCAAAAGATGCTGAACCCAGATGATAAGCAGTTTCCTTCCAGGCCTGTGGAAAATTCCTGGTATGAGCCAGGCTTTTCCATGTAGCCACAAACCCACTATCTGTAATATTATGATCAGGCAGTGCACCTCCTGTAAAACTCGGATCAGGCCAGGTGGATGATAATACAACGGTAGTTTCCTTTCCAACAGGTGTAAATAATAGTTGCTCCGAACCGTTGAGGGCAATACCTGCGGAAAATTTAATCTCATTGCCCGGAGAAACGGTGACTGGGGCTACAAAACCTTCCTTCATCACGGCATTGTCGACAGCCGAGTGATTTAGTACCACATTCGAATCATTCCATTTAATCGAAATTTCTTCCTTTAAACCCTTGCTATCAGCCAGGCCCATGCATACGTATGCCTCGTTCCACAATACCATAGAAGGATCAAGGTCGAGTTTTTGCAAAGGTATCGCGTCAAATTTTCCATCAAGGTTTATCGAGGTCGTATAAAGCATAACCTGGAAAATACCGCGATGTCGTTCTTCCGGTGTAACGGTAGATTTAATGTTCAGCCTGTCAGGAAGGATATAGGCAAGCTTCCTGACATATCCCGGCTGGCCATTGACCTTTGTCACGGCTTCATTATAAGGCAATACCAGCACTGGTCCGGTGATATTCTGTTTACCCGCCCATTTACTGCTTACTTCAGCAAAAGCTTCTTTTTGGCGGGCTTCGCGTTCTATCACGAGTTCCTGAACGAAATGTGCCGGGATAAGTAAAAACAAAACGAGTATGGCGATCAAAGCTCCCTTAATGAGAACCTTGCTTTTCTGCCAGATGTTTGTAACGGTAGTTGTGTCCATTGTGGTTGATTTTATGTTTAATTATCTATTACTTGTACGAAAAGAAGCGCTGACCTTTTTTAGTGTGATATAAATGATCAGCATGAATGCGGCGTAAGCGCTGATCATCCCCCACTCCGCTTTATGCTGTAGCGGCTGCAATACCACTGCTGTCATTTCATTAAGCAATGACTGTGGCTGCGTAAAAATATCCCAGGAGTTGAATCGCAGGTAGCGGCCGAGGTAGATACCAAGGGCATTAAGCCACATCACCACGAATAGGAGGATTACGGAAAAACTTCTCCCCCATACGCGTTCCACAATCTTTTCAATTGACCTGATGGATAACACACCCAGCAGCAAGCCGTTCCAGGCAAATGAAAAAATCAGCAACAGGTCAAACCATTCCGGTGCGGAATCAAACTTATCCAGGTGAAAAAGATCGGTGATAATATAAAAGGAGTTGGGTACGAATAGCAACCAGGCCATGATAGCCAGTGAAAGTTTTAATTTATCCCGGTAAATACGGGGCCTTCGTGAAATCCATTGCGTAATCAGGCAGGGAACAACGGCCAGGAAAAGATTCCAGAGTAAAAAACCATATGTAACAAGTCCCGTGAAAACGGCGCGGCCTACGAGTAACATACAGCTAAATGCGCAGGAGATAAATAAAATATCGCGGATACTGATATCGTCGGTTCGCTCCCTGTTTAAAAATAGCTTTTGTAACATGCTTAAATAATTTTCGGTATAAAAATGATGAGGCCTACTGTCGCTGCAAGGATCGCGCAGATCAAAACGGCAGCTGCTGACATGTCCTTGATCAGCTTCACTTTTGGATCGATACGAGGCGAGATAAAGTCCATGATCCTTTCGATCGCGGTGTTGAATATCTCTGCGACCCACACCATGCCCATAACGATGATCAGTAAAGCCCATTCGATACGTGTTGCTTTTAAATAGAGAGCGAGAATTAAAACAACAACCGTTGCCAACAGGTGTATCCGTGCATTTGGTTCTTCCCGGAAAAACTTTTTTACACCACTAACAGCATAGCCGAAGCTGCTAAGCCTGGAGACCGGTGTGAATTCCTGGTTTTTCATACTCTTTCACTCATTTCATTTAAAACTGGTTCCGACCCCACCGTATCAAACCTCCCCCATTCAAGCGGGCCCTGCCTGGTATTGCTGGCATCAAATTTTTGGATACGCTCAATTTTGAGCAGGCAAATACTAAGCGGAATCAAACCGATAATGCCAAATGCACAATCGATAAAACGCCATCCCAGTGGAATACCCCGGTATTGTCCTGCGATCAAAGCGTATGGAACAATAAGCAGGCAGGTGATCATGCCAAACTCTATCACCCACTTATTTCGGACAGGATCTTTATAAGGACCTATAAACAGAATAGCCAGTACAAAATGGGCAAAGGCCAGCCAGTCATAACCATATGCCAGGAATGGATACTGCCGGTTGGTATCGACAATAGCGAGTCGCACCCTTTCGATCCATTCTCCTACAGGGGTATCAAGTGGAAAGCAACGCGACAGAAAACTCAATTCCGACTCGAGAGGTATAGCCGTCAATCCGCTGAAAAAAAGAACGACCATAAAAAACAGGATCCAGTAACGTAATTGCCTGCGTGTTTTTTCCATGATTATTATTTTTTAAGAGCATCTCGTCGAAGCAGTACAATGATTTATTTTAAAAGCACTTTGTATTTCAAAGTGCAGGTACAAAAAAAATTACTTCATCCCTTTGATCATATTCTCCAGTGCAGAGATATGATCAGTAAAAGCTTTCTCCCCGCTTTTGGTGACCGAATAGGTGGTATTGGTCTTTCTACCGATAAAACCCTTGTGCACTTTGATATAGCCATTCTCCTCCAGGCTCACCAGGTGTGTAGCCAGGTTACCATCGGTGACTTCCAGCATTTGCTTCAGGTCGTTGAAACTAATCTCATCGTTGACCATCAGAATGCTCATCACGCCCAACCTGATGCGGTTGTCAAAAACTTTATTTAATCCTGTTATAGGGTTCTTCATAATATCCGGTCTCCTCTAAAGAGGCTGTCTAATAAGTATCTTTTTTACCGGTAAGACGGGAAGTCGGTAAGAAAAGATAAATTGTAAATCAACACTTCTCGCCTTCCCGGCTATTTTATCTTCGAGCACTTTTAAGACAACCTCCTTGGTAGTGATCTATTTTCGTTTTAATAAAAGCTACTAACAAAATACTTTAAAGAACAGCAAAGTACGTGATGATTAAGCGGCCTAAGTTCCCCCTTTGGGGGACAGGGGGCCTCTCTCATATTTCCACCACATCACGATACCATATACAATATGCAGGATCCCAAATCCAAAAGCCCAGAAATACAGTCCATACCCGATCCATTGCATATTGATCAGACCCAGGATGACCTGGCAATATCCCAGGTAACGGATATCGGTCAATGTATACTTACTTGCATTCATCAGGGCAAGGCCATAGAAAAGCAGGCAGGCCGGTGCAACGAAGCGCCATTCATTGTACTGCAACATACTTAAAATGAAAAAAGCCCCCGCGGCAAGTGGAATTGCAAGATTCCAGAACAGTCTGCGTGAGACGGGATTCCAAAGTGAATCACCCTGTTTGCTCGATTTTCTCCATGTAAAATAAAATGCAGATAAAAAAGCGGCGGCGAATATTCCAACCGCCAGCAGGATCAACCGTATACGCAGCGCGTTGAAATCGGAACTGGTAAAATAGCCCCGCTCATTATAATCCACATAATATTTCTCAAATATCACAAACTGTGCAACAGCGGCGCCTGCCAGCGCGCATATACCCGCCGCGATACCGCTTAACCCACTCAGGGAAATAAAACGTGTGGATCGTTCCATCAGGCGCCGGATATCTTTTACATCCTGCAGGCTCCCTGTTTGTTGATGTTGATCGCTCATAAAAAAAGCACTTTGAACTACAAAGTAAATAAGTCCCTGGTATATTTCCAAATACATTTCCTAAAATCATCATAAATACTCACGAGCTTTCTGCAAATGGATAGCAGTCAGTAGATTTGCAGGTCATGAACCTTGAAAAACGTTATCGCTTACTGCTGGTTTCCACCTTATTCCTATGGATGAACCAGGCGGTTGCGCAAACAAAACTCATCAGCGGTAAGGTCAGGGATTCACATAGCGAGGAAGCAGTTCCCTTTGCTTCCGTCAGCTTTCAAAAAACAACCATAGGTCAGCTCACAGATACATCAGGTCAATTTCTATTAAGGCTTTCCGAATGGCCTGCTGATACGCTACTGGTGACCTGCGTGGGATATCAGCCTTTTATTTTGCCCATTGACAAAAACCTTGACACGATCCAAATAGATATTGTGCTGGAAAGAGGTACATATACTGAAGGCGTGAAAGTAAAAGCCAAGGTTAACAAGGGTCTGTTGGTATGGCGAAGGATCGTTCAGCATAAACCTCAAAACGATCGCTACCGTTTCAATAATTTCTCTTATGAGCTTTATAACAAACTCGAATTAGACATCAAGAATGTAGATTTTAAAAAGATCACAAAGTTTAAACCGTTGCGTTCGGTTGGACGAATCATCGACCAGAACATGGACAGTTCCGAAGGTGTAAAATACCTGCCTACCTATCTGACCGAAACGATCTCAGATTATTATTACCAGAAAAAACCGCTCAAACGCCGCGAAGTGATCAAAGCCGTCAACACAAACGGCGTAAAGAATGAAAGTATTGTCAGGTACCTCGGCGGTATGGATCAGAATGTAAATGTTTACAACAATTTTATCCCCGTCTTTGATCGTCAGTTTGTAAGTCCGGCCAGCGACAATGGCGATCTCTATTATAATTATCGCGTGATCGATACGCAGCAGGTCAACAATAACCGCTACTACCACCTTGTTTTTGTGCCCCGCCGTAATGGTACCAATACGTTTGAAGGTGACTGCTGGGTTCACGCAGGAACTTTCGCCATTCAAAAAATGAACCTGCGCCTGGGCAAGAATGCGAATATCAATTTCGTGGAGACCTTAAGCCTGATACAGGAATATAAATTACTCGACGATTCCACCTGGTTTCTAACCAAAGACAAATTTGTCGCGGACCTCTCACCTGTAGGTAAGGGGAACCCGGGTTTTATCGGGCGTAAAACAACTACCTACCGAAATATAAAAGTGAATGATGAATCTGTTGTGCAGGAACTCAGCAGAAACAAAGTATTGGAAGAGGTGGTCACGCAGGCCGGTGCGAGTGAAAAGGATAAATCTTTTTGGGAAACCTCGCGTCATGAGGAACTAACCAAAACAGAAGCCGGCATCATCAGGATGATCGATACGTTACTCACCGCCCCCTCATTCCAGCGCCTCACACGACAGATCAACTTTATCGCAACAGGATACCTGAATACCGGTAATTTTCAATTGGGTCCCTGGTACAACTGGGTTACCGCTAACTCATGGGAAGGTCTGCGGTTAAGATTTGATCTCGGCACCAATAAAAAGTTCGATAAACGATGGTGGTGGCACTGGTACCTGGCTTATGGTTTTAAGGATAAGAAACTAAAGGGGAAGGCTGAGCTCTTTTATTTACCTACCAAGCACCCGCGGCGATACTGGTATGCCTCCTATACCAATGACCTTGACTATGGCCAGAACTATTATGGTGAGGTTTCGGCCGATAATATATTTGCCCTGGCCATCCGCAAACAGGACATCCCGATCAAATTCATCAAAGTGGATGAAAAACGGTTTGAATATTTCAATGAACACAGGTTTGGTCTCTCTGAAATGATCGCCGTGACACATAAGAACTATACACCATTAAAAAATATTCCTGCTAAAGACCTGTTTCCCGCCAAACCAGGTCAAGGCCCGATGACCAGTTTTGAAGTATCACTGCGACTGCGGTTTGCTTATCTTGAAAAATTCCTGGAAAACCAGTTTTTCCGAACCAGCCTGGGCAGCCCCTACCCCATCGGCGAATTATACCTTTCGCGCGGGATCTCGGGACTTTTCAAAAGCAATTACAACTACACCAAATTATCGGGAAGCATTTCTGATTACATCAAGATCCCTCCATTAGGAAGTATTTCCTTCCAGGTGTACGCCGGCAAGACTTTTGGCACACTTCCATATGTGCTGCTGGACATCGCGCCGGGCAATGAACTTTACTATTACAATAAATACGCCTTCAACATGATGAACCGGTATGAATTCATCCATGACAATTTCGTAGGCGTTAATTTCGAACACAATGTTGGTAATGGGATCTTTCGTCTATTTCCTAAACTAAAATTCAGGCAACTCTGGACCGTAAAAACTTTGTGGGGTAGCCTGTCGGAAAAAAACCGGGCGCTCAATTTTAAAGACGGTCATACCTTTCAAACACTCGATGGAAAAACTTATATGGAGATCGGTACGGGCGTGGACAATATTCTGCGGGTATTCAGGGTTGACTTTGTATGGCGTGTTTTGCCAACTTCCCTGTCGAATGGAAATACAAAAAGATTTGGAGTGTTTGGAAGCTTCAGGTTGGCGTTTTGAGTCTTGAGGTGAGCTTTCTTTTTTAAGAACCTACACAATCGTTACCTCTATCCCCATTCCCTTCAATGCATGACGAGTATGATCAGAAATGCCGCTATCGGTGATAATATGATCTACATCTTCCAACCCACATATACGACCAAATCCGCGTTTGCCAAATTTGCTCGAATCCGCAAGCACGATGGTCTTCTGTGCGGCTGCGATCATCTTACGGTTCAACTGCGCTTCCTGGACATGGGTGGTAGTGATCCCAAAGTCGATATCTATGCCGTCAACACCAAGAAATAATTTACTACATGAAAAATCTTCCAGTATGGTTTCTGCATATTTGCCAGTCGCAGAAGAAGAACTCTTGCGTAATGTGCCTCCCAATACCAACACTTCAATTTCCGGATGTTTGTTGAGTTCAATCGCTACATGCAAAGCCGCAGTAACAACCGTCAACTGTCCCCTGGGTCTTATATTTCTCGCCAGTGAATGAACTGTTGTACCCGATGCAATGATGATACTGTCATTGGGTTCCACCAGCGATGCGCCAGCTGCGCCAATGCTCATCTTCTCTTCAGATCTGATCTTTTCTTTTTCATTTACCGGCCGGTCAACGGTATAAGGATTATCAAGTGTGCCGCCGCCATGAGTGCGATATAACAGACGTTTATCCTCCAGGAGTTTCAGGTCCTTGCGGATGGTCACCGAAGACACATTGAGGTGTTTGCAAAGATCCAGTACGTTGACCTTCCCCTCCTTTTTTAAGCGCGATAATATATACTGGTGCCGCTCGGGAAGTGAACTGGTTCCATTGGTTGCTTTGGCCATATGTACGCCGAATTTATATAGATGTCTCTGAACTTCAAAACCTTAATCCTCGTAACAACAGTTGTTAGGATTTCGTAATAAAATGAAAATAGATTGGCGCTACAAATTTCGATATATTTTTTATTGCCATCACAATTATTTTGTTTAGTTTCATTTTATTATTATTTAGTTTCGTTTACATAATTTCGAAACATATCGAAATGACTACTGAAAAACTCTCTGATCGTAACTGCTACCTGAGAAAAATCTCATCTCCCGATAAAACCTGGGATATTGTAGTGATTGGCGGTGGTGCTACCGGGCTGGGAATTGCCTTAGATGCCACCGTGCGAGGCTATAAAACCCTCCTGGTCGAACAGGCTGACTTTGCAAAAGGCACATCCAGTCGTAGTACCAAACTCGTTCATGGTGGCGTCCGCTACCTGGCGCAGGGCGATGTCCGGCTGGTCAGAGAAGCTAGCATTGAACGGGGTTTGTTGTACCGCAATGCGCCCCACCTGGTAAAAGATCAAACTTTCATTGTACCCGTCTATACACAATGGGATCGCCTGAAATATACCGTTGGATTAAAAATATATGATTGGATATCAGGGAAACTCAGTCTTGGCCGCTCTGTTTTTATTTCACGCAAAGAAACCATTAAAAGACTTCCGGGCATTCGCACAAAAGATCTGAAAGGCGGTGTCGTTTATCATGACGGTCAATTTGACGATTCAAGACTTGCCATCAACCTGGCTCAAAGCATTTGGGAAAATGGCGGTGCCGCGATCAACTATATGCAGGTAAACGGTCTGTTGAAAGATGAATTGAAGAATGTAGCCGGCGTCATGGCAAGAGATACTGAAACAGGTGAACTTTACACTTTTCGGGCAAAATCGGTTGTAAACGCTACCGGCGTTTTTGTTGACGACATCCTGCAAATGGACCGACCCGGTATCAACAAAAGCATTTGTGTGAGTCAGGGTGTGCACCTGGTGTTGGACAGGAAGTTCTATCCGTCCTCCGAAGCGTTGATGATCCCCGAAACCAGCGACGGGCGGGTTTTATTTGCTGTTCCCTGGCATGATAAAGTGGTGCTGGGTACTACAGATACACCCGTAGAAGAAGCATCGCTGGAACCCCAGGCTTTAGAGAAAGAAATATCCTTTATCCTTGAAACAGCAAACAACTATCTCGCAACTAAACCGGGTCGCAGTGATGTATTGAGTGTATTCGCAGGACTGCGCCCCCTGGCTGCACCCCAAAAGGAAGAACAAAAAACAAAAGAGATCTCCCGCAGTCATAAGATCATCGTATCAGAATCAAAACTCTATACTATTCTCGGCGGTAAATGGACCACCTATCGCAAGATGGGTGAAGACATGGTGAACCGCATCGAAAAAGAGTTGAACTGGCATCACAAAAAGCCTGCAACCGCATCCCTGCATATTCACGGTTATCATCCCGACACGGACTGGAATGATCCTTTTTATTTCTACGGCAGTGATGCCAGCCTGTTGCGGCAACAAATGAATGGTACATCGAATGAATGGTTAAGTGAAGAATTGAAAATCCATCGCAAACAAATAGTATGGGCAGTAGAGCACGAAATGGCAAGAACAGTGGAAGATGTCTTGTCAAGGCGAACAAGAGCCCTGCTGCTTAATGCACGCGAAAGCCGGCGAATAGCACCCGAGTGTGTTTCAATCATGGCCGGGCTGATGGGAAAAGACGAGCAATGGAAACAGGATCAACTAAACAGCTTTAACCAATTATCAGAACAGTATATTTTGAAATGATCTCGTACCATGTATGATCAGATTTATTCATACATGGTTACGATAAGTTAATGATTGCGTAACAAAACCTAAAGATTGCTTGTATGAAATTATCCTTCCTTTGCGACCGGAAAAAAGATGAAAGCATCCAGCCACAGTGGGCTGATCTTACCTCATTGACAGCTTTCACTGGCCCTTTTGCAATTCCATTCTATTGTCAATTATTCAACATCTATAATTAAACACTTATGAGATCGCTAACAATTATTCAAACCGGGAAAAAAGCCATCATCAGGCGAACACTGTCGCTAGTGATTTTGATAATGGCCTGTACAGTTGTTTCGGCCCAAAGGACTGTTACCGGTACAGTAAAAGATGGAGCCACCGGCGCCGCCATCGAAAAAGCTACGGTGCAGATAAAAGGAACCAATCGGGGTACTACCACCAACGACAAGGGTGAGTTTACCATCCAGGCTTCTTCAGGCGAAACCCTGGCCATTACAGCTATTGGGTTTGCCGCTTTTGAACAGGCTGTTGGTTCATCCACGTCTATTTCCATCTCGCTCACACCAAGTGCTACCGAGCTTGAAAGCGTGGTGGTGACTGCATTGGGCATCAAGAGAGAGCAAATGGCTTTAGGCTATGCCACCCAGTCGATCAACGAAAACCAGTTGACTGATGCAAGATCGAACAACTGGGCATCTGCACTGTCGGGTAAAGTAGCCGGCCTCTCACTATCGGGTACAGGCTCAGGTCCGTCGGGTTCCATGCGCATCAACCTTCGTGGCGACCGTTCACTGATCGCTTCCAATAACGATGCGTTGATCATTGTGGATGGTGTACCCATCAATAGCCAAATGACCGGGTCTACGGTTTCCCAGGCTTACCAGGCCGGTGCCGGAAACGATGTGCCGGTTGACTTTGGTAACGGCATTGCCGATATCAACCCCGATGACATTGAAAGTATATCAGTGTTGAAAGGACCAGGCGCTACCGCCCTTTACGGTAGCCGCGCTGCTAACGGTGCCCTGATCATCACTACGAAATCAGGCAGCAAAAAAACAAAAGGTATAGGCATCACTGTTAACTCAAATTATTCCATCAACAACGTTCTCCGTTGGCCGGACTATCAGCATGAATATGGACAGGGTGTTGGTAAAACTTTTACACCTGCAGGCGATCTCTACTATTCATATGGCGCTTCAGCCGACGGCGCAAATACTGGTAGCACCAGTAGCGCGTTTGGCCCGCCCTTCCGCGGACAAGAGTATTTCCAGTACGATCCTGAAACGGAAGCGCAGTCCGCTACCCGTGTTCCCTGGGTACCTTACCGCAATAACGTAAAAGACTTTTGGGAAACAGGCTTCACGCTTACCAATAGCATAGCGATGGAAGGTGGCAATGCCAATGCCAACATGAGAGCTTCCATCACTCATTCCAAGAACGAATGGATTATGCCGAATACGGGCTTCGAGCGGCTGACTGCTTCATTCTCGGGCAACCAGAAAATTTCAGACAAGATCACGTTGAATGCAAAGGTGAACTACACCAATAAGACCAGTGATAACCTGCCTGCTACGGGTTACAACAACCAGTCAATTGCTTATTTCATGATCTTCCAGAACCCCAATGTGGATCTTGAATGGTATAGACCCATCTGGAAAAAAGGTAAAGAGCAATTGGAACAGATACACCCGTTCAGCTCTTTCATCGATAACCCATTTTTGATCGCACACGAAATGACCAATTCTCAAAACAATCACAATGTGATCGCAAGCCTTTCGGGTGCTTATGAGATTACAAAAAACCTGGAATTGAGATTGAGGTCAGGGGTCAACTATGTTACTGATGAACGCAAACAACGCAGGCCGTTCAACACCGCGAATTTCGCACAGGGCTATTACCGCGAATTGAATATTGCCAGGTATGAGATCAACAGCGACGCCCTCGTTACATACAAGAACAAGATCGGCGATCGCTTTACATACAGTGGCTCAGTTGGTGGAAACCTGTTGCGTAGTCGTTACACAGCAACAAGCGCTTACATCAATGGTATGGTTACACCGGGAGTGTATAAACTTTCTAATGGACTGTATGATATTATTTTCAAACCTTCTCATTCCAATTATGATATCAACAGCGTCTATGCATTTGCGAATTTCTCCTATGATGATAAAATATTCCTGGATGTGACCGGCCGCAACGACTGGTCAAGCACCCTGCCCAAAGACAACTGGTCATTCTTCTATCCTTCGGTTAATACCAGTATCATCCTGAGCAAACTTGCCGACCTACCCCGCCAGATCTCTTACGCAAAACTGAGGATGTCATATGCCCAGGTAGGTAACGGAACCAAACCTTACGAAACGGCGAAATACTATTTGCTTAGCGATTTTCCCAGTTCAGCGACTACTGACAACACCCTTTACAATACCGGCTTAAAACCTGAGATATCCACCAGCTACGAGGCAGGTTTGGAATTGAAGTTCCTCCAAAACAGGCTAGGACTGGATTTCGGTGTGTACAAGACATTTACCAAAAACCAGATCATTCCGATCCGTATCGATCAGTCAACTGGATATTCGAGGGCCACGGTTAATGCCGGTGAGATCAGGAACCAGGGTATTGAGATCGTGTTGAATGGTTCACCCATAAAAACAAGGGACTTCCAGTGGAATACAACCCTTACCTGGTCTACCAATAAGAGTAAGGTATTGTCGCTTGCTGAAGAATTAGGTGGTGATAAGCAACAGGTGATCGGGACAGCAGGGAATGCCAGCATCATCGCAGAAGTAGGTGGTGAAATGGGTGATATCTGGGGCTTTGGTTTTGTACGCAGCCCGGATGGGCAGATCGTTTATAAAGCATCAGATGGCTTGCCGGAGCGTCCTGCAGCTATTCAAAAGATCGGTAACGCTTATGCAGACTGGAGAGGCGGTATATTCAATGAATTCGTCTATAAAAATTTCCGCTTCAATTTCCTTATCGACGGACAGAAAGGTGGCCTCATCTACTCGCAGACACACCACAAGATGATGGAACAGGGTAAACTGAAATCAACCCTGCCTGGTCGTGAAGAAGGTTTTATCGTTGGAGAAGGTGTAGTATTGGATGCCGGCACTTACAAACCTAATACGAAGAAGGTGACTGTGGGCGACTATTATGGAGACTTCTATCGCAGGGCGAATGTGGAGTCAAACAGCTTCGACGCTTCGTTCCTGAAACTACGTGAAGTAAGACTTGAATATTCTATTCCGAAAAAATTTCTTGGAAAATTAAAGATTCAGCAGGCATCAGTTGGTCTTTATGGTCGCGACCTGGCGATGATCACCGATTTCCCGGTCTTTGATCCCGAAACCGCATCCCTGAATGGCGATACTATTCTGCCCGGTGCAGAGATCGGTCAATTGCCGTCAACACGTACCATTGGTATCAACCTAAACCTGAAGTTCTAAGTAATTTTTAAAATGACACTCATGAAACTACAACACATAAAATCATTACTGGCAGGAACAATGCTGGTGCTATTGACCGGTTCCTGTACCAAAGATTTCGAAACGTTGAACACGGACCCGGACAATATCCAGGAGATCAGTCCGAACACCCTGCTCAACCCAATCATTTATGAACTGGTAACGTTCAATGCGGAAAGAAGCGAAGGATTCACGATGGACATCATGCAGGTACGCCTGCCCTGGCCGAGCGCTTCACTGGGTATACACCGCTACTACGTTAGTGAAACAGCCGGCAACTCTACCTGGAATACATACTACCGCTGGCTGAATAACCTCAATGAAATGGAAAAGGCCTCGATCAGCGTGGAGAACCACAGCTACCAGGCAATAGCACTAACATTGAAGGCATGGGTTTTCTCGATGCTTAGCGATTGCTTTGGCGATATCCCCATGACCGAGGCCTTACAGGGCGAGCAGGGCCAGCTTAAGCCTGCATTTGACAACCAGCAGGTAGTTTATACCACAATCCTTCAATACCTCGAAGATGCCAACAATCTCTTCAAAGATGGACATGCGCTTGCATATGGTACAGAAATGTTGTACAACAATAACCTCAGCAACTGGCGCAGGCTTTGCAATTCACTCCACCTGCGACTGCTCATGAGAGTGAGCAACAGGCCGGAAATGAACGCTGATCAAAAAATGAAACAGATTGTCGAAAATCCGACTGATTATCCTGTTTTTACCAGCAATACCCAGTCTGCTATTTATAAAATCACGGGAGAAACACCCAATCTTTCTCCCTGGAGCCGCTACCAGGATTTCATTACCTTCCGTTGCGCTGCGGACTTTTTCGTGTCAACGCTCAATGATTTCAATGACCCAAGACGTGAAAAATGGCTGACACGCGCCACTGATCTTGGCGGTGCCGACATTGGGTACAAAGGAATTCCCAGCGGTTATTCCGGTGACGAATCGCAATTTGCATACAACCCTTCAAATCTTATCCGCGACCTGGGTATCGCACCTACAATGACCATTACTATCATGGATTATCCTGAAGTAGAGTTTATCAAAGCAGAACTGGCTCAAAAAGGAATCATCCAGACTGATGCGAATACACATTATGAAGCCGGTGTAAAAGCATCAATTGAAAGATGGGGGGCCACACTGCCTGCAGATTATTTCACTAATCCGCTTGCAGCTTATGATGGCACACTGGAGCGCATCCTGCTTCAAAAGTATATTGCGCTTTTCTTTACAGACTACCAGCAATGGTTTGAATACCGCCGCACCCGGTTGCCGGCATTGCCTGTAAACGACGGTATGCTGAATGATAAAATTATGCCCGTTCGTTTCCGTTATCCCGACATCGCACAGATCACCAACACTGAAAACTACCAAAAGGCTGTACAGTCTATGGGTGGCGATGATATCAATACCAAAGTCTGGTGGGAGAAATAAGTTTTATTGTTAAAAGGGAAGTGAGATGAAGATCCTAAAAGGTCTTCTTCCATTTCCCTTTCTTACTTTCGACTCTACTGAATAAACCAATGTCTTAAACAAATGAAAAGAAGAATATTCATACAAAACATCAGCTGGCTTACTGGTGGTCTGCTTACGGCCTGTCATGTGCGCGCCGATGGCGAGCTGTTTGAGTCAGGCAAAAAAATAAGGGGCACCGTACGCGCTGCGGGTAAAGGATTAAAAGACGTGGTAGTAAGCGATGGGTATAGTGTGATCCTTACCGACAGCAAAGGGAGATATGAGTTGGAGACCCATGCTGCCGCTTCCAATATTTTTATCTCAACGCCATCTGGCTACGCTTTTAACCATGAAAATGGCATTGCCCGGCATTATCATCGAATAGAACATATCAGCAATCGTAAAAAAGTGGATTTTGAACTGGTGACCCTCGACCGTGATGATAACGAGCACCAGTTTATCATCTGGGCCGATCCCCAGGTAAAAAATCAAAAAGATATTGACTTACTCATGTCTCAATCCGTACCCGATGTTCAGCAATGGGCCGCGGCGGCAGGCACTGGCGCGCTATTGCATGGGATTACTGTCGGCGATATAGTGTGGGATGAACTCCAGCTTTTTGCCGACTATAGCCAGGCAGTGGAAAAAATGGGCATTCCATTTTTCCAATGCCTCGGCAACCATGATATGGATTACAATAAAGGTGGCGATGAAACCTCCGATCAGACTTTTCAGCGAAACTTCGGCCCCACACATTATTCTTTCAACCGTGGGAAAGTTCATTACGTCGTGATGGATGATGTTCGTTATCTTGGCAAAAACCGGGAGTACGATGGTTATTTTTCGCAAAACCAGTTGAACTGGTTGCAGAAGGATCTGTCATTTGTGCCAAAAGATCGCCTTGTCGTTTTATGTGTACATATACCCGTGCACAACGGTGTAAAAAACAACCAGGACCTGTATTCTTTGTTGGAAGGAAGAAATGTACATATCATGTCGGGACATACGCATTATCATCGTAATGTAATCAAAGAAAATATTTACGAGCATAACCATGGTACGGTTTGTGGCGCCTGGTGGACCGGCCCAATCTGTGGCGATGGTACTCCCTGCGGCTATGGCGTTTACAGTGTGAAAGGAACCGAGCTTAGCTGGCACTACAAGTCGACCGGCCAGGCTGCGGATCACCAGTTGAAAATTTTTACGGAAGAAGTAAATGGAGAAAAACAAGTGCTGGTAAATATCTGGAATCATGATCCCGAATGGAAAACGGAATACTGGGTGGATGGTGAATCCAAAGGAGCCCTTGAACAGTTTAGCGGCTTTGATCCTTATGCATATGCAACACTGCTTGGACCCGATCTGCCTAATCCCAGAGGTTTTGCGGAACCCCGCAAGACCGAACACATGTTCAAGGCGTTATTGCCGCTATCGGCAAAGGAGGTAAAAGTATCAGCAACCGACCGATTTGGAAAAATTTTTACCTCAACACATAAAATATGATTATGAAGAGATCTCTTTTACTGGTATTCGCACTTGCAGGCTCTTTAGTGATGATGGCACAAAAACCCCAATGGGACAGCACCTACCGGCCCAGCACGTATATCGTAAAAACCGAATTATTTCGAGCCTTCCCCAACTCTCCTGACGATATTATTTTCCTCGGGAACAGTATTACAGATTATACTGAATGGAATGAGTTGCTCGGGCTGAGTACAGCCAGGAATCGTGGTATCTCGGGTGATATCACCTTTGGTGTACTCCAAAGACTTGATGAAGTAACAGAAGGTAAACCCGCTAAAGTGTTAATCCTGATCGGCATCAATGATATTACGCGGAATGTTCCGGATTCTGTTATAGTCGCAAACTACAAAGAGATCATCCGCCGCATCAAAAAAGAATCACCGCAAACAAAGATTTATTTCAATACCCTGCTCCCCGTGAACAACACATTTCCGAACCGGGATAATTTTACTAATAAGTTTCAAAATATTCTCAACGTAAATGAGGATATCAGGAAATTAGCTAAGACCGAAGGCATTACCGTGATTGATATTCACCCACACTTCCTCGATGCTGAAAACAAACTTGATAAAAAATACACCTACGACGGTCTTCACCTCGACGGTGACGGGTACCAGAAATGGGCCAGTTTATTAAAACCCTATTTAAATTAACAAGATGAAAAAACTGATCCTGCCTGCCAGCGTAATACTGTTGATACTGGGAGGTTGTAGTTCTTCGCAAAAAACTACAGCAGGTAAAAAACCTTTGGTGCTGCCAGCTTTTAATAAAGAAGGCCATCGCGGCGCAAGGGGGTTGATGCCTGAAAACATCATTCCTTCCATGTACAAAGCGCTTGACTATCACGTGAACACGGTAGAAGTAGATATCGTGATCTCAAAAGATAAAAAAGTAGTTATCTCACACGATGTCTATTTCCATCCGGACATTACAACCAAACCTGATGGTCAGTTGCTCGACAGCAAAGAAGCCGCAAAGCACCTGCTGTATACCATGGACTATGACAGCATAAAAAAATATGATGTTGGCCTGAAACCTCATAAAGAATTTCCAGAACAGCAAAATATACCGGCATATAAACCGCTATTGGCTGAACTGATTGATTCAACCGATGCCTATGCCAAAAAGCTCGGGATACCGATCATCTATAATATCGAATTAAAAACCAACCCGATCTACGACGGCAAAATGCAACCGCCTGTTGAAGAAACCGTAGACCTGGTGATGCAGGTGGTCAAAGACAAGAAAATCCAGGGTCGCTGTTATCTGCAATCCTTCGACTTCCGACCGCTTCAAATACTTCACCGAAAATATCCTGAGATCACGACAGCTGTGTTGATCTCTGATAAAGATAAGCGGAGTTTTGAGCAACAACTCACCGACCTGGGCTATACACCTGAAATGTACAGCCCGCATCATTCGGTGGTAACACCTGAACTGATCAGTAAATGTCATCAAAGAAACATCAGGCTGATTCCCTGGACCGTGAATTCACGCGAAAACATGAAACGGCTTAAAGAGATGGGTGTGGATGGTATTATCACAGACTATCCTAATTATTTTGCGGAGATAGAATAGTACGCATCGATTTTTCATTGACGGTCCGACCAGAAATTAAATATATTTAATAATTAAACTGCTAAACGATTTGTATGGCCAGGTATATTTTATCTCTCGACCAGGGCACAACCAGTTCGAGAGCAATTATTTTCGATAAAACAGGAAGCATTATTGCCACGGCGCAAAAAGAATTCACTCAAATATTTCCTAAACCCGGCTGGGTCGAACATGATGCCAACGAGATCTGGAGCACACAACTGGGTGTGGCCACAGAAGCGATATTAAAAGCCGGCTTAACCATCACCGATATCGCGGCGATCGGGATTACAAACCAAAGAGAAACCACGGTAGTCTGGGACCGCGATACACACCTGCCTATTTGCAATGCTATCGTGTGGCAGGATCGCAGAACAGCCGATTATTGCGATCAGCTAAAAAAAGATGGATCCGCAGAAATGATACGCCGCAAAACCGGCCTGGTCACTGACGCTTATTTTTCCGGCACCAAACTGAAATGGATACTCGACAATGTGGAAGGCGCCAGGGACAAAGCCCAGCGCGGTGAACTTTGTTTCGGCACCATAGACAGCTGGCTGATCTGGAAACTCACCAATGGAAAAGTACACGCTACCGATGTTTCCAATGCTTCGCGGACCCTGCTCTACAATATTCATGAACTGAAATGGGATGAAGAACTGTTATCATTGTTTGGTATTCCCTCCAATATGCTGCCTGAGGTAAGATCCAGCAGCGAGATATATGGACACACCGAAAACATACTCACCGCAACACCGGTACCTGTGAGTGGTATCGCGGGCGACCAGCAATCCGCGCTGTTTGGCCAGATGTGCACACAGCCCGGTATGGTGAAAAATACTTATGGGACAGGTTGTTTCATGCTGATGAATACCGGAACAAAACCCGTTGAATCAAAAAATAATTTGCTGACCACCATCGCATGGAAAGTGAACGGCGAAGTGCAATATGCGCTTGAAGGCAGTGTGTTTATTGGCGGTGCGGTTGTACAATGGTTGCGTGACGGTTTAAAGATCATTCAAAATTCATCCGATGTGGAAGCCCTGGCACAACAGGTAGATGATAACGGCGGTGTTTATTTTGTACCAGCATTTACCGGCCTAGGCGCTCCTTACTGGAACCAGCATGCAAGGGGTACGCTTGTGGGTTTAACCCGTGGAAGTACCGATGCTCATATCGCAAGGGCAGCTGTTGAAAGCATCGCTTTCCAGTCAATGGATCTGTTGAAAGCCATGGAAGCTGATGCAGGGCTGCCCATAAAAGAACTCAGGGTAGATGGTGGTGCTACCGTTAATAATGAATTGATGCAATTCCAGGGTGATATACTCGAGACACAGGTTGTACGTCCAAAGATTACCGAAACAACTGCCCTCGGCGCAGCATACCTGGCCGGACTCGCGGTTGGATTTTGGTCGGGCCTCGAAGAATTACAACAGTACTGGCAAAAAGATAAGGACTTTAAACCTTCCATGCCCAATGAGAAAAGAGAGGAATTGCAGAAAAACTGGAAGAAAGCCGTAAAAGCTGCACAGGCCTGGTCGGAGTAGAGTTGACGCTTCAACCATATTCAACCATATTCAACAATATTCAACCACATTCAACATCAAAACAATCTACCATGTCTCCATTTCTAGGCGAATTTGTCGGCACAGCTTTACTCATCATCATGGGTGCTGGTGTCGTAGCTAATGTCATATTGAGTAAAACAAAAGGTCAGAACAGCGGATGGATCGTCATCACCTTTGGCTGGGCGATGGCCGTGTTCATTGGTGTGTACACTTCCAATCATCTTGGCGGTAGCGGCCATTTGAATCCGGCCGTTACTATCGGCCTTGCAGCCTTTGGTGATTTTGATTCTTCCCTTCTGCTCGCCTTTATTGCCGCCCAACTTAGCGGCGCATTTACTGGTGCGGTGATAGCCTGGCTTTCCTATAAGCAACATTTTGACGCCACCGCAGACAAGGATCTGAAACTGGCTGTATTCAGCACAGGGCCTGCCATACGCAACCCGATTTATAATTTACTTACCGAGATCACCGGCACATTTGTTCTTTTGTTCGGCGCCTTGAATATCTCGAAATCGGCCGCTACGATGGGTGCCCTTGATGCCTTGCCCGTAGGGCTATTGGTATTGGGAATTGGACTATCACTGGGCGGACCTACCGGTTATGCGATCAATCCGGCCCGCGACCTGGGACCACGTATCGCACATTTTTTATTGCCGATCAAAGATAAACGTGACAGCGACTGGGGATATGCCTGGGTGCCGGTAGTGGGACCTATCATTGGTGGTTTGCTGGCAGCAGCATTGTACCAAATGATATGAAATGCTGGCAAACACTGGTAGAGATTTTTATATAATAAAAGGGGAGCCCGATGGGCTCCCCTTGTTTATTTACTCATTTCAAACTTAAACAACCAACGCGATAATCAGGATAACGATCCAGGCTGCAAGTCCCAGCCAGGCCCATTTAACGCGATTTCTTTTTTGATCGTCATTGATCAGGTAAGCGATCAACACGCCGATCAGCCCCAGCAAAAATCCGAGGAAGAAACCACCTGCCTGAAAACCTTCACCAGCCAGTGATCTTTTTTTAATAAATTTTTCAATTTTTTTCGAATTGAAAGTGCCGTCGTAGTTGATTGAATTTTTCAATTGTCGTTGCGCTGCTTTGAACGCTATCTTATCCATCAATTTCATTTTCTTACCAGTAAACTCCTGGTATTCCCGGATCTTCAGCTGCGAAAGATCGAGTAATGAAATGCGCTCACCGGAATTGCCAATGGGAATGAAAACTTCGCTTGCTTTCAGAGGGGGGTTCTTCGGAGTTAAGGATGCAATAGAGGCAAAAGTGAAACAGACTGCCGTAACAAGCAAAAGACATTTTCTCATAATGATGGTTTTAAGTTAAAAAATGTAGCCTAATTTAACTTAATATTATTATCAATTGAAATATTTTATTTGCTGTTGATGGCTTTCAGGATAACTGAGCAGGCCTGGTCGATCTGCTCACCTGATATAACCAGTGGAGGTGAAATGCGGAGACTGTCGGATGCAAACAAAAACCAGTCTGTCAGAACGCCTTGTTCAATACATTTGTCGATCACCGATTTTGCTGTTTCAAATGAGTCGAACTTCAATGCCATCCACAATCCAAAGGAGCTAATATTCCTGATTTTGTCATTCTTCAAATGTGAAAGAAATCGCTGCTCTTTTTGTGAAATCGAATCTATAATCTTTTCTTCCAGCAACACCTTAAATGCTGCCATACCTGCCGCGCAGCAAACCGGGTGACCCCCGAACGTGGTGATATGACCCAGTACCGGGTTTTCCGCCAGGGTATCCATTAGGTTTTTTGAAGAAATAAATGCGCCTAGCGGCATACCGCCACCCAGTGCTTTTCCCAAAAGCAATATATCGGGTACAAAATCGAAATGCTCAAATCCCCAAAGTTTGCCCGTCCTGCCAAAACCTGCCTGTATTTCATCAAGTACCAGCAGGGTGCCTGTTTCAGTACATCTCTCTCTCAACGCCTGCAACCATTCTTTGGAAGGGGCTTTCACACCGGCTTCGCCTTGTATAGTCTCGGCAAATACGCAGGCAGTATGTTTATTGATCTCTTTAAGCGAATCAAATGAATTGTACTCCAGGTGATGGATCCCCGGTAATAATGGACGATAAGCATTACGCCAGTATTCACTGCCGATCATACTTAATGCGCCCTGTGTGGAACCATGATAGGAATTGTTGAATGCGATGATCTGCGTCCGGTTTGTGACCCGCTTCGCCAACTTCATAGCGCCTTCTACCGCTTCAGCACCCGAATTTGTGAAGTAAACGCTGTTCAACGTTTTGGGCAAATGATCAGTTAGCAGTTTCGCATATTGCACCTGCGGCGTTTCCACAAACTCACCATACACCATAATATGCAGGTAAGCATCGAGCTGCTTGTGGATGGCATCAATTACGGCCGGGTGCCGGTGACCGGTATTGGCTACACTGATACCACCGATCAGGTCGATATATTCTTTTCCATCTGCGCCATATAACATACTACCTGCAGCACGGGAAATCTCGAGTGCCAGGGGAGCGGTGGATGTTTGGCCAACATGACGTAAGAAAAGTTCGCGTTGATTCATGCTGAGGCAAATAACGCAAAAAATCTAATCATCCCAATTCTATCTGCACCGGTGTCGTCTTAATGCGGGATTGATTTCAGATATTTGATACATCATTTTACCGACTTAAAATTTCCTGCTATGCCATTAATATTACCCGTGGAAGACAAATTTCCCATAACAGGCAAGAATTGTTTTCTTGCTCCCAATGCCACCATTGTTGGTAATGTAGTGATGGGTGACGACTGCAGTGCCTGGTTCAATACCGTTATCCGCGGTGATGTGAATTTTATAAAGATGGGTAACCGCGTCAATGTACAGGACGGGGCTGTGATCCACTGCACTTATCAGAAATGTGGGACGACAATTGGTAATAATGTTTCAATAGGCCATAACGCGATCGTACATGGCTGCACACTTCATGATAATGTATTGGTGGGCATGGGAGCGATTATTATGGACAATGCGGTGGTGCATAGTGATACCATTATTGCCGCAGGCGCCGTGGTGTTGGAAAATACTATTTGCGAAGCCGGAAGCATTTATGCTGGTGTGCCGGCGAAGAAAGTAAAAAGTATTTCACAGGAACTCATTCACGGCGAGATCAATCGTATCGCCAACAACTATGTGAAATACTCGGACTGGTTTAGGGACAAAGACAAGTGAGGATAACGGTTAGGCGATATTCTTTAACGGGTTAAACAATTTTCCTTCCAGGATATTCGCCAGTTCTACGACTGCCTGGTTGTCTTTCGGCAGCGCTGCCTGCGTTTTGGTAGGGTGAACAGAAATCCCGTTATAAATATCATAGCGCAGGGTCAGGGGATGACCTTTGTATTTAAAATCCCAATTGATGGAATCAAATTCATCTTCTTTATTCAGAAACTTGATGCGAAGATCATCGTTGATAATGCCAGCGACCTGGTAAAAAAGGTTGAGGTTGCCATCATCCGCCAACACAGCTTCCGTGCATCCGAGGGTGGTACGTAAAGTGAGACTCATAGTAAACGTTTTTAGGGTGTTTAATGGCTTTACTATAAGACTTGGATAAAGGGAAAAAGGCTGCTCTGATTCCAATTAATTCCGGAATTTTTTCGCCTTCCTGGCAGCTTTCTCTGCATCAGGATCGCCGGCAGCCAGCTTTTCAGCACCAATATTTTTACCGTTTGTCGGACACCCGTATTTAGGTTTGAACAAATTGCACGAGGACACCGCAATTACCAGGCAAAGCATCGTTATGATCGTCAAAAGGTATCTCATTCATTATTTATATTGGTATAACGAAAGTAAAAATTAGAAATTGCTTTTACTATAGTAGAATTACTGACCGGCGGGTCGCCTGCACACAAGTCACACCATCCCAAAACCTTAGGTGAAATTTTTTTCTCAATCTAATACACCAAAGGTCCTTCCTGCCTGTATTTCGGGTCCTAAATCGCCCATTTTTCAAGTGGCCTGCAATTCCTAAGTATCCGATCAATAACTCTTCTCTTCGATAGATTCCATAATATTTACATAGCTCACATAACGGTCCTCATGGATATCCCCATCCGCGACAGCCTGTTTTACCGCACAACCCGGTTCATTGACATGCATACAATTATTAAACTGGCAATCATTGAGCCGTTCCCGCAATTCCGGGAAATAATGCGACACTTCTTGCTTTGAAATATCAACAAGTCCAAATTCACGCATACCGGGCGTATCGATAATACGACCACCGAAAGGAAGATCAAACATCTCTGCGAAAGTGGTGGTATGCTGTCCTTTCCCGCTCCACCCACTGATCTCACCGGTTTTTAAGTTCATGCCGGGAAAAATCATATTCAACAGGGAGGATTTGCCTACACCACTATGCCCGCTTACCAGTGTCGTCTTTCCTTTTAGTTCCTGTTTCAGCTCTTCAATACCAGCTCCATCAATCGTGCTGGTCAGGAAAACACCATAGCCCACATCCTGGTACATTTGTTTCATCGCCTCATACTTTTCCAGGTCCTTCTTTTTAAAAAGATCCGCCTTGTTAAATACAATCAGGGCTTTTACATGAAACATTTCCGAAGCCACCAAAAACCGATCGATAAATCCCTGTGAGGTACGTGGTTCTTTTATTGTGGCTACAAGTAGCGACTGGTCAAGATTAGATGCTACGATATGATGCTGGTGTTTGAATCGCGGTGACTGACGATTGATATAATTTCTCCGGGGGTGTATGGCTGTGATCATCGCGGTGTTTTCCCCTTCGTCTTCTATTTCGATATCTACCTCATCACCCACGGCTACCGGGTTGGTGCTTGTGATGCTATCTATCTTAAAAACACCCTTTATCCGGGCATTATGCCAGTTACCGGCTTCATCTTTCACGGTATACCAACTGCCAGTGGATTTATAAACCAATGCCTTCATACCATGCGAATTTCGGGAATGTTTAGCCACGAATGACACGAATAGCACGAATGTTGGCGATGGATATCTCCTGCCCTTTGCCTTGAACTCAGTGAACTTCGAGACCAAAAAAGGACACGAAGAGGAGGAATCACGGGAACACGACGATTAATGAACTCCTTTGTGCTCTTCGTGCAACACTCCGTGGCCTCTGTGACCAAAAAGGACACGGAGTGCACGGAGGAAACACGGAAATCACGGAGGTTAGATGAATTCCTCTGTGCCCTTCGTGCAAAACTCTGTGGCCTCCGTGACCGAAAAAAACACAGCGTAAACTCATTATGGGAACCGCCGAAGTATCGTCAGCCGGAGTAAGATCTCCAAAAATAAAAACCCAAGCGCGGCGAGCGCCAAAGGAAGAAAGAGTTCCTCGTATCGTTTATAGGAAGTGTATTCTACTTTAGATTTTTCCAACTGGTCGATCTGGTTGTAGATATTTCTAAGACCTTCCTTGTCCTTAGCACGGAAATATTTCCCGCCAGTCTCGTCGGCTATTCTTCGCAGCAACTGCTCATCTATGAAATCAACAGCCGGCGATCTCGTACCCGGGCTACCGGTTTGTTCGTCCACGGTGGACGGCACAACACCCATGCCGATGGAATAAACTTTCACGCCATGCGACTTAGCTATCTCCAACGCCGTAAGTGGATCGATCAGTCTTGAATCCGGGGCATCTTCCTTCCCGTCTGTGATCAGTATGATCACCTTGCTTTTGGCATTACTTTTTGACAGCCTGTCTACTGCTGTAGCCAAACCCTCACCGATCACTGTTCCATCCTTCAGGTACCGCCTGCTTTGCAGCGACTGGATCTGTGCAATTAGCGTATTCCTGTCTGTGGTGATAGGTACCTGTGAAAAAGCTTCACCAGAAAAGATCACAAGGCCAATGCGGTCAACAGGTCTGCCCATTACAAAGTCAATCGCCACCTCTTTAGCTACCTCCATCCGCGAGGGTAAGATATCCCGCGAGCCCATGCTGCCACTCACGTCCATACACAACACGATATCGATCCCTTCCCCTATCGTCTGCCGCTGATCATTCCGGGTTTGTGGTCTCGCCAGGGCTATTACCAGGGCAGCAACCGCCAGTAATCGAAGTATAAAGGGAATATGGCGCAGGTAATTCTTTGCTGTCTTTACATCAAAAGCCCGGGCGGATGACACTTTTACGGATGGTTGGCGCCGATCATGCTTCTTTAGATACCACCAGACCATCAACGGAATCAAACCCAGCAACATGAAGTTTTCGGGATACGCAAAATCCATATGTCTAAACCAGTCGTATAGCATCAGGGCAATTGTTCTATTTGTTGAATGGATCGGTATATGGTCTCAAATGCTTGTCTGTCGTCTTCCGGTGTAGGAACAAACTTTGCGAATTTTACAAAATCGGCCTGCCGGAGCGATTGCACCAACTGATCATAGCCTGCTTTTTCCATGCCTAGCGCCTTCAATTGAATCACCAGGTCATCGGAAGTAGCCTGCAGTGAATGCACACCTTTTTTCTCTGCAACGTATATCCTGAAAATATCAACAAGCCTGGAATAATACTGCTTGGCGTCGCCGGGCTGATCAGTCTTTAGTTTCTGCAATTGCTCAAGGGCCGTCTGGTATGGATCGGGAGGCGCTTCCACCACCTGTACCACAAGTTTCTTTTTTCTGCGCAGCAGTAAGATCAGCAATAGCAGGGCCAGCACCCCCCCGGCAACATAATACCACCATGTCTGTTTTTCTTCCTCCTCCTCTGGCTTCACTTCAATAATTTCCTTTACATCATGATAGGGCTGGTCGGGGTTGAACGC
>JAEZRB010000284.1 GCA_023412975.1 Bacteroidota bacterium | reverse complement strand
TTGCATGCTTGCGTGTTACTTCATCGGGTCCATTGGCATTGTCGTCGATGGCACCATGGTAAACCAGTTTACCTGTTTTATCAAACAGGAATATTTCAGGTGTACGGGTTGCGCCAAAAGCATCAGCCATGGCGGAATTCTCATCGAGCACATAACTAAACTCATAACCCTGGTCTTTGCCATATGATTTCATGTCGTCAAATGATTCACCCCGGTCGCGGGTGGCTTCGTTGGGATTGAGCAGGATTACACCCACTTCATTATCTACAGCGATCTTAGCTGTTTCCAAAGTGCGGGACTGGTATTTACCAACAACAGGGCAGGTATTGCAACTGAACATGACCAGCAGCCCGTTTTTTTTCATAACATCCTTAAAAGAAACCTCTTTGCCGGAAATGTCCTTCATTTTCTTTTCCGGGGATGGCAGTGTTGATCCGATCGGAAGCGGGTCGCTGGCTGGTATTAATAAAAAGGCCAGGGCCGCAACAGGGAAGATTGAAAAAAGCTTTTTCATCTGTTTTTAATTTACGGTTATGAGGGTGATTGACCGGGCTGTTTTTTAATGGCGGGAAGAAGGTGAGGCGGGAAGATTAAATTATTAATCTCCTGTGCCTAAAATCTTTCCTCGCGGTTGTACTTTAAAATAAGCCCTTTACAAATTTCAACAAAAATCATGCGGAATGGATGCCGCCGGCAAGGTTATTATTCCTTTCGTCCACTTCGTGCTTCAGGGAATTGATGCTAACATTGAGTTCAAACCCGATCAGGAGTACCAGCGAGTTGAAGTAGATCAGCAGCATCAGTATGAGCACGGTACTGATGGAACCATAGAGTTCATTATAGTTTGAAAAATTGCTTACCCAGTAGGAAAATACAGCGGTAAATGCAATCATCAGAAATGTAGCGAGTATGGAACCGGGGTTGATCAGTTTCCATCGTTTATGTACGGCCGGAGCGTAGCGGTAGATCAGCGAGATCGCGAAAAAAAACATCAGGATGATAACGATCCAGCGCAGGTTATGAATGACGGTGATCAACACGGTATTGGTAACTCCCAGCCATCTCAATACGGAGCCCTGCATAATAAGCGCCAGCAGAGAAACAAAAAGCAATACAAACAAAACCAGGGTAAGCCGGATGGCTACCAGTCTTTCATTGATATCGCTTCTTTTAGTAAAGCCAATATAGTTGCGATCGAAAGAACGCATGATGCCCATCACCGCGTTGGAAGAGAAAAACATGGCTAGCAAAAAACCAGTGGAGAGCAAACCAGTACGCGGTTTATTTAAAATATCCGACAAAAAATTTATAAGCGCAGCGTTATTTCTTTCGCCGGGCATCACGTCTTTGATCAAAGCAAACATCTGGTTGACAAATGCCTGTGATATGGGAAGATAGGGGATAAGTGTAAAGAGGAAAATGATAGCAGGCGGGATCGTCATCGTGAAATTGAAGGCGATGGCTGAGGCCCTTTCAGTAAAGCCCGTTTTTTGAGCCTGCATGAAAAAAAACCTGATCACATCAAACAAAGGAATACCCTGGAATCCCGGAAGAAGGATTTTCTTGCTCTTCCGGATCAGGAAACTGACAGGCTTGGAGACCAGGAATTTCCTTTTCAACTGTGTGAGCAGGTGTATGCTGATCATCTTATATTTCTTTTGTTCAATTCCTTCTGATAGATCCTTGCATATTTCATGTGATCGGCATAGTTAGTCGTAAAAATATGGGAACCATCAAAAGCACTACTTGCTACAAAATAGAGATAGTCTGTCCTCGGTGAATCCAGCACAGCATCTATTGTTTGAAGATCTGGCGTGCAGATCGGGCCCGGCGGCAATCCTTTATTGATATAGGTATTGTAAGGAGAGTCTGTTGTGAGATGGACTTTCAGTATTCTTTTCAAACCAAAATTCCGCATGGCGAACTTCACCGTGGGGTCAGCCTGCAACGGCATTCCTTTGGCGATCCTGTTTAGGTACACACTGGCGACATTGGGTTTGTCGGTTTTTGAATTCGTTTCCTCATCAATAATAGAAGCCAGGGTCGAGACCTGCAGGGGTGTGAGGCCCAGTTTGGCGGCTTTTTGTTTTCTTTCCTCGTTCCAGAATATTTTATACGCGGTATGAAATTGCTCAAAAATCCTCCCGGGCGTGGTATTCCACCGGATGGTATAAGTATAGGGCATCGCGGCAGCCATCACGGTATTGGTATCGAGCCCATATTGTTGAAGTGAATCAGGACTGTTTAAAAATTGTATCATCTGTAGGGAATCGCATTCAAAATTCTTCCCTATCCTTGACGCCAGGGTTTCTTTCGTCCTGATTTTTGTGATCACAAAGCTGACGGGTGAATGTTGGCCATTTCTCAGCATTCGCGCCAGGCTCAACAGGCTCATGCCCTGCTTGATCTCATAGCGACCCGGTCGTATGGTCTTATAGCCGATGAATTTTGCGGTCTGGTCGAACCACTTTATGCTCTTAACGATGCCCTGGTTATATAATTCAGCCCGCACCATGTCATAATCGGCGCCTGTGGGGATATACAGGTATTTGTCATTCGGCGCTTTTACGGAGGGTCCCAGGAATTTCCAGGCGGCGAAACCACCTATAAAAAGGATTAGAATAAGGAAAGCGAATATGATGCGTTTTTTCATCCTGTTCCAGTTTTTCCGATCATAAAGGATTTAGATAAAACAAGTTAAATAAAAAACCCTGTCTTTGCGACAGGGTTTAGAAATATTAGAAGTATTTTCCTATTTATTCAATGAATCGGGGAGTGTAATCGTATTTGACGGTTGTTCCGCGGGCGGTGCAACTGGAGTAGTTACAGGCAATTGCGCATCACTAGCCCTGCTGGGTCCGGTAGAGGTGCTATTGTTGGAAATAAAAAATGCGGAAAACAGGCATAGTACACCTACGATAGCAGCGAAGATCCAGGTACCTTTTTCCAGGACGTCGGTGGTTTGTTTTACACCCATAAACTGGTTGCTGAAACCAGCAATACTTCCCGACAGTCCACCACCTTTAGGGTTTTGAATCAATACGATAAGGCCGAGCACCACAGAAGCCAAAAGCACGAGTATCACAAATAAAATGGTCATATCACAAGTTCTTTAATTGTTCAATTTTGGCTGCAAAATAAGAGCTTTTGGGGGGATTAAGCAAACTTAATTTCTGGTAAACTTCAATCGCTTTGGACGTATTTCCCTGCTTTTCCCATACCTCGGCCATCGCCTCTGTAACTACTTCGCGATCATTAATGGAAACCTCTGCGAGTTTTTCCACCTTTTGCTCATCCTGCTGGCTTACCGTCGACACGATCTCGGATACGGGTACTTTTTTTAGGACCTTCAGCCACTCAGTAAAACTTTTCAGTTGCTTACCCAGCTTGTCCTCCGGCTTTACCTC
Organism: Bacteroidota bacterium; assembly: GCA_023412975.1. GTDB lineage: Bacteria > Bacteroidota > Bacteroidia > Chitinophagales > Chitinophagaceae > Terrimonas_B. The sequence goes on along the minus strand of JAEZRB010000284.1, from coordinate 4,820 downwards.
TTCCACCACCTTTATGCCCTGAGAAGCAAAATAGTCGATCGTATGATAAGGTTCGAAAGTTAGTTCAGTATTTGAAACGTCAACGGGTTCAAATTTGAATTTTGGTAACTCGAGTGGTTTTTCATCTATGGCTTCATCCTGGTCAACCGGGACTTCGTCTTTATCATCCTCTTCACTTACTACTGGTGCTTCGTCTACTTTTTCTACTTCTTCATTTACCACCGGAACTTCAATTGCTTTTTCCTCTTCTTCAATTATTATTGGAGCTTCGTTTTCTTCCTCTTCTTCACTTACCACCGTGGAACCACCTGCGTTTTCTTCTTCCTCATTTACCGAAACCGGGGTTTCATGCTTTTCAGGAATAAAAGTTTCAATGATACCGGTTTCATTTAACAGATGATCAAACCATACCGGGTTTTGAAAATAAAGGGAAGCTTTCTGAATATGTTCGTCGACAACTGGAGATTGCTCCTCCTTGAGTTTTTTGGCCAATAGAAACCTGGCGGGTCCAAAAAACGGATAACGATTGGTCACCTGTTTCAGTTCTTCTGTATCACACTCATAAAGCGAATACCTACCAGTAATGGATTTGGTTATTTCATCGACAGTAAGATTCATGGGCACAAGTTAAGAAATTGACCGTTAAACCCGCGTCTGTCTGCCGGGCTCTATGTTTAGGAAAATTACCAGTTGGAGAAGATTCTGTTGAAGATATCATCTGTGAGGCCCCGTATGATCTCTTCACCGAGTTCGGCCTCAGCCTGCTGGATGGATTTGTTGCCGGAAAATTCAAAGTTCCGGCTGATATCATACTCCTGTGTTTTATTGGCTTTCTGATCGTTTAGGATCACATGTACCGTCACGGTAAGCCGGTTAGTGGCGACATCGCGGCCCCCGGTTTGACCAGTAGTTATACCAGATGTGCTAAAAGAGTAATTTGAAATATGCCCCCTGATCTCCCAGTCGGCATTGTCGTTATTTGTTTGAGCGAGTTTGGTTTGCCCCACGATTTTTTGCCGCAGGCGATCGGTAAGCCTTGGGCTTAACTGTGGGTTCACATAAGGCGCTTTATTCTCGATAAAATTGACCTTGACTGTCTTAATGCTGTCAGGAATCGATACATCGCGGATGGAATAGACCTTACAACCGCTGTTGAGCGTGCTCAGCCAAAACAGTCCTGCTGCGGCGAGTGCAAAACAGCATACACCTGAAAGTAATCTGCCACGAAATGAAAATCCTTTACGATTTGCAGTTTCTCCTGGTTGTTTGTGTAGCAGGGGTCTCTTGTTATTCATCGATATCATATTCCTTCAGTTTGCGGTACAATGTTCTTTCACTGATGCCCAGGTCAAGTGCCGCGTCCTTTCTTTTGCTCTTATGTTTTTTCAACGCTTTTATGATCAGTTCCTTTTCCTTATCCATGATGTTGAGGCTTTCCTCCACTTCTTCATGATCATGAATGTCATTGTTCATGATAACGGGTTGCACTGCCTGTTGCGGTGTGGGGTGTACCTGTGGCACCAGGTAGGGATGCAGATTATCACCCGACTTGAGTTCCTTGAGCTCGTTGATAAACGCGTGGTCCTTTGATGCGAGTGACGGGTTTTGCAGGATCTCAAGAAACATCCGTTTCAGTTCCGTTACATCCTTCTTCATATCGAAAAAGAGCTTGTATAGGATTTCCCTTTCGCTGCTGAAATCCTGTGCGGCGGCATGCTGGGAGGTCAACGCCGGCAGGCGGTTGTTCGAATACGGTTGAAGGAACTTATTGAGGTCTTTAACCGTAATATTCTTGTCTTCCGAAAGTACCGACATCTGCTCTGCAATATTCTTCAATTCACGCACATTGCCGGGCCAGGGGTAATTAATTAACACGTTTTTCGCTTCCTCGTCCAGCTGTATTGAAGGTGTTTTGTATTTATCGGCAAAATCAGCAGCGAATTTCCGGAAGAGAATATGTATATCTTCCTTCCTGTCGCGCAGCGCAGGCACACGGATGGGCACGGTGCTTAAGCGATAGTACAGGTCTTCACGGAACTTTCCCTGTTGTACCAGTTGAAACAGGTCTTTATTGGTAGCAGCTATCACACGTACATCGGTTTTCTGAACCTTACTGGAACCCACACGGATGTATTCACCTGCTTCGAGAACACGCAGTAACCGGGCCTGGGTACCCAGCGGCATTTCTCCGATCTCGTCGAGAAAAATGGTGCCACCATTCACGGTTTCAAAATAACCTTTGCGTGAATCAACAGCGCCGGTAAATGACCCTTTCTCATGACCAAATAATTCTGAATCGATCGTTCCTTCCGGTATGGCACCGCAGTTAACGGCAATGAAGGGATTATGTTTACGATTGGAGAGTGAATGTATGATCAGGGAAAAAGCTTCTTTACCAACCCCGCTTTCTCCATTTATCAACACGGTAAGATCGGTATTGGCTACCTGTGCCGCTACCTGCAACGCATAGTTTAGTGCGGGCGAGCTGCCAATGATCCCAAACCGGTTTTTTATTGATTGAATATCCATAATAGTCTGCTTCGGTCAACGATTTAATCAGTGCTAAAATCCTGTTATATCACCCAATAATGTTCCCTGGGTGCAGCTTAATGTTTTTACATAAACATAATCGCCCGCATTATAGTTGAATGTTCCTTTCGGAAATATCATCACTTTATTTTCTGAGGTTCTTCCCATCCAGTCGTCCTCACTTTTTTTGCTGCTTCCTTCAATTAATACTTTGAAAACTTTTCCCAAATCGGCCTGGTTGCTCTGGAGTGAAAGCCTGTTTTGCAGTTCCACGATCTCCGCGAGTCTTCTTTTCTTGATCTCTTCCGGTATATCGTCTTTATATCTGCGCTGTGCCAGGGTTCCGGGACGCTCGCTATAAAAGAACATATAGGAATAATCGTATTTCGAATATTCCATAATGCTTAATGTCTCCTGGTGGTCTTCTTCTGTTTCGGTACAAAATCCCGCGATAATATCGCTGCTGATCCCACAGCCTGGAAGAATCTCCCGCACACGGTCGATCTTATTCATATACCATTCGCGGGTATAGGTCCGGTTCATCAGTTGCAGGATCCGGGTCGAACCGCTTTGCACTGGTAAGTGAATATTGTTACAAATATTTTCATACTTCGCCATCGTGTACAACACTTCGTCGGTGATGTCTTTGGGGTGGGAGGTAGAAAAGCGGACCCGAAGTAAAGGCGATATCAGCGCTACTTTTTCGAGCAGCTTCGCAAATGTAACCGGTATTCCGCCCGGGCCTTCGGCTTCATAGTAGGAATCTACGTTTTGTCCGAGCAGGGTCACTTCACGATAGCCGTTTTCGAAAAGTTCGCGGCATTCCTGAACGATGCTTTCTGAATCGCGGCTTCTTTCTCTTCCGCGGGTGAAGGGCACCACGCAAAATGAGCACATATTATTACAGCCTCGCATGATGCTCACAAATGCCGAAATGCCATTGCTGTTGAGTCGTACAGGCGAGATATCCGCATATGTTTCGTCGCGGCTAAGCAAAACATTGATCGCACGCTGGCCCGATTCCGCTTCTTCCACCAATCCGGGCAGGGAACGGTATGCATCGGGACCGACTACAATGTCAACCAGTTTTTCTTCTTCAAGGAATTTGGCCTTCAGGCGTTCAGCCATACAACCCAGCACGCCTACCAGGGTACCAGGCTTTTTTTTCTTCAGTTTGCGAAACTCGGTCAGACGCTTACGGACTGTTTGTTCCGCCTTCTCCCGTATCGAGCAGGTGTTTACAAAGATCAGGTCGGCTTCTTCCACATCCCGGGTGGCGCCAAAACCTTCTTTATGCAGGATGGAAGCCACAACTTCGCTATCCGCGAAATTCATGGCACAGCCATAGCTTTCTATATAAAACCTTTTGCGATATGCAGCCGGGTCATTTGCAAAGGGTGCAAAAGCCTCCCCCTGGCGGGCCTCATCATGTTTATTCTGTGTCAACGATTCAAGCATTCTCTCAGGTGTATTTTGCCGGCAAAAGCCGGGACGCAAATATACAGCAAACCTTGAGAATTTCTGACAGGATGTCAGTTTTAAAGCGTATTAAAGCTATCTAGTGGGCTATAAGAAGTTGAAAAAGAGCGGAAAACGGGACTCGAACCCGCCACCTACAGCTTGGGAAGCTGTCGCTCTACCAGATGAGCTATTTCCGCACGCCATTAAATCTACGAAAATTAATTGTTGACTTCCAGCCTGATCCGGTTTTTGAGCCAGCTGTTTTTTACCGGTATGATCCAGTTATTCTCAAGCTCTTCCCGGGTTTGTACCATGTTATTAAAATAAAGGGAATCGCTATCAATAAACCCGTTGTCGGCAGCATACTGCAACTGCGCAAGGGGAAGCATCTGGATTTTGTCCTTAACCACAAAAGCCAGCGTAGTGCGGTCGAACATACTAACCCCGAAACGTTGTTCAATCTCTTTTATAAAGTGTACGGAGCTATCGGTACTGCAACCACTCACGCCAGTAGCCGTCTCATCGGCAATCAGGATAATAAACTGGCCAAAGAATAAATAGCCTGTAGCTTTTACAGGCGCGCCATGGCTTTTCCATTCCGCTGTAAACTGGTTAACCAGGTTCTCAATTTCGAGGGCCTCGCCGATGGAAAATACCCGGCTGGCCTGGTAGATCCAAACTCTTGATTGGGGATGAAAATCGGGGTTCAGCAAAGATTTATATTCGAGGTTCATGTTTCTATTAAGTATTAGATGTGGCGGCAAAAATACAAAAGAAAAACAGGACACCCGGGGAAGGGGACGCGTCCAAATAATAAGATGAACAGGTAA